>JARCMD010000548.1 GCA_030248885.1 Leptolyngbyaceae cyanobacterium MP9P1.79 | reverse complement strand
CAGGTTTTGGGATTGGAGAAATTGTTCTTGCTCCTATCCTTTTATGGTTAGGCAGCAAGATCGCAGAGAAGGTAACAGACAAACTACTTGAGGGAGGATTGAATCTCATGTCTGAGGATTTCTCAAAAGATGAACCCTCCAACCTAGTCATTCGCTTTTTCAAGGGGCTTTTGAAAAAATTGGGTCTTGGAAGTGCAGTGAAATCGGCACCATTAGAGCTATCCATGCTTCCTCCACTGACAATCGTTGAAAAGCAGCAGTTACGTCAGCAGACCTTAGCTGATCCTGAAGTAAAAGCCCTTGTCAGCAAGTATAAGCTCTCGGATACTCTGATTGTGAGCCTCGTTGATAAAATGGTCGCCAATCTGCCTGTCAATCCAAATCATCCTCTTTGACAGACTATGAAACCTGATACACCGCGTCTTAATCCTTTCGAGTTTCCAGGGAATACAGAGTTTCGGTTTATCCTTTTGATTGTTGCGGTGATAGGTGCAAGTCTCTTTATTTATGGGGATTTCTACAATTCAGTTATCTGGGACAAAGCGAGTGACTTCTCGCCAGGAATTTGTGTGCTCTGGATGATTGGTGGCAGCATTCTGACGTTAGCTGTGGCGCTGGGAATCTACTGGTGGTTACCAGATTGGAAAATTAAAAAGGAAAGGATGCGATCGCTGAGAGACAGGAATAGTCCTGAGTTGATAGGCTATCTTGATGATCTCCGTAGAGAGGCTGGTTTATCCCGTCTGCCAAATTTTTTCTGGGGTGTGCTAGATCAAACTAAGGCAGGCTATGCGTTTGGTCGATGGGGGTACTTATGTGTGTATCTTCCAGATGGACTAGTTAATTGTTTTGAAGAGAATCGGACTGAGTTTCGGGCAGCCCTTCTGCATGAATTTGCACATATTTATAATGGTGATGTTCATAGAACTTACCTATCGTTTACTGTTTGGTGGGCTTTTTTGATCACGGCTTTACCTACATTTTTCATTGCATTACTACGCAGTCCCTTGGAACGGATATTCGGCATGAGTGGGCGCGTTGTGGTTTTATTTTTACTGATTTACCTAATGCGGAATTCTGTTCTGCGGGTACGCGAGTTCTATGCCGATCTTCGTGCTTCTATCTGGGACAGTCAATCGAGTGCCCTGCGACTGGCTCTGGAATCAGCGGAACGCTCTTCAGAGAAACTGGGTTCCTGGCAGAGGATATGGGTAACTCATCCAGATTTGGGCGATCGTCAGCGTATTCTAGATAACCCAAATCCACTGTTGCAGATGGGTTTCTGGGATGCCTTTGCTACGGGCATGGCGACCATGATTCCATTTGCTAATTTTGTTGCCCTTGCTATTCTCACACGTCAGTCAGTCACATCTTCGTCGGACTTCATGCTGGGCTTATTCATTTTTTTTGTGCCTGCCTTGATCTCAGCAATATTGATCATTTACGTCATCGGTGCTGGGACTTGGCGTACAACATTTGCTTCCGTAGCTTGCGGAAAGTCAGTACGTGGGATTAACAAACTGGGCATCGGATTAGCATTGGGTATAGTTGTAGGACAGCAGTTTTCGTTTGTAGGGGCTTCTAAGTTCCTCTCCAATCCTCTTGTCCTCCTACTTTGGGGTGGGTTGCTGCTGATTAGTTTGACAACCTTTTTCCAGTGGATTGCTGCGGGAGCGATGATATGGCTACCAATCGCTGCAACGAGTCAATCACCCCGCATTTTCTATCGGTGGGGGCTTGCGATCGCAGGTGGAATACTCGCTAACCTGCTTTTCGGTATGTTCATAACACTCATAACGTGGAATGCTCAATCTTCGGCTCATCTAATCACAGCATTTAATCCATTCATCTCACTGGCACTCATTGGTTTGTGGGCATATCCAATGTCATCCTGGTTCTGGCGTAAACGGATAGGGCATTTCCCCATCTCAGAATGGCTCTTTTTAGATAGCTCATCTCAACCCATAATCTTATCTCAGCAAGTTCAGCTAAAACCAACTTTGGCGTTAATTATTGGTTCGGTGGGTGGACTAGTTGGCTACTTGTTGGTGTTCATATTTGTTGCATTAGGCGGCAATATCATTGACTTTATCTTTGCTTTATCCGTATGTATTCAAGTGTTGGTAGCAGGATTCGTTACAGCTTGGATGAGACATTTAGGCAGTATACACGGACTATTTTCAGCATCCATTGCAGCTTGTATCATGTCGATTAGTGTATTTACTCATACAAACTTCAATTTGGTAGATGCCTTATTTATAGTGACTGGGATATTTAATAGTGGCGGATTAGTTGCAGTTCCAACCGTGCTTATTGCATCTGTGATAGCAAGCTGCTTCCGCAACAGTAAAAAGTTCAGGGTGAAAGGTGTAGGTAATTGAGTGTGATTGTCAACTTCGTGAGGTCTCAGCCTAATAGAAGCGATCGCCTCATAACAACGCCCATGCACCCGACCGTTGAGAGATTATCTGTTGGGATTGAGAAGTTCTTGCGGCGGGTGATGGGCAACGTTAGGTCTCATGAAAATAATCGCCCTACTTGCCCTAGGCGCGCTTTCTCTCTGTTCATGTACGAGTGCTGATGGCGGCATTAGTGAAAAGCTCACCGAGCAAT
>JARCMD010000547.1 GCA_030248885.1 Leptolyngbyaceae cyanobacterium MP9P1.79 | reverse complement strand
GCTTTGTAAAGGGAAGCCGGGGAGTGAGTATTGAGATTATCTTGCACGACAGTGATTTTAATTGCTTCTGAACAATCGTCATCCACCAAAGCTTTGAGCAGATGGGCGTAATCAATCGCCCTCAAGCAGTTCTGGTTGCCCTGAAGCGGGGTATTGCTAATTTGTAAGGAGGGCGATCGCCCTCCCCACAGTATGGCTAAAAACCCGGTTTCTTCGTCGCTGCTCTAACGGCATGCCTTGCATTCTGGCCGAGAAAACGGGTTTCTGAATCGGCGTTCTAGGCGGTGATTTGAAGGTTGCCCATCATGGGGTTCTTTGCACAACACCAAATTATTGTGCGAGATGGTAAGGGTAGCAAGAGTCGCGTCACCATGCTGCCATCGAGTGTAGCCGATGAACTGCGGGATCATCTAGTGGGAGTAAAACGACAACATCAACAAGATTTAGGGCGAGGATTTGGAGCCATCCATCTACCGATTGCATTGGAACGCAAGTATCCCAATATCAATCGAGACTGGATATGGCAATTTGTTTTTCCTTCCAGCCATATTGCCAAAGACCCGCGTAGTGATTTGATGTGCCGTTATCACATGCACGAGAGTAGCTTTCAAAAAGCAGTTGAGCAGGCTGTTCGAGCCATAACGTTAAGCAAGCGGGTGGGGTGCCACACCTTCCGCCACAGCTTCGCAACACATCTTCTCCAAAGTGGGTATGACATTCGGATCATACAAGAATTGTTAGGGCA
This sequence comes from Leptolyngbyaceae cyanobacterium MP9P1.79, assembly GCA_030248885.1. Classification (GTDB taxonomy): domain Bacteria; phylum Cyanobacteriota; class Cyanobacteriia; order JARCMD01; family JARCMD01; genus JARCMD01. The sequence goes on along the minus strand of JARCMD010000547.1, from coordinate 1,990 downwards.
TAAAGATGTCAAAACCACGATGATCTATACCCACGTTCTAAATCGAGGTGGGCGTGGGGTGAGAAGCCCCCTTGATTCATAATTACTGTGTTCAACTTCGCTGAGCCGTTACCCTGTTTCTTAGCAAGCATGAATCGCTTAGAGAACCTGTAGAGAAAGCCATTTTTGGCAATGGGAATTTGGAGCCGGATATTGGCATTAGAAACGTTGTCTCAAAACTCGTTGAATTTCTAAAGTTTGGAATACGGAGAGTCAGTGGGAAGCCTAATAATTATGGCTTTAGAGCTATAAGCCGTGTCTTAGGAATACTGTTAACTAAACCAGCGTTTAAGAGACAAGCGCAACTGGCACACTGTAATCCATCTCTGGGCTGAAAATGCTCACCCCGTCACTCTGGCGGATCGTCTATGGGTGAAAAATCACCTCAACCCCGAAGGAGAAAAACTACGGTTCTTATCCTAGTCAGGGTTTAGTTCTCTTAAAGCTGCTGTCCCCTGCACCGCTCCTGCATAAGTTAGGGGTTTGAAAAAGTGAAATTAACCAGCCCCTTCTACGCCTTCCACATACCAGTCAATTGAGTTGATGCGAGGATCTCTAGGGTCATATGACTCCCCCACTGGAATCACAATATTCCCCTTGTTGTCTTTGAGTTCTCCCTTGAAAATCGTTCGCTCTCCAGAAAGCAATTGTTGCTTCGCCGCGTCCACTGCTGCCTTAGCTTCAGGACTAACGGCAGCACCATAGTCTGAGATTTTGGAAAACTCTTCTTTAAGCCCACCTGCGACTATCTGTGGCACCCCACCATTCATCAATGTTTTACCGTTCTGAAACATCTCAGCATAGTTCTTGTAGATCTGCTCCCAATTCCATTCAACTCCTGTGAGAAATCCTTTAGGCGCAATGCTTTGCTCATTGATGTGATAGCCACAACTATAAGCTCCGCGCTGCTCAGCCGTTGTGATGACAGCTTTCGGGCTATCTACCCGCGTGATAATGACATCGGCTTGTTGATCGATCAAACTATTGGTCGCCTCTACCTCTTTGATGGGTAGTGACCAATCTCCTGTAACGATAGCTTGAACGATGATATTCGGGTTGACACTTTTCGCACCCAACGTAAAACTATTGACCTCTTGCAAGACAACAGGAATAGGTTTGGGGATGACAAACCCTAGCTTTCCAGTCTTAGACATAGATGCTGCTAGGACACCGGTCAGGTAAGCAGGCTCCATCAAAGCACTAAAGTATGAGCCAATATTTTTGGGGTTGGATGGGTCGAGTGGATGGTTGGGATGGAGAAACTGCACTTCGGGATATTCTTGGGCAAGCTTCAAACTATGAGGGTCGAAATAACCCCAGGACGCTGGGAAGATGACTTTGGCTCCGTTCTGCTTGATCATATTTCGCATCGTCTCCTGCACAGCCGTTGTTTCAGGAATGCTAGCCTCCTCGACCAGTTTGACCCAGGGAAATGCACTAGCCATGCTGGCAGCCGCATCTGCGTGAGCCTGGTTATACCCAAAGTCATCTTTAGGTCCGACGTAGATAAATCCAATGGTCATTGGCTCATTGCTTGAAGCCGTTGGGCTAGCGGATTCGCCAGAGGATGGTGATGAGTTGGTGCATCCCGTCCAAAGTTGGGACGTTACCCCAAAGGCTCCGAACGAGAGTAACCCGCGAATGACCGTTCGTCGAGGTAGAATGAGGCAACCAGATTGACCCATGATTCTAATTCCTTAAAACTCAGCAACACTGTAGGAAAAACCAATCTCTTCAAGCTGGACGGAGATCGCCGGGGGCTGCGCTGGGGTCCATGTTTTCGTAACTGAAGTAGCGATCGGGAATGCTGTTGTAAATGATGTAGTCATCAAACACATGAATTCCTGGCCGACCGTTTACGTGAGCGATCGCATCTCGCACAGAATGCAGTTGCTCCACGCTCATCTGTAGCGGACGTTCGTAGGGTTGGTAATTGGTGCGAATTAAATAG
>JARCMD010000012.1 GCA_030248885.1 Leptolyngbyaceae cyanobacterium MP9P1.79 | reverse complement strand
GCCTACTATCTCGTTTGGTTTAGATTAGGCATAACGCGAAGTAGAACGAAAGAATGAGGCTTTCGAGCTTTTTCGTTTTTCAATGAATCGCCCCTGCCTTCTGGGAGAGGGGTTGGGGTGAGGGTTTCAGGAAAGTTGCACATCGCCTTTTTACACATATTCCCTCAGCCGATGGAGAAGGAATTCCCACAATCGCAGTGCTGAGTTGCTTGGGGATTGTGAAAGCGAAAACTACCGCCCATCATATCTTCAGAATAGTCCAAAACTAATCCTTTCAGATGGATATGACTGGTAGGATCTACCACAACTGAAATACCTTTACTCGTGTAAAGGCGATCGTCTGGTTCAACAACCGAGTTGAAATCCATTGTGTAGAATAACCCAGCACAACCACCGGATTGTATCCCCAAACGCAAGCGAGTTGATTGAGATGGAGCAGAGTTCGATCGCTCATACTTTGTGCTCAGGCGCAGCAATTCATTAACGGCTGCCTGACTCAATTGAATTGAACTATGATCCGGCACGAGCGTAGTCATCTTGGAAGCGAATAATATCATCTTCTCCAAGGTACTCCCCATTCTGCACCTCAATCAAGATCAGTGGAATCACACCCGGATTCTCTAGGCGATGATTCGTACATTGAGGTACATAGGTGGATTGATTGCTAGCCAACATTAGCTCTTTGTCGCCGCAGGTAACCCTAGCGGTGCCAGAAACCACAATCCAATGCTCACTGCGGTGGTGGTGCATCTGCAAGCTGAGACGGTGACCAGGTTTAACCTCGATTCGCTTAATTTTGTATCCCCGCCCTTCTTCCAAAACTGTAAATGCTCCCCAAGGACGTAATTCGGTTGCCGCTACGCCTTTGGATGTAATAGAACTGGGTAGGGGTAAGGTCAAAGATTGGGATTCTTGAAGTTGAGCCACCGTTTTTCTCCTATGAAGTGTAAGGTTTAGCGTGTTCGGCGAGAACGGCTGTAGATGCAACCGAACTCAGGGAAAGATTTAGTAAATGTCGGTCTTTTCGAGCGAGTGCGATCGTGGAAGGACGGTTCTAACCTTGGGCACTGGACAAAGGCCCCCGAAGCAAACAATAGCAATATCTTTTGTAGATCATCATGGGCAAGTCTGGGGATCGCGGAATTCACACAAAGTCTTTAACAGTAGCAAGGAATCCTTCAATGTAACTTTACTTAATACTACTAATGGGAAGTATAAATACCTAATCTAAAATCATTCACAATATATAAAAGATATACAAAATGGACTAATTGCTACTCGGTAGCAAAAACTTCAGGTCAGTTTTCGAGTTTGGACACGATCGCCCCAGGTTGAATAAAAATGCCCAAGCCGTTGTGAACTCGGGCGACTGTGCGAGGCGATCGATTGAGAACTTGCCCACCCAGGTAGAGGGTTGTAGAACTGCCGCCATCCAGGTTCAGCGCCTCCACGGCTCCTAGCTGCTGCATAATTTGGGCCATGTCACCCAGCGTCGCTTCAGTTCCCCCGATCGAGTTTTGCACTGCTGCTATCAATAACGTACCCTCTGGAGTCGTGCCGATCGCACTCCGCACAGCAGTTTCTCGGATAAAAGCGGCGCTGAATTGCTCTGCCTTAGCATCCAAAACAATCTGCCGATTTTGCACCAGCAGCGGCCCAGCCCCCAGAATTTGGGGATAGCGATCGAACTCGCTAGGTGAACTTGCCATCTCCACCTTCACCGCAGTTCCTACGGGTAGCGCACTTGCAGCACCTTTGTTGGAGCGAAAAATCAACAGGTAGCTGTTGGCAGGAATGGGTACAAGAGTTTTATTCGCCGGACGCTGGTCAATAATGCGATCGTTCTGCACCGTAGCAATGATTTCGTTATCCGTCAGCGGCGTGTAAACTGCTCCCCACTCTGGGGTGTAGCGGGCGATCCCCGCCTGCACATAGCCGCTGTTGAGCGAGAGAATTGGGAACCGCTGTCCCGTCGCAGTGATTAAGGTTTGTTGTAAGCTAAGACGGCCCATTTTGATCCCGTCCCTGCTCCAGCCGATCGCCCCCCGATTGAGGATGGGGCTAGAAATCCAGCGATTTCCTAAGCGAATGGCTCCTAAGGGCAACTTTGTATTGCGATTGAAGAACCCGCCATTGATCGCCGCCACTGCTTGCTGCCCCTGGGCCATCTGAGGCAAAGGCGCGATTCCTACCAGGGTTTGGGGCCCTGTCCAAATGGGAGCCAAGGTTAGCCCCGGTTGCCGCAGATTCACCACGAGCCAGACGATCGGAAACCGCGAGGCCCCGATCGTCAGTGTTTGTTGTCGCCAGCGCAAACCTGGTGCCCACAAAATATCCCGCTCCGCCCCTGCGGTGGTTAAGTCAACAATCAAGCGGGGCGGGTTGGCAAGGGTGGAAATCTGCGGCCGCAGGTTATCTGGAACTTTCAGCTTGATCAGCGATCGATTTTGCGTGGTTTCGATCGTAATGCTGGAACCAGGCTGCACAATGGTTCGCGCCATTGCCCCCATGCCGGGTTGAAAGCGTTTCAGGAGTTCTGGTTCTGCTTTTGCATCCAGGGTGATGAGCAAATCTTGCCCTTGTTGCTCCACTTGCCAGGGTGTGGCTTGCGTTAAGTCAATCACAGCCCGACTGCCAAACGTTTGTCGCCCCTGCCGGACATTGACAATCTGCGCGACCGGAGAGGTGATCCGCAGCGTTGTTCCCTCTGCTTGTAGCTGCCAGCCAGCTTGTCGAGCCAGTTGGGTCACATCCAAATAGCGATACTGGGGAGTCAGCCATGTGTTTAGGGCTAGGGATTGGGCAAACCACTGGACGGGCTGTTTCGTCGCGTCTTTGGTGTTGAGCAAGTCTACGCCAAAGGACTGCATTAAGCTGCTGTCGCTGATCCCGATTGACGGTGCGGTTTTATCGGTGGGCGATCGGCGCTGCGTCCACACTCCCGGCACAGCGCGATCGTTCAAGATAATTCGATTGCCCTGCTGGGTGGAGGGCGGGGAATTGGGCATCTGAGAGTCGCCCCCCTGGGCAATTAATCCCAATGAAAGTGGTCCTGACTCTGTTGTAGCGAGGGAACCGGACTGTGCGAGTGTAATGGTCGGTGAAAGGGTTGGGGTTGCGATCGACGACAGGCAAAGAATTGCTAGTACTCTACCAGACCAAGACCAATTAGCTGCTTTCATAGAAAAATAATCCAGGGGACGGTTTCACCCGTTGATTTTACCTACTCATGCCACAGCAATTCTCATTTTGAAGCATTTGTACTAATTTTTGAGGTTTAACCGCGATTTTTGCCTAAACTCTTGAACGGTGGAATCGGTGTTTCAGCTAGTTAATTGGGTGGCAGCAATACATCTGTATTACAGAAATTTCCATAATGAGAATTGCTGCTCATGCCAAAGGCTTACCTGTTCTGCTGGGGTTGGAAATTTGCCCTTTGAGAGTGGAAAAAGCCAAAAGCTTTTAAATAGGTTCACCACAGAGACACGGAGGTGCAGAGAGCGTGGTTTAGCTCTGAATCATTTTTTTGTGAAATATCCTAAAGGTTTAAATATCAAGAAATACTGACTTTTCTTTCAGCCCAAAACCTTACACTAAATCAAGCGTCATAATTGAGTTAAATGGGTATGTCTAGAATAATTGTGTCTAGATGTAATTTTCTTCAGGATTGCGTAAAAATTCTGGAGTAACGCTTACACACTTGGAATGGGCACCAGGGAAATCGGCATGGAATGTAGGGCAGAAAAGGCAGGTTCTCCAACCTAAAGCAGGCTAAGGATTGCCAGATTCCAGTATTTTCTATAAGATCCATGACTCAGCTTGATAGTGAAAGCCCATTTCGGGAACTATAAGTTTCTCGTAAAAATTTGTTAGACGTTCCATCTATCACTAAATCTATCAATAGGTAACCTATCTCCACAGGTTTATTCTTAGTCAATGCTTTATAAAGCATTTAGAAAGGCTGATTAACCAGAGTTTAGGTTACTTGCGTTAGCGAGATGAATGATTTAGTCAACGATAGTAGAGCCAAGGGGTTTAGGCTTTCTAGCTTAATTTTTCTAGCCTTAATTTAGGACATAGGGTGAACCGTTCATGGGTAATATCAGCGTGGATCAACAACCATCAAGTCAAGGGCCATTGAGCCAAACGTCAGTAGCCGGATATCAGGGGCAGCGGTGGCTAGTGGAGGAACGAGATGCTTGTGGGGTTGGTTTTATTGCTGATCAGCAGGGACGACACAGCCACACCTTGATTGAGAAAGCACTGGTGGCTCTAAGTTGCTTGGAGCATCGGGGCGGCTGTAGCGCCGATCGGGATTCTGGAGATGGGGCAGGGCTACTGACCGCGATTCCCTGGTCTTTACTTCAGCAGACTGGAGCCGTGTCCGCTGAGCTAAAAATTGCCAATTGTGGCGTGGGGATGATTTTTTTGCCCCCTGATCCCGATGCTGCTAAGGTAGCTCGGCAAGCGATCGAGAAAGTCCTGGCAGAGGAAGACCTGACTGTTGTTGGTTGGAGAATTGTGCCCGTCCAGCCCCACGTTTTGGGAGTGCAAGCCCGATCGAACCAGCCTCAAATTGAACAGGTGATTGTGCGATCGTCCCACCTGGAAGGGGATGCCCTAGAACGCCAGCTATACCTGACCCGCAAACGCATTGAGCAAGCGGTGGAGCATCCTGATTTTGAGGGCTGCTACATTTGTTCCTTTTCCAGTCGCACGATCGTTTACAAGGGAATGGTGCGATCGGCCGTTCTCGCAGAGTTTTACCAAGATCTTCAACATCCCTACTACGAGAGCGCTTTCGCCATCTACCATCGGCGCTTCAGCACCAACACTCTTCCCAAGTGGCATCTTGCCCAGCCCATGCGCTTTTTGGGGCACAACGGCGAGATCAATACCCTTCTGGGCAATGTCAACTGGATGATGGCGCGGGAAGCAGACCTGAATCATGCCCATTGGGGGGATAGAATTCAGGATTTGAAGCCCTTTGTGAATGTGGAAAACAGCGATTCGGCAACCTTGGATAATGTCGTCGATCTGTTGGTGCAGTCGGGCCGCAGTCCCCTAGAGGCGCTGATGATTACGGTGCCAGAGGCGTACCAAAATCAGCCTGATTTAACTAATTACCCAGAGATTACCGATTTCTACGATTACTACAGCGGGATTCAAGAACCGTGGGACGGCCCCGCACTCTTAGTCTTCACCGATGGCAAACAGGTGGGGGCAACCCTCGATCGCAACGGTCTCCGCCCTGCCCGCTACACCATTACCCAGGATGGTTACGTCGTTGTATCTTCTGAAGCTGGCGTGGTGGATTTGCCCAACGCCGAGATTATCGAAAAGGGGCGTTTGGGGCCAGGGCAAATGATTGCTGTGGACTTGGAAACCCATGAGGTCTTGAAGAACTGGCAAATCAAGCAACGGGTCGCCCAGATCCATCCCTACGGTCAGTGGTTGGCGCAAAATCGCTATACCCTACAACCTCAACCTTTTACGGAAGGGCAACCCAGGGAAGCTCAGGCACTATTGCGGGCCCAAACTGCCTTTGGTTACACCGCCGAAGATGTGGAGATGGTGATTCAAGATATGGCGGCTCAGGGTAAGGAGCCGACGTTTTGCATGGGGGATGACATTCCCCTTGCCGTGCTTTCCGACAAGCCTCGGTTGCTCTACGACTACTTTAAGCAGCGCTTTGCCCAGGTCACCAATCCGGCGATCGACTCCTTGCGAGAAAGCCTGGTGATGTCGCTGTCGATGCAACTGGGGGAGCGGGGCAACCTGCTGGAGGCTCAACCCAGCTATGCCCATCTGCTAAAACTGGATACGCCTGTGCTGAATGAGGCAGAATTGGTTCAAATCCGGCAGGCTGGCTTTGCCACGGCTGATTTATCTACGTTGTACGACATTGCGGCAGGCCCCGCAGGACTGCATCAGGCAGTGAAGAACCTGTGCGATGCGGCAGCCACGGCGGTGCGCTCTGGCCAGCAAATTTTGGTGCTGAGCGATCGGGTTTCCCAGGGTCAAGACATTCATCCAGAGTCCACCTATATTCCCCCGCTGCTGGCTGTGGGAGCCGTGCATCATCATCTGATTCGGGAAGGGCTGCGGATGAAAGCCTCGCTGGTGGTGGACACGGCCCAATGCTGGAGTACTCACCATTTCGCCTGTCTGATTGGGTATGGTGCCAGTGCGATTTGCCCCTATTTGGCCCTCGAAACCGTGCGCCAGTGGTGGGCTGATCCTAAGACTAAAGGACTCATGGAGCGGGGCAAGCTGGAAACCTGCACCTTGGCTGGGGCCCAGAAAAACTACCGCAAAGCCGTGGAAGCTGGCTTGCTGAAAATCCTATCCAAGATGGGAATTTCCCTGCTGTCCAGCTACCACGGGGCCCAGATTTTTGAGGCGATCGGCATTGGCGTAGACCTCCTGCAACTAGGTTTTTACGGCACTGCGTCTCGCTTGGGCGGCTTGAGCATCGCTGACCTGGCCCAGGAAGTGATGTCCTTTCATTGCCGCGTCTTCCCAGAATTGACCAGTCGCAAGCTAGAAAACTACGGGTTTGTGCAATATCGTCCCGGTGGCGAATACCACATGAACAACCCGGAAATGTCGAAGGCGCTCCACAAAGCCGTGGCTTCCAAAAGCTTCGACCACTACCAACTCTACAAGCAACAGTTAGAAAACCGTCCGGTCACGGCGTTGCGAGATTTGCTGGACTTCGAGAGCGATCGGACTTCCATTCCCCTAGACCAAGTGGAACCAGCGGCGCAAATTATGCAGCGCTTCTGCACCGGGGGCATGTCCTTGGGGGCGCTGTCCCGCGAGGCCCACGAAACCTTGGCTGTGGCGATGAATCGCATTGGTGCTAAGTCCAATTCTGGGGAAGGCGGCGAAGATCCCGTGCGTTACCGAACCGTGAATGACCTTGACGCTCAGGGACACTCGGCGCTGTTGCCCCACCTGAAAGGGCTACGGAATGGAGACATCGCCAGTTCTGCGATCAAACAAGTTGCGTCAGGGCGCTTTGGGGTGACTCCAGAGTATTTGACCCACGCCCAGCAGATTGAGATCAAGATTGCCCAAGGCGCAAAACCAGGGGAAGGGGGGCAACTTCCTGGCAAAAAAGTCAGCCCCTACATTGCCATGCTGCGGCGCTCTAAGCCAGGGGTGACGCTGATTTCCCCGCCGCCCCACCACGATATTTACTCGATCGAAGACTTGGCTCAATTAATTTTTGATCTCCACCAGATCAATCCCAGAGCCAAGGTTTCGGTGAAGCTGGTCGCCGAGGTGGGCATCGGCACGGTGGCGGCGGGAGTTGCTAAGGCCAACGCAGACGTGATTCAAATTTCGGGTCACGATGGCGGCACGGGTGCGTCTCCCCTTAGCTCGATCAAACACGCTGGCAGTCCGTGGGAATTGGGATTGACGGAGGTGCATCGGGTGTTGATGGAAAATCAACTGCGCGATCGGGTGCTGCTGCGGGCAGATGGCGGCCTCAAAACGGGCTGGGATGTGCTGATGGCGGCGCTGATGGGGGCTGAAGAATATGGCTTTGGGTCGATCGCCATGATTGCTGAGGGGTGCATCATGGCCCGTATTTGCCACACCAACAATTGCCCTGTGGGAGTTGCCAGTCAGCGCGAAGACCTGCGGCTGAGGTTCTCAGGGACTCCAGAGAACGTGGTGAATTTCTTCTATTTCATTGCGGAAGAGGTGCGATCGTTGCTGGCCCATCTGGGTTACGCGTCTTTGGATGAGGTGATCGGTCGGGCTGACCTGCTGCATGTGCGGGATGGCGTGAAGCTGACTAAAATCCACAGCTTAAATCTGGATTGCCTCACCCAATTACCAGACACCCGCACCAATCGGGAGTGGCTGAAGCACGAATCGGTACACAGCAACGGCCCTGTGCTAGATGATCAACTCGTGGCTGACCCAGAAATTCAGCGGGCGATTCAGCAGCAATCCACAGCAACCAAAACCTTCAAGGTTGTCAACACCGATCGCACGGTGGGGGCCAGATTGGCGGGGACGATCGCCCAGCGCTATGGCGACGCAGGCTTTGAAGGCAGCATTGTCCTGAATTTTGAGGGCAGTGTGGGACAAAGCTTTGGTGCCTTTAACTTACCAGGCATGATCCTCAATCTCACAGGTGAAGCCAATGACTACGTGGGCAAGGGAATGCACGGCGGCGAGATCGTGATCAAGCCCAGTGCTGAGATTCGCTATGATCCAGCGCAAAATGTGATTATTGGTAACACCTGTCTCTACGGCGCGACGGGGGGCACCCTCTTTGCCCAAGGGCAAGCTGGCGAACGGTTTGCGGTTCGCAACTCCAAGGGATCAGCGGTGATTGAAGGGGCTGGGGATCACTGCTGCGAATATATGACGGGCGGTGTGATTGTAGTTCTGGGTCGCGTTGGCCGCAATGTCGGCGCTGGCATGACGGGTGGACTAGCCTATTTCCTGGATGAAGATGGCAGCCTGCCCACCAAGGTCAACCCCGAAATTGTCAAAGTGCAGCGGGTTCTCACCCTAGACGGGGAAAAACAACTCCGCGCCTTGATTGAGTCCCATGCCGATCGCACGGGCAGCACCAAAGCCAAGACCATCCTGGCCCATTGGTCGGAGTACCTACCGCAGTTCTGGCAAGTGGTGCCCCCCTCGGAAGCCGATAGCCCAGAAGCCAATCCAGCGATCGTAGTCGAAAAGGTGCTGAGTTCGGTTCAGTAGTTTCTGAGGAGATTTCTGAGAAAGATATTACCCCTGTAGGGGCAAAGCATCCGGCAGATCAGTCCTTGAATCGACCAGAAGGTCGTGGCCCGGATGCTTTGCCCTTCCGGTGCCTGGTATAACCTTTTCTGGAAATCTCCTAAATCCACGATCCTTAAGTCATCTCCAGTTGAGAACCTACACGCTAAAGATCAGGGATTAACCAAGATTCAACTTCTCCCTCATCACAACTCTCTCCTTAGGAAGAGGAAAATTTAGGAAAATTGTCTATTGCCCATTGATATACAAAATTACCCCTTTGGTTAGATGAAAAGGGTTACCTAATGCAGGATAGTTTTTCTATCCATATATTTTTAATGAACTATCGTGAGTAGCTCGATCGAGTTTAAGCTTTTTGCCCCCCACAATAAAAAAGTGGCGCTAATTGGAGAATTTTCCGATTGGCAGGAAGTTTCTATGCAGCAGGGTGACGATGGATTTTTTCGCACCAGTGTTGACTTAGCAGATGGAGCGTATCAGTACAAGTTTCGAGTTCAGTCCAAAAGCTGGTTCTTTGAACCTGATCAACCAGTAGACGTGAACGACCCTTACGCTACAGATATTGATAATGCCAGTCAGAATGGCGTGATTCGCATCAAAGACGGTAAGCAAATTGTGGATACTTACACCTGGAAGCACGACGACAAGCCCCTTCCCGCTGACAATGCACTAGTGATCTACGAAATGCATGTGGGCGATTTTTCTGGCGGTGAGGACGATCGCTACGTGCGGGGTAAATATAAGCATGTGGTGGAAAAACTGGATTACTTGGTGGATTTGGGGATCAATGCGATCGAACTCATGCCTGTGAAAGAGTATCCCGGTGACCACAGTTGGGGCTACAATCCCCGTTATTTCTTTGCCTCAGAATCGAGCTATGGCACCACTGAGGAACTGAAAAACCTGATTGATGAATGCCACGGCAAGGGCATCCGGGTCATTATGGACGGGATCTACAATCACTCAGAAGCCGAGAGTCCCCTCACCCAAATTGACCACGACTACTGGTATCACCACTCCCCCCGCGATCCCGGCAACAATTGGGGCCCAGAGTTCAACTACGAATTTTACGACGAAAAATTTGATACCTATCCTGCCCGACGCTTTGCGGGGGATGTGGTGTGCTTCTGGATTCAGGAGTATCACATCGACGGCATTCGCTACGATGCAGCACGCCAAATTGCCAACTACGATTTCATGGGCTGGATTGTGCAGGAAGCAAAACAGGCAGCGGGGGACAAACCTTTCTACAATGTGGCAGAATTCATCCCTGACAACCCCAGCATCACGAATCTCGACGGCCCGATGGATGGCTGCTGGCACGACAGCTTCTACCACTGCGTTGTCCCCATGCTCTGTGGAGAAAAATTTGATTTGGAGCAGATTAAGGAAGCCTTGGATGCTAAGCGCCAAGGCTATTTGGGCACGACGAATGTAGTGAACTATCTGACTAATCACGACCAGAATCACCTGATGGCAGATTTGGGCGATCGGGGCATTTTGGACGAAGCTGCCTTCAAACGGGTGAAGCTGGGTGTGGCGTTGGTAATGACCGCGATGGGGATTCCGCTGATTTGGATGGGCGAGGAATTCGGCGAATACAAGTACAAAACTATTAGCCAAGCCAAAATCGAGTGGTCGCTGCTGAAGAACGAGCTAAACCAAGGCTTGTTCAAGTACTACAAAGGCTTAATTGCCCTACGGGAACAAAATCACGCCCTGTACACAGAAAATATTGAGTTCTTCCACGAAAACCCAGAGGACAAAGTGTTTGCCTACACGCGCTGGAATAATGAAGGCTCCCGTGTAGTGGTAGTCGTGAACTTCTCGGAGAATTTCCTGGCAGGTTACACGATTCCCAATTTCCCTAAAAATGGCACCTGGCACGAGTGGACGGCGAACTACGACATTGAAGCGGGTGATAATTCGTTGATGACGGATTTGGGAGAGTTTGAGGCAAAGGTCTTTGTTTGGCGGTAGGAACGTTTGGTAGTCGCCTGAGATTATCTCAACCCTTACCGTTCGGCTGAGCGCTGTTCGGCTGAGCGCTCACGTCGAAGCCCCCAACCCCTCTCCCAGAGCTTGTCATTACCAACATCTTTTGAAAAGCCTACACAATAGGGCTTTTAGAGCTTGGCTTCGTTTTCAACAATCATCACTTATTGATAATGAGTAACGAAGGCATTGGGGTTTAGAACTTATATTTTTGAGAAATCTTCGATTTCTCAAAAATGTTGGTAATGGTCAACTCCCAGAGGGCAAGGGAGCCGCTCCAGGTTTTGTTCCCTCTCCTTCGGGAGAGGGCTAGTGTTCTGTCAAGAAAATTTTGAGGGGTCTTCGACCCCTCAAAATTTAACTCCAACTAACACCCCAGCTTTCAGCTACCCGTCAATTAATGATTGACAGACCACTAGGGTGTAGCTTGCTTCCCGAAGGGTGGGGGTTCGTATGGGTACGAGATAATCTCACGTTTCTACACTATCTATCCGTTTGTAGAGTCAAGTTGCTATAGGATAATCGACAAGACCATCCCTCATGATAGTCAGTGAGCCAATTACACCCTACAAAACTGCCGACAGCATAACTTTTCTCTCGATCAAACAAAGATGAATACAGACAGAATATTCCATAGTTCCGAGTTTTTTCAGCCAACAGATGAGGAACCAATTCGATCGGTTGTTACCGAATCCTCAAATGCCACTGTTGTAACTTGGTATATCAAGCCAGGGCAAGAAGTTCCCCCCCACATTCACCCTACTGGACAAGATACCTGGACTATTTTGGCTGGGCAGGGAAGATATTACCTGGATCAAGTAGGCACTACAGAACCGATTTTTGCAGGGGATATAGTAGTTGCTCATACAGGTTGTGTCCATGGAGTATTCAACGATGGTAATGAGCCATTGGTTTTTATTTCAGTTGTTTCACCTGCTGAGGCGGGATATCAACGGATCTCGCTAGAAGACTCTTCTTCAGGTATCACGACTCAGCCCGCCCTTCGGGAAGGATAGAAACGTGAAGCTGTCTCATGCCCCTGTGAACCCTACCCTTTGGTCAGGTAGTTGGGAAAAGCTACACATTACTTAAACATTGGTTACGCAAAGTCTGGGAACAAGGAATCCTATTCTTGACCTTGTTTCCGAAGCACTTGTTAAAGCAGGTGTATCTACCCTTGGCAGACTTTGTAGGACACTGAAATGAACTTAACAGTGCAGGCATATCAACGCTTGGTAATTGCGATCGAGTTGGTGAAGGGTAGCGTTAATGCCCTGACCGAATCGACTGATCGCTCTGAAGAAACCCAAGTGGCGATCGGCGATTTGGCTGTGGCTCTATACGAACTACAACAACTCTCCCAAGATTTAGACACACTTTTAGAGACAACCCCTTTACGCTATCAACTTCAATATCATTACGATGAAGTGCTATGTCGATGGGTAAAGCATGATGAGTGTCAACATCAGCCTGAACTACAGCCGCACCTTGGCGTAGACTCTCGAACTGACAATCTCTGACCTAGAAAATTGTCCATAGTCTGATCAAATAGCGCGATGAATGCGCTTATATATCCTCTTATAGAAATAATCCAATGGCTAGCGATCGTCGAACTAGGGAACGATCGCTCTGGGCACTTTCCACAAGGGCAAACTAGTGTTATCCTTTTAATCAGCCGAATATATCCGTAACAGTTAGATTCAACTCTACATCAGGCAAAATAGGTAGAGTATCGCCCTCTGTCAATTCGATGGGTAACTGTTCAGGACGAAATACCAAAATCACGCGCTCTTCAGGATCGATCAACCAGCCTAACTGAGAGCCATACTTTAAGCAATGCAGAATATTGCGAATCACCTTTGTGGTTGTCCGATCGGGTGAAAGGATTTCTACGACCCAATCTGGAGGACAGTTAAATAGGTTCTCCACTTCTCCTGCTGAGTCAAACCGAATCCGTTCCCACCCAAAAACAGACGCATCTGGCATATTTACGTGAGGCTCAATGGTAGTACTTATTACCCTGCTGTTTCTAGATTCCACTGAGTTGGGATACTATTGATGTGGTAGCAACCTCATGTTTTTAGAGGACTTATGGATATTTCCGCAACGTTGGCAGAGATAAAGGCTTTGAGTATTGACGATCGCCTCCGTCTTGTTCAAGCTATCTGGGACAGTATCAGTATCGACCCAGAGCAACTGGAGCTAACAGAGGCTCAGCAGTTAGAGTTATCACGTCGCCTCAAGAATCATCAAATCAACCCTCAAGCAGTTGTCTCTTGGCAAGACGTTAAAGATTAAGCTCTAGCAAGAGTAAGGTCACCTCAATAATTTTGAAGAAACGCAAGACTAACAATTCTCAGCCATATCTCTATCAGTCTTAAGTATTTCTTTGTCCTGAACTTCTATATACCCACACAAAAAACGACACAAATCAACCTCTGCCATTAAGACATCCTGCAATATTGGCAAGGGCCGATCGGACTCCCCTAAGATCTAAGTATTGTACGAAGTGATGGAGAAAAGTATGGAGGTACGAGCCGCTGTGGCGTGGGAAGCAGGGCAGCCCCTGAGCATTGAGACTGTCCAGCTAGAAGGGCCCAAAGCTGGGGAAGTGATGATTGAGCTTAAAGCAACGGGAGTTTGTCATACCGATGCTTATACCTTATCGGGTGCTGACCCCGAAGGATTATTCCCGGCTATCTTGGGACATGAAGGGGCAGGGGTTGTGGTGGAAATTGGGGCAGAGGTCAAGAGCCTCAAGCTGGGCGATCGGGTGATTCCGCTTTATACGCCCGAATGTCGCCAATGTAAGTTTTGTTTGAGTGGCAAAACCAACTTGTGTCAAGCCATTCGCACCACGCAAGGACAGGGATTGATGCCCGATCGCAGCAGTCGCTTTTCTGCCCAAGGTCGCATGATTCACCACTACATGGGCACCTCAACCTTTGCCAACTACACCGTGCTACCCGAAATCGCTGTTGCCAAAATTCGGGATGATGCGCCCTTCGACAAAGTTTGCCTCATCGGGTGCGGAGTCACCACGGGGATTGGAGCGGTCGTGAACACCGCCAAGGTAGAACCGGGGGCGAATGTCATCGTATTTGGGTTGGGGGGCATTGGCTTAAATGTGATCCAAGCGGCGCGGATGGTGGGCGCAAATCAGATTATTGGCGTAGATACGAATCCGGCTAAACGATCGATGGCTGAAGCCTTTGGCATGACTCACTTTGTCAACCCCAAGGAGTTGAACGGCACCGATCTGGTTGCCCATCTTGTGGAACTGACGGATGGGGGCGCGGATTATAGCTTTGAGTGCATTGGCAATGTCCAAGTGATGCGGCAAGCATTGGAGTGTTGTCACAAAGGTTGGGGAGTCAGCGTCATTATTGGTGTAGCAGGGGCAGGGGAGGAGATTAGCACCCGACCCTTTCAACTGGTGACGGGGCGGGTATGGAAGGGCAGTGCCTTTGGTGGCGCAAAAGGTCGCCGGGATGTTCCTAAAATTGTGGATTGGTATATGGATGGAAAAATCCAAATTGATCCACTGATTACCCATACCGTGCCCCTCGATCGCATCAATGATGCCTTTGAGTTGATGCACAGAGGGGAATCAATCCGCACTGTTGTCACATTCTAGAAGTCTGCGGCGGCAATATATATACCCTTCACCCTTCACCCTTCACCCTTTACTTTTTACCCTTTACTTTTTACCCAAAGCCTCATGACCCCACTCCCCATCCTCACGAACCAAAGCTGTTGTTTCGATGGCACGATCGGCTTCTACCACCACCCCTCCACAACTTGCAATGGCGACATGCGGTTTGCCGTGTATCTCCCGCCCCAAGCTCAATCTGGGACAGTGCCGATCGTCTATTTTCTATCTGGACTGACCTGTACTGAAGAAAACTTCATGGTCAAAGCTGGCGCTCAGCGGTTCGCGGCTCAGTATGGAGTCATGCTGGTTGCGCTTGATACCAGCCCCCGGAATACGGGGATTCCTGGTGAAACAGCAGCGTGGGATTTTGGGGCGGGGGCGGGTTTCTATGTCGATGCCACCGCGGAACCCTGGAACGCCCATTACCAAATGTATAGTTATGTTACTGAGGAGTTGCCTGCCCTGATTGCCGAGCATTTTCCGGGCGATCGTGAGCGTCAGGGAATCATGGGTCACTCAATGGGCGGGCATGGAGCGCTAGTTTGTGCCCTGCGCCATCCCGATCGCTACCTTTCTGTCTCAGCGTTTGCCCCGATCGCCGCCCCGATGCGTTGCCCGTGGGGACAAAAAGCCTTCAGTGGCTACTTGGGTGCAGACTCCACCCCTTGGCACGCCTATGATGCGAGTGAATTGGTGCTGCATTCCACCTGGAACCACCCAATTTTGATTGACCAAGGTACGATCGATCCCTTCCTGGAGCAAGGGCAACTTCTGCCAAACGTATTTGCCGCAGCCTGTGCCAAGGCAGGCAAGGAGTTAATTCTGCGGGAACAACCAGGGTATGATCACGGCTACTATTTCATTTCCTCGTTCATGGAGGATCACCTACGCCACCACGCCACAGCGTTGAGCCAGTAGTCCCGCCACAGTATTTGAACTACAAGTTGGTCAATGTAAGGTGGGTAGAGCGATTCAGAACTCCAATACTTAGATAGAATCTAACCAACACTATCAATTTAGGGCAAAGTGATAGACAAGCTTAATCTAAGGACGACCCCACTCGATATTGCGGATGACGGGTTTTTCACCTTCTTGAGCAACAATGATAGTAACGGCCTCAACCTAACTATCCCCAGCTATTGCAGTATATACCCACCCAATATCTTCTGCTTCCTTAATAGCCCAATCACCCATAACGGTGATCACGTTCACGAAGTTTGGAGGTACATCTCCATACGCAATCATGTCCTCATACTCTTCAGTAAGTTGAGACTGTGAAAGTTCCGCTCGAAGTGAAGCTGATAGCATTTCATGGGCGATATGATATTCACCTGCGACGAGGGCACGGGCAAATCCAAGAGCCACTGTACCTTGTGTAGTCTCTTCAGGGTTCATCGATCGCCTCTACTGCGCTAACAGGTTCAGAATCGTCAATGCAATGTGTAATCTAAAGGGCGAACGACGGGATTCGAACCCGCGGGATGGAGGAATCACAATCCTCTGCCTTAACCACTTGGCTACGCTCGCCATATCCGTCCCTAAGTATAGCATTTTGTACTCGTTGTGCAGCGGGTGCAGGATAAGGAAAGCAGACGGGGATGATACTGCGTGAGCAACTGCGGTTACTATGGTGACATCCTTTTTTAGCGCGTCTTCAGCATGACCGTTACGGTAACGTCTACAGAAATTGCTCAGTTTCGTTCTGAGTTGGCAAATTTTCCTGAAGCACTGGTGGCTTTGGATGCGATCGAGGACTGCGAGGGAGACTTGGAAGACGCAGCGATCGGCTTAGCAATCCAGGCGGGGCAAGAGCCAGACCGCAGCGATCGGTGGTTGGCAGGGTTGGCAGGACGGTGCCGCCACATCATCTGTCAGGATGAATTTATGGCATCGGCTACGCCTGGATTAGCGGCGTTGCTTGTGCCTGCGTTGGCAACCAGTGCTGTCATTCCCCCCCGCCTCGCCACGTCTGTAGCGCTCTACGTGGTGAAAACAGGAATCCATAATTTTTGCGGATTGGGTAAAGAGTGAGCAAGGGGAAGGAGTTTTTGAGTTTAGAATTGATTGTGGCTCTGGTTACCGAGTGTACTTTGCACAGGTTGAAATACTAGTTCTGCTACTACTGTGTAACTGACTTCAACCAACGTGAACATGGCAAGGAGTAGTAGCTATCACTCTTATCTGATTGAGTCTCTCAAAGATCCCCACGAGGCGGCAGCTTATTTAGATGCTGTTCTGGATGATGGGAGCTTGGAGGAGGTGCGCTTAGCGTTGAAAAACGTTGCGGAAGCTCAAATCTCAGGATTAAATGATACCCAACTCGCTTCCCATCGCAGCGCAATTTACGAAACTCTGGCTCAACAAAATTACTTGGACTTTCCTACTCTTTTAAAGATATTAAGTGAGCTAGGTTTTAGGGTATCGATCGCACCAAAAGAAGATGCTGCATAGCAATTAAGGATTTGCAGGCAACCAAGGAGATTTCCAGAAAAAGTTTATACTAGGCACCGGAAGGGCGAAGCATCCGGGCAATGACTTTCTGGTCGATTCAAGGGCTTGTCTGCCGGATGCTTTGCCCCTACTCTGAATCTTTGGAAACTGGTTTCGCACCAAACACCTTCGTCAATTGTGCTAATAATTTCTTAGAACGTGGCCCACGGTACTTTTCATAAAGTAAGAAACTGGGACTTACGAGTCTAAACCAGTAGAAAAGACGCAATAGAATTAGCTGATCTAGCTTCAGCTTGCGATCGAGCAAATAGACTGGAAACTCCATCAAAGGCAACAATTTCTGAAAGTGAATTGCCTCTTTTTCCCGAATCGCTTCATCCAACAGAAAGCCAAGCCCTCGTTGACAAAATTGCTTTAACTGTGGGTACTTTTGGCAGACAATTTGATAGTAATAAATATAGCTGGCTTTCAACTTTTGCCAGTTGCTCGTCAACCCAAAGGAATGCTTGACATAAAAGCTGCCCACGATCGGTGCATAGATAAACTCAACCCCTGCCATCAGTCGATCCAACACAAAATCCCGGTCTTCCAAGGCCCGCATTGTTTCATCAAATCGCTTTTGTTCGCACACCTTGCGGTGCATCAACAAACACTGTTGCAATAACGGAAAGGGAGAATTGGCTAGGAAATCTGGCAGTAATAACCGCTCAACTAGCTGTTGATTAGTCAGGGCACCTACTACATTCAATTCCCTCTTTACAATCTCGTGATTTTGATCAATAAACACCCGTTCGTAGTCTGAATAAATCACCCGTTCTGCTGGGTTTGCATTCGTTGAATTTGCATTTAAAGCTCCAGCGCGATCGAGTTGAAATCGCGTCTT
Organism: Leptolyngbyaceae cyanobacterium MP9P1.79; assembly: GCA_030248885.1. Lineage (GTDB taxonomy): Bacteria > Cyanobacteriota > Cyanobacteriia > JARCMD01 > JARCMD01 > JARCMD01. The sequence continues at coordinate 10,621 of JARCMD010000012.1, read as the reverse complement.
ATCCGCATCAATCCAGTCATCTCCATCTAAGAACTGAATCCATTGCCCCGCTGCCTGCTCAAATCCGAAGTTTCTAGCTGAGGAAACGCCCCCATTCTGTTTGAAAAAATACTTAACTCGTGGGTCAGAATCAACAAGTAAGGTGACAATTTCAGCCGTATTATCCGTAGACCCATCATCGACAATAATGCACTCCAAATCTGAAAAAGTCTGTACCAAAACACTCTTCACTGACTTTTTCAAATAGTCAGCTTGATTAAAGCAAGTGACAATAATGGATACGATCGGTGCCATGTCTTCGTAAGACGCAATTAATAACGGGTTATTTAACCAACTCAGGAAACCGCCCTGCTAATCCTGTCATTAATCGTAGGGCCAAAAAGCGACAGGGTTGAATCGTTTTTAGCAACCAGAGTCCTAATCGTCGCATCAAAACCAGCGGCAGCAAGTTATTGGAGAACATGCGATCGAGGAAATCTGTAAAAGCCAGTAACACTAGATTTTCCCACTTCCGCCACCGCTCATAGCGCCGCAACACCGGCCACGCGCCGATATCTTCCTGTTGCTGGTGTGCCGCTTGCAGCACTTGCGCCAGTGCTACCGCATCTCGAATCCCCATGTTCAGCCCCTGCCCACCTACGGGATGGCAGCAGTGCGCTGCATCGCCCACCAAGGCGAGGCGAGACAGAGTGTACCGATCGCTCTGCATCAGTTGCACCGGAAATAGCACCCGATCGCCCACCAGTTCTAGCTTGCCCAACCGTCCCTCATAACGCCGATCGAGTTCTGCCAAGAATGTCGCTGCATCAGCCTCCAGCCAAGACTGGGCCTCAGCGTGGGGAGCAGTCAGCACAATTTGGCAGCGGTTGTCGGGCAAAGGCAACGTGGCAAACGGCCCGCTGGCCCAAAAATGCTCCAAGGCAATACTGTCGTAGGGTTTCTCTGGGCGAATTACAGCCGTTACGCAGGATTGCCAGTAGTGCCAGCCGTGGGTGCCAATCCCCATACCCTGGCGAATGGGAGACTGCACCCCATCGGCTGCGATCAGCAACCGAGTCCGGACTTGTCGTTCTTGTCCAGCGATCGTCAACGCCAGATCCACCCCAGCCGCCTCATATCGAGTTTGCATCACTTGAGCCGAACACAGCCACGTCAGATCACTCTGATCCAAGGCATCCTGGAGCGCTGCCACCAGCACCCGATGCTCTGCCACGTAACCAAGCGTCTCTGTCCCCAAGTCTTCTGGTTGCAAATCCACCACCGTTGCGTAGTCTGCATCAGCGAGGCGAATGTGGCGAAACGTGGAGATGTGGGGTAGAATCTGTGGCCACACTCCCAACCCCTGAAAAATCCGGCTCGACATCAGAGTAATGTGATAAGCCCGCCGTTGATTGAGTTGGGCGGAGCGGGGTTGCGCTTCAATCAAGGCCACGGTCAGTCCAGAGTTTTTGAGGGCACAGGCTAGGGTCAACCCAACGATCCCCGCGCCGACGATCGCCACGTCATAGTCAAACCCGCGCCCATCCAAACCACCCTCAAATGGCTCAGGATGAATTGCAGTCTCGTGAGGCGATCGGTGGGTTTGGGGAAGCTGATCCAGTGCCATAACTGACCTATTCTACTTAAGGTATTTCTTGAGCAAGGAAATCGCAATGTTTCTTTACTGCGACCCATTTTTATTGTGACGTGTTTTGAGGGTTATGGGAACCTGCACCTCAGACCACTCAGGGCGATCGGAGCGGTTCACTCTAGCCTAGAGCTAGGTTCAAAGGTTGATTTCTACCGTGACATTCAGCTTTGTCCTGAGATTTCAGCTATCGTTTAAAGTCTAAATATGATTCACCTCGCTAAGGGTCAACACCAATGGGCTTAGAGGAGAAACGTGTCCTCCAAGATATCCAACATTATGTTCTTCCAGAAGTGCAGTCTGAATTGCAGAAGATTGTCGGAGCAGAGTTAGAACTCAAAGTTGTGTGGGAAAACTTTCCTGAAGAAATGCCAGCTTTGCAAAATGTGCGCGATAATCTCTACGATATTTTGCTGACTTTTCGCAGCATTTGTACAAAAGATGACTTCGAGTGTGGGTTGTTGCGGGATAGTGTGAGGTCGATCGTGCTGAAAAACGACCCCTCCGATGACCACGCTATCTGCTTCAAAGATGGCGTAATCGAACTTCAGGGACGATTTCATGAACACCCTTGCCCAACGAATCCTTGCCAAACGAATCCTTGCCCAACAAACGCAGGAGTCAAAACCGCTCCCAAGAAAGTCCGTGAGCCTGACATTCATTTACTGTAAAGTCTGAACTATTTTGCTGAGCGATAGATTTAGCCGTGGGTAACTATTCCCTGACACCCGATACGATGAGGCTGCAACAGGGGACAATAAGTAAATCCCCTTCTGGGGTCTAATTAGCTGGAAACCCGATCGCCCCCTCTATCAACATCCGAAACAGGAATGAGTTCGAGTGCGTTTGCCCCTAGCTGATTGAAATTTGCAATCATCCTGCGCTAGCCCATAAATTTAGATCTTATTAGGTGGAGGTTCTCCCCCTGCACCTTGTCCTTCAAAAATCAGGCCCTAACCTGCCAAAGGATAGCTCCTAACCCTTCTCATGGTTTCATCCAGCATGATCTGTTGCCTTAACCCCAATTGTCACCAACCTCAGAACCCTGACGATGCTCAGGTTTGCCGCAGTTGTGGCACAGAGCTGACCCCTTTACTGAGGGGACGTTATCGCGTGGTGCATCCCATTGGACAAGGTGGATTTGGCAGAACTTACTTAGCCGTGGATGAGGATCGGTTAAAGGCTAAATGTGTGATCAAGCAGTTTTCGCCACAGTTTCAAGGGACTAGTTCCTTGAATAAGGCCATTCAACTGTTTGAGCAAGAGGCAGTGCGGCTCCATGAATTGGGCGAACATCCCCAGATTCCTACCCTACTGGCGTATTTTGAACATAGTAGCCGCCTGTATTTAGTGCAGCAGTTTGTGGAGGGGCCAAATTTGGTGCAGGAGTTGCAGCGCCAAGGGGCGTTTAGTGAGCAACGCATCCGAGATTTGTTGTATGACCTTTTGCCTGTATTGAAGTTTATTCACGAACGCCAGGTGATCCATCGAGATATTACGCCTGGAAATATTATTCGTCGTGCTAGTGATGGTCGGTTGGTGCTGATTGACTTTGGGGTTTCTAAGTTGCTGACTGGAACTTCGATGGGGCAAGTAGGGACGCGCATTGGGACAGAAGGCTATGCGCCGATCGAACAAATGCGGAGTGGCCGAGCCTATCCTGCCAGCGACCTCTACAGTTTGGGCGCAACCAGCATTCATCTCTTCACGCAGGTGAAGCCCGATGATTTATATGATCCGTTGTCTGGCTCGTGGCTGTGGCGAGAGCATCTGGCGCAGAAGGGCAGGACGGTGAGCGATCGGCTTGGCTACATTCTGGACAAGATGCTGAAGGATATGGTGAACGAGCGCTATCAATCAGCCGATGCGATTTTTAAGGATTTAACGGCCCGATCGGCTCGGTCAACCGCTGGCACGAGGGATAATTCTACGCCTCAGCCCAATTCAGCCCCACCCAATTCAGCTCCATCTACAGCTCAGCCCCCTGTTTCGCAATTCCCTTCGCAACCCCCCCTTCCTCCCCCGACTTCGGCTCAGCCCCAAGCGGCTCAAACTAGATCTGAGCAACCCACCACGACTCCCCAACCGATCAGTCAACCTAATTTCTCTAGACCCCCCGCTTTTTCTCAGCCGTTTGGTTCTCAACCCGTGTCTCAGTTTCAGGGGCAGTGGAAATGTGTGCGGACGATCGCGGGTCATCCGTCCTGGGTGAACTGTGTCGCCATTAGCCCCAACGGTCAAACGGTGGCCAGTGGCAGTTTAGATGACAAGGTGAAACTCTGGAATATTCAGGATGGCAACCTGCTGCAAACCCTAGCCGGACACTCGCGGCCTGTGAATTGCATTGCGTTTCATCCTGATGGCAACCGCTTAATTAGCGGCAGCGACGACGACACGATTAAAATTTGGCAAGTAGAGACAGGGAGACTGATTCGCACCCTGACAGAGCATGGTAGGGATGTGAATTCAGTTGCTGTCAGCCCCGATGGCAAGTACCTGGTGAGTGGCAGTGAAGACCGGAGTGTCCGCATTTGGAATTTGGAAACTGGGGAACTCCTGCGGACGCTGCTGGGCACGGCGGGCATGGTGAAAACGGTGGCGATCGGCCCTGCTGGACAAATGATGGTGAGTGGCGGGCTGGATAACAAGATCAAGGTCTGGAGTTTGCTGAATGGCGAGTTGCTGCGTACTCTTTCGGGGCATGTGAACTCAGTGATGGGGCTGGCGATCAGTGCAGACGCGCAAACGATCGCCAGTGGCAGTAAAGACAAAACCGTGAGGCTCTGGAATGTGAAAACGGGAGAGTTGGTGAGAACCCTCTCTGGGCACTCTGACATGGTGCATACGGTCGCCATTGCCCCCAACTGTAAAACGGTCTTGAGTGGCAGCAGCGACAAAACCATTAAAGTTTGGCATCTCAGCAGTGGAGAATTACTCACCACCCTGACGGATCACCTGGATTCTGTGAATTCGATCGCCATCAGTCCCAACGGTCAAGTCTTCGCCAGTTGCGGCAAGGATAAAGCTATCAAGATTTGGCAGCTTGGGGAGCAACTAAAGAAATAAAATACCATAGAATATAAAACTACAGTAAATTTGCTCATACTAGCCAAATGCTAAGCGAAGCCGTCAAAGAAACAATCAAAGATGTAGCAAAAAAGCTGACAGGATATCACTCTTAAAAATGTAAATTCTAAACCCCCCACGCCTTCGTTACTCATTGTCAATAAGTGATAATTGTTGAAAACGAGGCTAAGCCCCAAAAGCCTTATTATGTAGGCTTTTCAAGAGATGTTGGTAATGACAAGCCTCTTGGGAGAGGGACTTCAATCCGGCTCCCCTTCTCCCATTCCACAAATTGGAGTTGACAGATATCTCAGCATTCGATACCTTAGTAAAGGCTTAGATAAATACTTGTTTGATTTAACAAGTCACTCAACTGGCTCGGCAAAGGCTAGCGCAACGCGCCCCCATCGTCTAGAGGCCTAGGACACCTCCCTTTCACGGAGGCGACGGGGATTCGAATTCCCCTGGGGGTATAGTACTTTATAACTTGCAGCGAGCAGGTTTAAGGCTTTAGGGTAGGAAAGATGCATTATTGTATCCTTCCTACCCTATTGAGTTTTCATAGCTTCTATTTCAATAGTTTTCATGAAACTAGTTCAGTAACCTATAGAGTGTGCTATATTTACTGAAAAGCATTACTTTCGGTTGATAATTCGTTCTTACAAGCGTTTCTCCGAATTTAGCTCTCTACACTTTCTACTTTTGGAGACAATCTATGTCAATTTACGTTGGTAACCTGTCCTATGAGGTTACACAGGAAGACCTGACTCAAGCTTTTGCAGAGTACGGTGCTGTCAAGCGCGTTCAACTACCCACTGATCGTGAAACTGGTCGCCTCCGTGGCTTTGCATTTGTGGAAATGGGTACAGAAGCTGAAGAAACTGCCGCCATTGAAGCCCTAGACGGGGCTGAATGGATGGGTCGTGACTTGAAAGTGAATAAAGCAAAGCCTCGTGAAGATCGTGGGTCTTCTGGTGGCGGTAACTGGTCGAACAACAATCGGTCTTCCCGTCGCTACTAATCTTTAGAGCTTAGTATTCGCTCTAGAAACTTGAGGGCAGACAAGGAGTCTGCCCTTTTTTGTCAACCCGTTCCTGGCTAGACGGCTTAGTGTCGTCAGTTTCAGTGGAGTTCGTTAACGAGGAGGTAGGATGACCCAAATAATTCCTGGTGAGAATGAAGGAATCGAGTCAACACTGCGTCGGTTTAAGCGAGAGGTGTCCAAGGCAGGAATCTTTCCAGACATGAGAAAGCATCGCCACTTTGAGACTCCGATCGAAAAACGGAAGCGGAAGGCTCTTGCTAAGCATAAGCAACGGAAAAAACAGTTTCGCTACTGATTGGCTCTTTTGTGGTTAAGGGAGTTGCGACTTAATGAAATACTATCGGGGTGGGATGGGCAACATGAAGGGTGTCCATCTTATAACCTCGATCGATAGTTTATTTTGACGCAAGTCCCTAAGACTTTTGGATCGAATAATTTAGAACAATTTCACGGTAGGAGCGATCGCGTAGCGTGTGCTCTGCAACGTTTTAGTAGCCTGGCAGCTTGCATTAACAGTGTTAACAGGTTTACTTGTGCTATTGAATAAAAAAAAGAACGAAGCATTGATAGCTGGTGTTGTTGAGGCAGGAATAGAAGCCGCGAAGCTTATACCAGGTCTTGGCATTCCCATCGAAGGTATAAGGAAATATAGATAGTCCATTGAGGAACAACAACACAGGGAATTTGTTCAGAAATTATTAGAACGTCTGGAATACGTTAAACGAAATTTAGATTGGTATAAAACTGAAGAAGGAGAGCGTTTTGCAAGAAAAGTTATCGCTACGGCACTGAATGCTGAATACGTTGATAAACTTGATTTTATTGCTAACCTCCTTGTTAACGGCGCAAATTCGGAGAACAGTGAAGCTGAACGATTCAAGTATACGGAGATGGTTCGTGTGCTGTCCCGACCAGCTTTGCAAGTCTTAGGGACTTCTAACTAATAAATCATTCTGAAGTTTGCGTAGGGGCGAAGCATTCGGTAAAAGGTTCTGATTAAGTTACAAAGACTCTCGCCCGAATGCTTCGTCCATGCAAGGTTTATACGTGGGTACATTATTTATCTGCAAGTCCCTTAGTGAAAATAGTACAAAATCAAGGCATTTCAGTTCGCAATCTTGTATCAGAAACTGGTTGGAAACCAGCACTTGTAGATGCTTGTATACTGGAGCCACGTGCGTTTGAGGCAATTTCTCAGACACGATTTGGGGATGATGGAAATGCAAGCGGCCGCTCATTAAATAACATGCCAGGAATAACAGCATTCACAAGAAGTTTCGCAGAGATTGTGTCATTTCCAGCAGGTTAACACGTCAGGGCAGCTGACGGACGAAAGCCGCTGGTGGTGGGTTCAAGCGTGATGCGTTACGCTACCGCTGATCCAGCTTACGATTGGTAGTGAAAATCTCAACAGATCGTTGGTTGAAGAGTCCGTAGGATGGGCAATGGTATTTCATTGAACTCCTATATTTAAGGAACTAAAACACATGCCGCGTCATAATCCTTACGACTTGCAAATGCAGATTACGCGCCTGTTTGAGCAGGGACAATCGATGTTTGCCACGATTAAGGTGCAAGATTGGCTGCGGGAGCGGCAGGAAGACCCCGCAAACTATGACATTTTGTTTCACCAAAAACCCGCGCCTCCGGGATCAGGAGCCACGATCGCCATTGACGTAGAACTGCGGCGTAAAGATGGGCACCCCGTTGAACCCTGGCTGCAACAGCAACTCGATCGCCAATCTTAGTACCAGCAATTGCTAGGGTCGATGCCACGTTTGCAGAGTTCGATCGCTGTGACAGGTAATGATCGTTTGCCAATCAGGGCTGAGACCGATCGCATTCACGGCACTTGTATGCCCTCTGAGGCTACCAATTTCCCGCCCATCACCCAGCCGCCACAGCTTCACCCCCCGTTCCCGGCTGACCGTATCCGACACATCACTGGCAAAGATTAGCCCATCCCCATTGAACGCCACAAAATTAATCGGCGTATCATACACTGTCATACTCAGGGCAAGTTGACCCGACTTCACTCGCCACAGATGCACTGTGCGCGTATTGACCACAACTCCCCCAGAAACGAAGCCTCTGGTGCTGCAACTAACCAAGATTTCTCCGTCAGCGCTAAAGCCCAGCATATTCACCCCGTTAGAAGGATAAATCTGGACAGGGGAGCGTGGCTCTGGAGCATTCGTTGGGATCAGGGTGCGAATTTCCAGTCCTTCCTGCCATTGCCACAGCCGGACTGCACCATCTGCGCCTCCCGTCGCCAAGGTGTCACCGCTGGGGCTGAAGGCCACCGCGTAGACGAGACCCGTTTGCAGGGATGGCGTTGACGCGGGTTGCCCAGTCCGGGTTTGCCAGAGTTTCACGCCATTGGTGCCGCCAGCGATCGTCTGCCCATCGGGACTAAACGCCACCGCATAAATGGGACTGGTGAAGAGCAGGCGACGTAACCAGCCCCGATCGTTCAAGCTATCTAAGGTCATCAGTTCAGTGCCATCCTGCGATCGCCAGAGCTTGATGGAGCCATCATTACTGCCGCTGGCGATCGTTTTGCCATCAGGACTGAAGGTTGCCGCCATCACATCCCGCGTGTGCCCCCTCAAGGTCAGCCGACCTTTCCAGGGTTGGGTGGTGGGTGGCAAGTTAACGCCCCGTGGTTGAGCGGGCACCGATTGTGCCCCTTGGCTGCCTGCGGGTGGAGCAGCGCGGGGTAGCATATTTAAATCCTTTAAAACCTCGACAACGGATTGATAGCGGCGATTCAGGGCACTTTCAATCAGCTTATCCAACACGCGACTCAAGGCCCCACTCACCGATCGGTTTCCTAAATACTGCCGCCAGACCCACTTATCTTCATTGATATCGAACAAATCAAAAGGCGAAACCCCCGTCAGCAGGTGAATGCAGGTCACGCCCAAGCTGTAGAGGTCGCTGGCATACTCCGCTTTGCCCTTGAGTTGTTCTGGCGCAACATATTCGGGAGTTCCAATTTTAGTCCCCGTTTGCAGCAGAGCCGTCGCTGTTGCGAGTTTGGCGGCTCCGAAGTCTACTAAGTAATATTGCTGGTCAGTATGACGAATAATGTTTTCCGGTTTGATGTCCCGGTGAATCACCTGGCGGCTGTGAATGAACTCCAACATGGGCAAAATGCGGCTGAGCAAATCCCAAATCTGCGGCTCACTGAAGTTGCCCTGAGTTTCCAGGATTTGCCCCAGGTTTTGTCCATCGATAAATTCTTGCATCAAATAGTGATGCCCATCTTGCTGGAAGTAGGCCAGTAACTCAGGAATGAAGGGATGCTTGCCCAGTTCGTCTAGCCGCACAGCCTCTTGGTCAAAGAGTTCTACCGCTTTTTGGACGTTCCCTCCGCCGTAGGTTTGAGGGGAGAATTGCTTGATCACACAACGGGGTTTTGAGGGTTTATCTTCGTCGATCGCCAAAAAAGTTCTGCCAAATCCCCCCTGTCCGATCGGTTTAATGGCCCGATAATGCCCCCGCAACAACAACTTTGAGCCGCACGTTTGGCAAAATTTGGCATTGTCCAGGTTTTGGGGTCGGCGGCAATCGGGATTAAGGCAATAGCTCATACTGGAAAACAGGCGGCTAACCCCATGATAAGCGTTCTCCTAGCCTTTCCTATTTTGCCCAAGCTGGTTCTACGGAAGTTGCTCTAATGCACGGCCCTAGCTTATAGCTTCGGAGAGGTAATCCGCCGCTGCTTCCACCACGGCAATGACATTTTCATACACCATGCGGGTTGGGCCCAGCACCCCCACACTGCCGATCGCAGTCGTGCCTCGGCGATAGCTGGCGGAAATCAGGGCACAGGTTCGCATCGGCTCCAAAGGATTTTCGGCCCCAATGCGGATCGAGACCCGTTTACCCGTGGCTTCCGTCTCTGGCAATTCCACAATCAACGACCACAATTGATCCTGCCCTTCCTCTAAAAGATGAAGCAGATCCTTTACCTGCTGTAGCTCGGAAAACTCCGGTTGGCGCAGCACTTCCGACACGCCACTAATGAAAATTTGGGTAGGCATTGATGGTTGCGATCGGCGACTCAGATCGGTCAAGGAAGCCCGGAGCAAATCAGCGTACTGCTCAAATTCCCGTCCCAACTCTTGCCAATCCAATTTCGCCAATTCGCTCAGGTTTTTTCCCCGCAGGTGGGTGTTCAGAAAGTTGGATAAAATTTGTAATTTGCGATCGAGCTGCTCTGCATCAGAGGCGGCAGATGCTTCTCCCCCGCTAGCCTCACGGGTCTGAGGTAGATCTAACATCACCGATCGCGTCTCATAGGACTCCATAACCGCAATCAACATCACCTTCCCTTGTTCCACTTGCACCAACTGCAAATGACGCAACTGAGCCGTGCTGGTCTGGGGTAGCGTCACCAGAGTAATGTAGCCACTCAACGCCGATAGAATTTGGGCAGCTCCCCGCAGCAGGGCTTCAAAGCTCCAGTTGTCCGAATTGAGGCGATCGGTGAGCAGTTGCTCCACCTGCTTAGAGAGGGTGTCAGAGGGGGTAATGAGTTGGTCAACATAGATGCGATAGCCCGAATCTGAAGGCACTCGCCCCGCAGAGGTATGGGGTTGATAGAGCAAACCCGCTTTTTCTAGGTAGCCCATCGCATTGCGAATGGTAGCGGGGCTAACATCCAGGTTATATTCGTCTGCCAATGCTCTAGAACCAACGGGTTCTGCCGTAGCAATGTAGTGGCGCACAGTTGCCCATAGAATATGTTGCTGTCGATGGGTAAGGTTCAACACAGGATTTGCCAGAACAGGAATCGATCGCAGCCAGACTAGCAATTCTAGATTGAAGGCTGTGTAACGAGGGTAACTTAGATTGATGTTGCCTGACCAGTAGAG
>JARCMD010000546.1 GCA_030248885.1 Leptolyngbyaceae cyanobacterium MP9P1.79 | reverse complement strand
GCTTTGTAAGCCATACTAGCCATCCTTGAGTATTATTACTCATTTCGACTAAACGAATCGCACGAGGACAACTTCATCATACCCTAGTTCAGCAACGCCGCCCATTATTCTCAAACGCAACATTTGTTCTTGAACACCTGGGTTTTAGCACCTGCTTGTACGTCCGGTGAGGCTGGCAACCACCGCCACTAACTCAGCAGCATCTAAGGGTTTGGTCAAATGCATCTGAAAACCTGCTAATAGTGCCTGCTGACGATCGTCATTCCGGGCATAAGCCGTCAGCGCGATCGCGGGTAGCCTACCGCCCCGCTGCGCTTCAAGTTGACGCAACTTGCGGATCAGCGAGTAGCCATCCTCATCCGGCATCCCAATATCGCTCACTAAAACATCGGGGCTGTGATCGGTTGCGGTTTCGATAATGGTCAAGGCCTCCTTGACCGAAGCCACAGCCATAACATCAGCACCATACTTTTCGAGAATCGTACTCAGCAACTCTAGCGCGTCAGCCTCGTCCTCTACCACTAAGATTTGTAAGCCTTCAAGGGTCGGCGAGGCCTGAAACCTCCCATTCGCCTCGACGAGCGAGTTTAATGGCTCTGGATCGCTGGGTGGTAGATGGATAATCATCACGGGCAGTTTGACTGTAAAGGTCGTCCCCTGTCCTATCCCTGGACTCACTACCGTTACAGTCCCGCCATGTAATTCAACTAATTGACGCACAATGGCTAACCCTAAACCCAACCCCCCATAACTGCGAGTAGTCGTGCTGTCGTGCTGGCTGAAGCGATCGAAGACAAACGGTAGAAAATCCGAGCTGATGCCTGCTCCAGTGTCGCTGACAGTAATTTCAATATGGGAATTAACCCGCTGCAAACGAATCTGGACTCGCCCGTCTTTAGGCGTAAATTTTAGGGCGTTAGAAAGTAGATTCCACACAACTTGCTGCAACCTATCGGCATCACCCAAGAGCGTGCCAGCTTCAGAATCGAGCACGCTTTGCAGGCGAATTGACTTTGCCTCAGCGGCCAAGTGTACAGACTCAATCGCCGATTCAATCACCGGCACGAGGTTGACAGGACGGACTCGGAGGCGCAGTTTACCTGTGATGATGCGAGAAACATCGAGGATGTCTTCGATGAGCTGGGCTTGAGACTTCGCGTTTCGCTCGATCGTCTCCAAAGCCCGCGCCACCTTATCCTCACTCAGGTTTTTCTGCCTTAACATCGTTGACCAGCCTAAGATCGCGTTGAGAGGAGTTCTGAGTTCATGAGAAAGAATCGAGAGAAACTCATCCTTGGCACGGTTGGCTGCCTCTGCGTCTGCCCGAATTATTTGTTCACGCATCAATAATTCGTCTTTGGTGCGATTAGACACTTCCAGTTGGGCAGTGCGTTCCTGCACCCGTTGCTCTAGCTCCACATTAATCGCCTGGATACGGCGGCGACTCTCTTCTAGTTCCTGGTTTGTAAGGGCGAGTTGGGCTGGACTTGGCGCATCGAGCGCCACTGGAATTAAGGGAATAAGTAAAAAGGTGAACGTATAGAAAGACCAAACACCAGTGACAGCTTTGATCAGTCCTGAAACCCAATAAATGGGGTGCCAAAGTGTCACTATTTCCATCAGGTGCGTCGTGCCACATAAGGCAAAGATAAAAAAGAAACCCACCAGCAGCATCACCGTGTGGGCAGGCAGATCCTTACGCTGATTCGTAAAGTAAACAATGGCAACCGCCACCGAGTAATAAGCGAGGGTAGTCAAGGCATCTGACGTTAAGTGCAGCCAGACTAACCCCGGTTTCCAGAGGTAACAATGCCCGTGAGGAATGAAATTATTAGAAAAGAAGGTGCTCAAGAGGTCAGGCATATTAGTTTACGGCACTGTCAAGTTAATTTAGGGGGTGTCATCAATTCAACCAGATGACCGCAGCAGCCAGAAGAATCGCACGCCGGAAAGTTCACCGTCTGACGGGTGATAGCGCGTCGCGATTGCCCGATACTGCTTGAGCTTGGGGAAAAAGTTCTCAATCAAATGACGGGCTTTGTACAATTCAGCATCGTAAGTTTCCAGGGTCTTGCAATTGCGGCGAGGTGAAATCACGGTGGTCTTCCCCTCGGCATTGAGGCGGTCAATCACACGCTGATCTGGATCATAGCCCTTGTTAGCCAGCAGTGTATCCGCCACCAGTAATGGCTGCAGTTGCTCGGCTCTTGCTCGCGTCACCAGTTTGTCCGGAGGTGAGGTGAAACCCCAACGAATCTCCTCAAAAAGCTCAGCAGGAAGATGTTTCTTTAGAGTGGGAAAATGCCTGGATCGAAAAAAATGAGAAGGAGTCAGAAGACAGAATTCAGAATTCAGAATACCCCATGTCTGAAGTGAGGGTTTTCGGTAATGAAAGAATTTTTTCGGCTCCACGATTAAAATCGGGGGCTTGAAACCTGGATTCTCCATCCTGTCGCACAGAATCCATTCTGGCTCCTGAATGCTGAATTCTTCTTCGGTAAATGTACCGCCGATGAATTAGCGTCGGCGGGAATTCGATCGGGAACGCGGATGGTGGTGGGAAAGCACCGCAAACGTCCGCTGCGGGTGAAGGATTGGATATAGGCGAGGTACAGCCTGGAGAACAAGGCTTCTGTGGCTATTTTGCTGGCTCTGGCGGAATGTTTGAAAGAGCCTGCGGTGAATGTTTATTTGGTGTGGTCGGTGAAGGAGCCGAGGCTGGCGCTTTGTATTTTACGTAGTGCCAGCCGTTGGATGCGCTGATTGCTTGGGAAATTTGCCATTGGGTGGCTCAATAGCCGATTCTTGACGGCGAAAACCCTGTTTTGCTGGTTCAGGACGACTACGGGCTGTACGATGAAGGATTGGGGAACTGCGCGCAGCAGCCGCCGCAGCCGGCGTAGAGGTGCTGTTGGGGGCAATTAGCGGTTTTGGGAGAGATGCTTCGATCGCCATTGAAGTTCAGCCAGATGGCCCGCGTCGCTTGTTTGAGCTTCCCCACCCAGAACACCCACGGTTCGAGATTGCTCACATCGGGGGCGATCGACAATTGCGATCATATCCTCAAAGCCTAGTCTGACTAGCTTTGGGACGAGTAGAAAAAAAACTTTCGCAAAGTAGTTGACAGATTGGGAAAGATTAGTTAAGGTAATAAAGGTGCGGAACACAAGCAAACGCAACGCGCCCCCATCGTCTAGAGGCCTAGGACACATCCCTTTCACGGATGCGACGGGGATTCGAATTCCCCTGGGGGTATTGAAAATTTAAGTCTGATATCAAAGTGATATCTAGTATGTGGGTGGGCATTTTGCCCGCCCTTATAAAAGGAAATACGGGAAGCGGAAAACTCAGAGACTTCAGTCCTGAGATGTAAGCGAGGCGAGGGACTTCAGTCCCCTTCAATCTTTCTTGTGAATCTATTCCTAAAACTACGGGAAATTTCAGCAATTGTGCTATACTAGGACTTACGCATTGACAAAAAACATTATCTATGTATTCTCGACCATAGCATCACTCTGAAGGTTTGCAAAAATATGCTCACGTATAACTAAG
>JARCMD010000112.1 GCA_030248885.1 Leptolyngbyaceae cyanobacterium MP9P1.79 | reverse complement strand
TTTTGACAGAACACTAGTGCAGGCTACCAGAAGTAAGTGGGTAGCACTCAAAACTCAAAACTCAAAACTTAAAACTATCCCCCTAACTGGTCAGAAACTTTTGCTAAAACGTAAAGTCTGCCCTCATGTCAGGCGACTCCCCCTTTTTGTGAGTGTGATGTAAATCAAGAGTTGATAAAGGGGAATTGTTTAAAGTGAAGCCTACATGAAGGACTTAACTGACTACGATGGATACACCGTTCTCTAATCAATCGATTTCGGCAACAGGAACCGACTACACCCGTCTTCGGGAACTACTGGCTCAAGAAAAGTGGCAAGAAGCAGATGCAGAGACAATGGCGCTGATCCTGAGGATTACCGATCGCGAAGCTGAAGGATGGATCAGGGTAGAAGATATTCAACGTATCTCTGGTGAAGATCTGCGAATGATTGACCATCTGTGGGTTGAGCATAGTCACGATCGCTTCGGCTTTAGTGTTCAGAAACGAATTTGGCACACCCTATCCCAGAACTATACTGACTTCGGCGATTCCGTTGGGTGGCACCGCGAAGGGTCATGGCTCAACTACTCTGACCTGAACTTTGATACAGAATCCGCGATGGGACATCTACCTGCCATCATGTTTCCTGCCCCTATCTCCAAGCGCAATAAAGTTGTTTCCTTCGTGGTGGGTAAGTGGCGAACTGCCTTGCTCTCTCGCGACGACCTGTAGCTTCTAGAGTTTTTGGGTGGGTCTATGGTATCTCCACACCCAGTATTCCTACACCGAGGGATTTACTGTTTCGCCCATCCTGAAAGCTGTTCACTGAAGCCAGAGATTGAAAGCCCAAGCTTGCAGAGGCTATCTTTCCTTGCGATATTTAATTCCTTAAATTATCAAATCCTGTGAATCGATACTGGTATTCCTTAAAGCAAACTGTACAATGCAATTGATAAGGTGGCGCGGAACTATACTCACAGAACCCTACTAAAGTGACAGTCTAATGCTTGACCGCGCAAGTCAAATAAAATTCAGCATGACAATCTACATACATACTAATGTACTATAGCGTCACAGTAAATTTTAACCCCTGATATTATCTATGATTAGACTCACAGAGATTAGGCTCACAGAGTTTCAAGCCCGTAAGTCTAGCTCTAGCTACCCTATTTAAATTTTTCAACAACCTGTTTAAATTTTCCTCGATTATGAATCAACCTACTACTCACTCTGCTCAATCTAGAAACGCTGAAAAAGTAGAGATTTCTGTCCATTTAGACTCGGAGCTACTCGATAAAATCAAGCATCTAACTAACGATCCCAGCAAAATTATCGAAGTAGCGATTCGTCAGTGGCTGAAAGGTGAAACCCGCAGAGACGATGATTTGACACGAACCCTAGAACGGAATCCTGCTGTTCCTCTCCGGGGTGAATGGAACGACTAACCTACCTTGTCTGAATCATCCTATTATGACCTCTTCTCCTGAATTGCAACTTACTGCCGATTCTTCCCATCTAGTCTCCGGTATGGGAACAGATCTTCGTGTAAATTTGAACTCAGAGCAAAGGAAAATGGATTATAGTCCGTTGATGAAGCATAGTTCAGATTCTTACCGAGCCTTGTTGCCGCAGATTGCCTGGAATATTCGCCGCACTCTGGATTTAAGTACGATTTGGCAACAGACGGTTAAGGGGTTGGGAACCGCTTTAGATGTGAGTCGCTGCGTTATCTGTGCTTACAAACTAGAGAGTCTCCACACTGAGGTTGTAGCTGAGTATGCTCAGGATGGAACAGAGGTCTTACTTGGACAGACGTTTTATCTTGCCCAAGAACCTCATCTTTATCAGGCGTTGAATCAGATAGAGCCGATCGCCGCCGAGTGGCATCGATCGAACTTACCCAATCGGTTGGATGTCAATGGCTCACCCCCCGCTATGGACGATCGTCCTGCTGCCATCGCCTCTACCCTCTGTACCAATGCCTTAAATACCCATACCCTAACCCAGGATGGGCAATCCCAGTCCATGTTAGTGGTGGCAACGTGCTACCAAGACCAGCCTAATGGACTAATTTGTCTGTATCAAAATGACTGCTCCTATGTGTGGAGTGAGGCTGAAGTAGAACTCGTGCGAGAACTGGCAGACCAAGTGGGGACAGCGATCGCCCACGCCACCCTATTCTCAGAAAGTCAAGCCTTGGCCACCGAACTCCAGCGCGTCAACGACGACTTGATGCAAAAGCACCAAGAGCTAGAAGAAGCCCACAAACATGCCGAAGAAGCCTCCCGGCTGAAAAGTGAGTTTTTAGCCAATACCTCCCACGAACTCCGCACCCCCTTAAATGGCATGTTGGGATTCCTGAGGCTGGTCATGGACGGGATGGCAGACGACCCCGAAGAACAGAAAGAATTTATTCATGAGGCGCACCGTTCTGCCCTCCACCTGCTGAATATCATCAATGACATTCTAGATATTGCCAAAATTGAAGCGGGCAAGATGCAGTTGGAACTGAACCCCTGCAAACTCGATGAATTGTTGAACCATGTTGGTGACTTCACTCGCACCCAAGCCCAACAAAAGCGATTGAACTTTGAGATGCACAAACCTCGAACCCGTGATGAGATTATTTTGTATGGCAACTACCAGCGGTTACTCCAAGTCATGCTGAACCTAGTGGGCAATGCGATTAAATTCACCCATGAAGGCGGAGTGACAATTAGCGTCGAAATTACGAAACAAAAAGCCGCTGTGCAAGACAAAGAACTGCCTGGCATGGTGAAGGTCAGAGTTGCAGATACGGGTATTGGGGTTTCTCTAGATAAGCAAGATAAGCTGTTCCAATCCTTTAGCCAAGTGGATGGGTCGCGCACCCGCCAATACGGAGGCACTGGGCTAGGACTCACCATTTCTCAAAAGTTGGTGGAAGCGATGGGTGGAGTGGTGCATTTCTACAGTATGGGTGAAGGGCTGGGATCAACGGTTACGTTTACAGTGCCGCTTTACCAAGAGCCAATTATGATTGCAGCTTCGGCTCTAGAGACGATCGATTCTCTAATCTCGTAGGTCAGTTTTCAATTTATGAGTCTGGGAACTGTTCAAATCGCACTTTTTCAAGTTCCTGCTGATTTGATTAAACTTTAGCTAACCATCCGTTAAGATGGTGAAGGGTCAGGGAAGCTTTGTGGACAACAGAAGAAGTAAGTCGATCGCATTGACAGACTTCCCCAAGTTTGAGACCCTAGAACAACGGAATTAAATTTTGCGGGCATAGCTCAGTGGTAGAGCGTCACCTTGCCAAGGTGAATGTCGCGCGTTCGAATCGCGTTGCCCGCTTTGATATTGTTCCATAATTGATCATCTGATCATTAGCCCTTGTCCAAGCACTCTTGGGTTTTTGTCCATAAGTGTCGCTTATCAACAAAAACCCTTGATACTCTGGGATTTTTATGGGAGTAAAAAGAGTATTTCTTGATACTCTTTTTACCGACAAGTCGTCACACCTCTTGCTTAGCGTAGGATCTTGGTCTGACTGGGAATGTGCCTTTAGAGGAATACTATTAGTTCTTGAATGATGAAATAATGCTGTCAGGGTAAGAGATGCTTTACTAAAGGCATCTCTTAGCACCTTTTCCCCAGTAGCAATCTCTCGATTCTGTTAGCCTATAAAACTGCGGCTATCCAATAGCCGACCGGGAGAAGCATAGCTACAATTACAAGACAGTAGGTCATTGCTTAGATTCCAGGTCATCTTGATTCACAACTTTTTTGTTGTATAGCTGCTTGTGCAACCTCAAAAAGCCCAGAAGATTGACTTAAGTGCCGATTATCCGTGCCCCACCTGTCATCGGCGGGGCCGCTTAGTATCGATTACCCTAACTGAAGCATTCGGCTGTAGTCGTTGCAAGCAAATTTTTGTTGTTGAGGAGAGCGGCTACACCATTGAGCAACTTTCGACAACCCATCCCTATAAAAAATCTTGGCGCTGGACAGGGCACCAGTGGCACATTGCCCACTCTCGCCTGCGAGATAATTATCTCCCGATCGCACTGTTCATCATTCTCATGTTATTCGTTGTAGGAGTGCTGGTCTCAAACCTGCAACCTAATTCTAAGAACTTTGGCATCTTGGCCCTGTTAGTCTTTATGTCCCTACTAGTACCTCTACTCCATTGGCTAGCTTATAGACGATAGTTGGGACATGGGCTTTGCCTCTTAAACCTCTTCTCAACCTAAATGTCGATCGACCCTTTCCCCTTTGACTCCAGCAGTACCGTTCAGCGCGTTTATCAAACATCTCTTAGATTGGCAACCACGAGTGGGGTCGCCCGCAGCCATGCGGTTCAGGCAATGGCACGCATCCTCAAACATCACCAGGATGATGTTCTAGAGGCAAACACCCTGGATTTAGAAGCGAGCCGAGAGATGGCCGTTCCTGAGTTGATTTTGGATTGGCTCAAGCTGACTCCAGAGCGACTCCAGATGACGATCGACACCTTGACCCGTTTGGGAGAGTTGTCTGATCCCATTGGGCGGGTGATGACCTCTGCCTACCAAGTCGCCCATTCTCAAACCTACTGTCAACTCATGCCGTTAGGGGTGATTGCTCTGGTGTATGAGGCGTTTCCCAGTTTGGGGGCGATCGCTGCGGGACTCTGTTTGAAAACAGGTAACTGTCTGATTTTGAAGGGAGGCAGTGAGTCCAGCCACACAAATGCCATGATTGTGCAGTCCCTCCAGGCAGCGATCGATGAGGCAGGGTTGCCAGAGGGGTGCTTGGAGTTATTGCCCGCCGAGGGCACGTCGATTCGAGATTTGGTGACCCAGGATCAGTACATCAATTTAGTGATCCCCTACGGTCGCCCCAGTCTCACCCAGCAGGTTGTGCGTCAAGCCACGATCCCGGTGCTGAAGTCGGCGATGGGAAATTGCTACCTTTACTGGTCGCCCTCAGGTCATCTAGACACGGCTCGATGGATGGTGCTGGATAGCCATCAAAGTGAACCTGACCCGGTGAATGCGATCGAAAAAGTACTGATTCATCAGACGCAAAATCGTTCTGCCCTGACCCTGTTGTGGAGTAGCCTCATAGAAAAGGGGTTTGAGGTGCGGGGGGATGCAGAATTGGTGGCTGAGTTCCCACACCTAAAACTGGTTGAGGAGGCGGAGTGGAGTCAACCCTATTTGGCGAAGATCGTAGCGTTTAAGGCTGTAGATAGTTTGGACAGTGCGATCGGCTGGATCAATCATCACAGCAGCGCCCATGCCGACTGTCTGGTAACCGAATCCTACCGAGAGAGCCGCCAATTTGCGCTAGGTGTAAACAGTGCTTCTACCTACATCAATGCTTCGCCCCGTTTTTCTCGCAACCCCAAACAGCGGGATGCCATTTTTCTGGGCATGTCCAATCAGCGGGGGCAACGGCGTGGGTTGATCGGGCTGGAGTCATTGACGACGCTCAAACATATTGTGCAAGGAAATGGGGAGGCGAGGGGATAGGTGGAAGTTTTGACATTGCTGTTATCGGGTTTGATTGCCCTAGTGTCCCCGGTGGGGGTGATTGTCGATCGCACGGCTGAGGGGGCGATCCGATCGCAGTTTCAGTCGGTGGAGCAGCTTCAGGTGCGGGTAGACAATGCCCCCAGTTACCAAATTGTGCAGGGGCGGGCAGACCGGTTACAGGTGGCGGGGCGGGGGTTATTTGTCACCAAGGATTTACGGCTGGCTGTCTTGGAACTGGAAACTGACCCGATCGCCATTGATCCTGCCAGTGTGAGCCAGGGTACGCCCAAGCTAGAGCAACCGTTGCAAGCGGGAGTGCGGGTGGTTTTAGACGAGGCAGATATGAATCGAGCGTTGCAAGCTCCTGGTTTGACGGCTCAAATTCGCAACTTAGCCATTAATTTGCCGAATGTGCCCCAGGCGCGCCAAATTCAACGCTACGACTTTTTGAATCCCCGTGTGGAGTTTTTGGCGGGCGATCGGGTGCAGTTTCAAATTGAACTCCAGGAACAGGGGTTCCCCGATAAGCTAGTGATCACGGCCCGATCGGGATTGCAAATTACAGCAGGACAACGACTCCAGTTCATCGATCCTGTTTTGCTCGTGAATGGAGAGACCACCCCCGACGAAATTGTTACGGCAATCACTCAGGGGATCAGTGAGCGCTTTGACCTCCATCGGTGGGAAGCCAGGGGTGTTACTGCTCGTCTGTTGTCTGTGAAGACGACGGCAGGGCAAGCGACGATCGCTGCCTTTGTGCGTGTGGAACCTCAAGCTTTAAAGTGAACGTTGCCTCCCTACTTTGGAGTCAGCAACCCAAAATTCTTCTCTAGCACACCCTAAACTT
This sequence comes from Leptolyngbyaceae cyanobacterium MP9P1.79, assembly GCA_030248885.1. GTDB lineage: Bacteria > Cyanobacteriota > Cyanobacteriia > JARCMD01 > JARCMD01 > JARCMD01. Next base: position 45,104 of record JARCMD010000112.1, on the reverse strand, counting down.
TCAATAAGCCCGTTTATTAAGAGGAGTTCCCCCATGGAAGAACCAGAACAACAGCGTCAAGAGGAGCAAGCCCCAAATCGAGCTTCTCAATCCTCCCGCCGCCTACTTCCTTTTGGAGTCGCCGCAGGTCTCTCAGCCCTACTTGTGTCTGCTGGCACTGCTCTATGGTGGACAACACAGAACCCTACCCCGGATAGTCCCGATCGCGCCACTGCACCCCTCATCTCTCCCACTGTCAAACCCGGTCAACCCCAAGCTACTAAACCTAGCCAGCACCGTTCAGTTCAGGTGTATTGGTTGAGAGAGGATGCGAGTCAAAAAATTGAGCTAGCCCCCAATAACCTAGCGCTGAAATCTACGGAGCCGGATGCGGCGTTGCGGGATGCCTTTGCCCGTTTATTGGCAGGGCCGATCGCCCCCACCACCATTAGCACTATCCCCCAAGGCACAAAATTACGCAGCCTCGATCTCAAAAATGATGGGGTTCACATCGATTTATCCAAGGATTTTGTTTCTGGCGGAGGCAGCACGTCCATGACCAGCCGTGTGGCCCAGGTACTTTACACCGCGACCAGCCTGGAACCCAGTGCCAAGGTATGGATTTCTGTAGAGGGTAAACCGTTGGAAACTTTGGGGGGTGAAGGATTATTGCTGGAACAACCCCTAACTCGGACTGCCTTCGAGCGCGATTTCGATCTGTAGCGCTTCTCACTTCCATTCGATACAAACAGGGGCTTCAGCCCCTTGTCCCGATGTCCGTGACTTACTTGACCCACGAATTGCTCAACCTGGATGTTAAGCTAATCGCCTATTCAGATCTGGGTATCGATTCCTTGCCACATCTGGGAAATCGGAATTCTTTGACCCGACTTTGACTCTTCTAAAGCCCGTCTCAGACTTGCTTTTACTTGTTCTAAAGGAGTGTCGTCTGGATCTTGCTCCTCTTCTTCTGTAAATTTTTCAGAGTATAAGATAATGACGCGTACACGGCTCTGAGCAGCCATCACCACAGGCTGATCAAGAGACAAATTTCCCCTCTCATCCACAATGCCTGTAGCTTCGATCGCTTTCATCAGCCTACTCCTAACCTGTATGCATTTAGGATAACTGACTCTTAAAGGCGATGTACACAAACATAAATTTCAAGCATCCTGTCCAGGTGCTCAATTACGTTCGATAGAACTCATCTAGGATTCCGTGAATTTCGTTAGCGGTAATATCCTCGTGGTCTGATTTAGAGTAGATCATCAGTAATAGTATACAGATAGGGGATTCAACTTGATAGATCAGGCGATAACCAGCAGTTTTCCCTTTCTGAATATCTCTGTTCCTAACTCGTACCTTAAAGATAACGTAGCCTTCACCCACTCCAGCAATACGATCGCCAACAAAATTGCCAGCTTCTAACTCCTGAGTTACACCCTGAAGATCAAAGCGAATGTTGCGATATCGCTTTGCCAGATCACGAAGATTTCTTTGAAATTCGGGAGTCAACTCTATTTGTACGGAAGATTGTGTTTCCTGTGAAGCCTGTTCATCTTCAGATTGTTTATCAGATGGGTTGTCCTGCATATCCTTGCTCCCATTACTGTGGTTGGTAATCTACTGCGATCGTCAGCAAAAATGCCCCCAACCGTTTGGCTTCCATAACATTTAGATCGCGAGGTATGACAACTTGTGCTAAGAAATCAGAACGAAGAGGATAAGAAAGCGTTAAATCACTAGATGTAAGCGATGTTTCTCTTTCGTGCTTTTCTGTAGGCATTACACTAGATGGTTTCATCCGTTCTTGACGTGCTGTACGCTCACCACTTGGTTTGATACGGGATTGTCCATTTAAGCCGCGTGGTTTATATCCACTTGGATCGCTCTGTCGCTTGACAAACTCTTCAATTGCAATTTCGACACGTCGCTGATAAGTCTTGAGAGACTGCGGTGACAGTGAGTCTGAATCGCGATTGACTGCTCTACGCACTGTTAGATCATGATCTATAGTACGTACATCAGTCTTTTCTGCCTCAGACAAGTCTGTCATCAGCCTAGAAGCCGCTGAACGCCAAGCTCTCACAGTTTGAGAATTGACAAGATTTTTATCTGATAGATAATCTAGAAACTTAAAGAAAGCATCTTGTGAGAAATCCGTATTCATATCAAATCCAAAATAGAATCTTTAGAGATGTCAAGACTATATCCAAAAATCCTGCAAAGATCAAGATCAGATTTTGTTTGATCTTTTACGTTTCTGCTGAACGGACATTTTTACTAATGGACAGAAGTCAAACAACGCATTAGTAATGCATTGGTGTGGATAGATCAGAGTTTTTTAGTGGAAGATTGAGGTGATCTGCTACTGCACAAGTTCCCTGTTGATGAACGATCGCTGATGAATGTTTGTCCCATTTCGATGATTTTGGTGCCCCAGGGAGCAGAGTATCAAGCTGTTTGCCGAGGTCTGAGGGGAGTAAAGCGATCGATATCTCAGCCAGTTGTCTTACCCCTACCCATAGGAACTGAGCCTGTGCTACGGCATCTCAAAATACTGCAACAGCAAGGATTTTTTGCAACACCCTCGCTTCAGGTGATGGTGATGGGGTTGTGTGGTGGACTTGGGATCGATCGCGCCGTGGGAGATATCGTCCTTGTCCAAACTTGTCTTTTTTACCCAGCATCAGGAGTTCCCGTATCTCAACATTTTGACTCTGATATGACCACTTGGCTATTCGATCGCCTAGCTCCCAGCGCATCCTTGGGAAACGGGGTGACCAGCGATCGGCTGATTTGGTCTGCCACCGAAAAGCAGGCTCTGCATCAAAAATCAGGAGCAGACGTGGTGGATATGGAAGGGTTTGCTGTGTTAAGAACCTTGAGCGACGCTAAAGTGGCGATGGTGCGAGTGGTGAGCGATGATTGTCGTCACAACCTGCCCGATCTCTCCTCAGCGATTAGCTTGGCGGGATCACTACAACCCATACCGTTGGCGATCGGGCTACTGCGGCAACCGATCGCGGCAACCCGACTCATAGCAGGCTCTCTAAAAGGCTTAAGTATCTTGCAGAACGTTACAACCTCACTATTTAGTAAAGAGAAACAGATGTCATGAGTAACCTGCAACACATTTACAAATCCATTGGGCACCTGCCTAAGCCGATTCGAGCGGTGACTAAAGTCCTTGGCAATATCTACTTTGGTTGGCGAGGTTACCCCATGGCTGGCGCTCTCAGTGGATGCCGAATGCAGGGACAAATGAATCGAGTGCATTTGGAGGGACTTTATGAACCTAAGGTTTCTCAGACGATCGAACAACTGGTTAAACCAGGGTAGGTTTGTGCAGATTTGGGTGCAAATTTGGGATACTTCACCCTGCTCCTGGCAAAGCAAGTAGGTCGGCACGGCAGAGTGATTGCCTTTGAAGCTCACCCCGATAACGTTAAACAGATTGCAGCCAATGTGCGCCTCAATTCCTTTGAATCCTGGGTGAACATTGAGAATCTAGCGATCGCAGATGGCTCAAACTCCGTTGTCCAACTGTTTCCAGGGCGGCTTTATTCATCCTTTAATGGCACTGAGCCTTCCCACTGTGAATGGAATATTGTGGGCCATGATGTGGAAGGCAATCTAACTCAAGCTGCATTTGAGGTGCCAGCAACGTCACTGGATGCCTACTTTCCCCCCAATTCTCGACTAGATTTTATTAAAATTGATATCGAAGGAGCCGAAAGCCAGGCTTTACCAGGAATGAGGCGGTTGCTTAGAGAGGCTAAACCCTTTGTACTCATTGAATTTCATGGCGAAAAGGGCTGGGCTAGTAGACACGAACTCCTTAACGCCGATTACTGCCTATACGATATTGAGCAAGCTCAATGGCTGCCCTCAGACTCAGATAATCCTGTCTATCAATGCCTCGCTCTACCCAAGAGCCGACTGAGTGAAGTAGTAGATTGGCCGCCACAAACTTGAGCAGAGTACTTTTATTTCCAGCTAGTGAAATAACCAGGTTGTGAACGAGTATTTCTTTCCTTCCAGTACGGGTAGAGACTGATGGGGATAGGTATAGTAGGCGGGAAATAAGAGAACGCTGCCCTTTTGTGGCTGCACCTTGAGGTCTTGGCGATCGAAATACGTTTCCCCACCCTGGCAGTCCTCATTCAAATAACCAATGACACTCACATCCCTAGTGGGTACCCCGTGGGCGATTTCAGCATAGCGGCTAGCCAAGAGCAAATTATCGACATGGCGTTTGTAATATTGTCCTGATTGGTAGCGCAGAATCGTGAACGCCTCTACGTGGGGGAACAATACCCCATACTCTTGCAGTAGCAGTTGCTGTACTGTGACAATTTTGCCTGCCAGTAGCTCATTCGTCGATCGCAGCAAAGGATTCGCTCCGCCCAACCTCAGCAAGTCATTGCTCCGCACCTCCATGTCTACCCGACTTAAATCAATATCCGCAGTTTCAAACGGGCAGCATTCCGCCACTTGCACGATATGGTCACACAGGGCTGGGTCGAGTAATCGCTCAACCAGGAAAATATCAGCCGCTAAACGGGTTAAGGAATGGGTTAAAGTAGGTGCCACTTGGATTGCTGCATGAGAGGGGTAGAGGTGTAGTGAACACTACACTATGTAGAAGGCGGCGTGAGTCTAGCCACCCTTTCTTGCCTGTGAATCTACCAGTGGTTTGTCAGGCTTCAATTTGTGAGCCTGGAATTGGTCAGAGGTTATGATTTTGGGGTTTTCAACCCATAGAATCCTGCTTGACAGACCACTCGTGTCTATTCATCATTATCTCCCTGTTAGACCTCAAGACCTGTCTTTTTGTGTGTGAATGCCTAATTCATCATCTGCAAAATTTCTTCAACCCCTCGATCGCGTTGCTCTGATCATTATCGTCATACTGGCGTTGCTGACTGGGATATTGCTATGGAGCGGCGATCGAACCACGGCCAAAGTCAAAAATTTTAGCTGGGAAAATCAACAAATTGGCGCTGAAGATACGGCGTTTATTCTCACCTTTAGCCGTCCAATGGATCACGCCAGCGTCGAAGCAAATCTGCGCCTGGAGCCATCCTTACCAGGGCGCATCAGTTGGGCAGGACGACGCATGGCCTATACCCTGAATGCTCCTGCTCCCTACGGGGAAATTTATCAAGTGCAATTGCAGGGTGCCCACGACTACTTCAAAGGGGGGAAACACGCGCCGAATCAACCTTTCGTCGGGCATTTTCGATCGCGCGATCGAGCCTTTGCCTATATCGGTGTGGAGGGAGAAGAACGCGGACGCTTAATTATTTACAACTTCACCCAACAGCAGAAGCAAATCCTAACGCCGCCAACCTTGACGGTGATGGATTTCAAAGCCTATCCAGAGGGCGATCGGATTTTGTTCTCGGCGATCGAATCTACCGCCTCCAAGCCAACTCAGGTTTCCAGCCAACTCCGGCAGCAACTCTACACCGTAACCACAGGTTTACGCACTCAGCCTTCCCCAAATAGCGCTGATCCTGCTGCCAAATCGTTAACTGCTCCTGTCCCTCCTGGAAAAGTTAACCTGCTCCTGGACAGTCGAGACTATCAAAACCTCAAGTTCGACCTATCACCAGATGGGCAAACAATTCTGGTACAGCGGGTAAACTGGCAGAAACCGGGAGATGCTCGTTTATGGAAGCTTTCCTCAGCCGCAGGAACGCAGCCAATTCCTCTGGGAGACAGTACTAGCGGCAATTTTCTGATTGCGCCCGACAGCAAATCTTTGGTGATTGCCCAAGGGCAGGGAGTAGCGCTGTTGCCCCTCGACCCTGCCAGTAAGCCCCTAGACTTCCTCCCTAAATTTGGCACAGTGCTGAGCTTTGCCAGAGATGGCACCCAAGCAGCCATGGTGAAATTCAACACAGACTACACCCGATCGCTCTTCATCGTGACCAATCAAGGGGTGCAAAAGGAGATCTTTCGCACCACGGGTTCCATTCTCAATGCCCAGTTCAGCCCCTCTAACCAAACCCTCTACTGCCTGCTCACTGAGTTGATCCCCGGTGCAGAGTATCAGGAGCAGCCCTACTTGGGGGCCATTAATCTCAAGGCGGCGATCGGGGGCACATCATCTCAAAATCCCTCCCAGGGAACCATGAAACCCTTGCTCCTCTTACCTCAGCAGCGCGACATTCAAATGAGCCTGTCCCCCGATGGCTTGGCCCTGCTGTTTGACCAAACCAGTACGGACAATAAACCTACAACAACCACCTCTCAAGGATTGTGGAATGACGAAGGCAAAACGATCGCCACTAGCAAGCTTTGGCTCCTTCCCTTGGTAACCGACCTCACAGCCCAGTCCAAAATCCAAGCTGAGGAGTTACTCCCCGGACTCCGCCCCCGCTGGTTACCGTAAACGTTTTCTACCTTGACCGTGCATCATTTGGCTTTGTTGTTGAGCGCTTCCCATCCCTCAGACAACTCAAGATCCGCTGACGATGCCTGACCATTGCACCTTTTTCTGTCGATCGCGTCGGTAAGAGAAAAAATAGTCGGCATCCTGGTAGGTGCAGTGGGGAGCAATGGCAATTTGCTCAGCCGCGATCCCCAAGTGTTCCAGTTGCCAGCGGATGACTTGGCGCACATCCAGCCGCACTCGCCCCGGCTCCGCATCTGGTAGCACTGGGGCAGGAGAGAGTTGCTGCAAGGCTGCCATCAAGGCCGCACCTGAATCCGCTTGCAGGAGAGTAGCCCCAACCTCAGCCGCCACCTCTAGGGCAACCTGGTAAACCTCTCCGTCGATCGCTGGCCCCAAAGCCAAGCGTAAGTCTTGCAGGCGGCTCCCTTGGGACTGGAGGCAACCGATCGCCTCCGGGACAATTTTGGCTGCGGTGCCCCGCCACCCCGCATGAACCGCTGCCACCTGCCCTGTCCTCCCATCCGCAATCAACACAGGCGTACAATCGGCACTACACACCCACACTGCCTCATTTACCTGCTCTGTTACCAATCCATCTGCCTCACAAAGGTTCTGTTCCCCAGAACTTAGCTCTTGTGCAGACACGCGATCTCGATCGTCTCCCAACTCTATTTTTGGCTTCCTAGTCTCGCCTGTGCGTAGCACCACAGCCCCATGCACTTGCTTAACCTGATATGCCTTGGCGTTTGGTTGCAGCACTGGGGTTAAATTTCTAGGCGATCGGGGATGAAATTGCCGCGTCAAAAAACCGTGCTTCCAGGGTGCCAATAAACTACAGGTCAGGTAAGGTAGCCCTTCCCAAAGCTGCCAGTGCCATGTATGCATCAAAAACCTACAGATTTGAACGCATCCATACTAGCGTGACCCACCCGCGCCTTGAACTAATGCCCTACGAAGCATCTACACCTCCCGGATCTCAGCCAAGCAGTGAGTAGGAATTTACGAAATGTGACATTAGTTGACCTTAGCCAAGTACAATCAATGAGGTGTTTTTTGGCTTTTTGTAACTTTTTTCCAAAAAAGTATAGGTTTTCCAAAAAAGTACAGGTGCGGAGCCGTTCATAGCGTCACCTATCCCTCATTTCTAAAAATCAAGACTTCTGGAATAGAACCTTTGGAACCAATTAGCCGATCGTAGAGACTAGTCATCCTGACAGACTCCATGAGCAACAGTTCAATTTTCCGAAATCGAAAAATTCAGACAACCGCAGCGTCAATCCAGATCAATTGTTGAAGAGCGATTCAGTGTGAGGATACCGTGAACAAACATCGTAAAATAATTTCCCCAAAATCTCCGCGTCAATCCTCTCTCCTCACCCAAGGATGTGGTTGGCTCGGCAGCCTTAGCGTTTTGAGCAGTGGCATCCTCCTCGCCCAAGCCCCACCAGATAACTACGTCGTTCCTGTGATTGTTGACACTGCCCCATCGCCAGCCACAACACCTCCAACCGCTGTCCCTGCACCGTCTGCCTCCCCACCCCAGAAGCCTGTTTCTGAAACGCCTGACAAACCTGCAACTCCCTTACTGTTGCCTGTCGTTCCTCCGAAACCTGAGAATGCTCCTTTAGCCAGACCTGTTCCCGTCGCTTCCCCCGGCCCACAACTGGTAACCAGCCCTGTCGTTGGTCAAACGAAGCCCGCCTCCCCTGGCAGTAACTCCCCAACTGATGCTAACGGAGTCTATATTGATCCAACTCACTATAATCTCGGTGCCACCCCCTATGAAGCCCCACCATCAGTCGTGCTATCTGAGCGCACAACGGGATGCCAACTCGTTCTGAACAATGGGCAGGGAGTGCCTCAAGCCATTTGCCAACCTCAGCTTGCCGATCGCCCTACAACATTGCCAGGACAGGGTTCCCTTCCACAGCCAGGCACTTCAGTCAGAATGGGTGGCATTAATATTGATGCCAACGGAATTCAGATAGGTAACACCGCGATTCCCAGAGATTTTTATAACCGCACTCCGCGTCCTGCCATGCAGTTGGGCAATGGCAACGTCAGCTTGATTTTTCCGCTTTCCGTCCCTTCCCCTATCACATCAGTGTTTGGGTGGCGATTACATCCCATTATGGGAACGTGGCGTTTACATTCTGGAACAGACATCGGTGCGCCGATGGGCACCCCAGTTGTAGCAGCGTTTGCGGGTAAGGTGACGATCGCCGATGTCATGGGTGGCTATGGTTTAGTAATCGCCTTAGAGCATAACAACGGCACTCAGGAAACCCTCTATGCCCACCTTTCAGAGATTTTTGTCCGGCCCGGAGAGTGGGTAGAGCAGGGTACCGTCATTGGTAGAGTCGGTAGCACTGGGCTATCCACCGGCCCGCACCTGCACTTTGAAGTGCGGCAACTTACCCCCGAAGGCTGGGTGACGGTTGATCCTGGCACTCAACTAGGCTATGCCTTAGCAAACTTCGATAATCCTTTCCAATCTGCTTCCCTTGCGGTCGCAGATCAACGGGTTGCCTGCTTTGTTGCGGGGTCTATTGCAGGCTTACCCAGTCCTTTCCAAGCCAATTCTTGGCAAGATTTCCACCTGTCCAAAACCGCGACAATCCTTGTGTTCCCTAGTCTGGTGCCCTCTCAGGAAGGAGTAGCTAAGGCAAATCTTGCTCCTGTAGAATCTTTAAACCTCAGCAGCATTTCGATTGCCAATTATCCCGGTTTAACCTTCAACCAGCCCCGTGCTACCACCCTTTCCATGACGACTCCTGAAGCATCTGGTGTTAAAGGGGATAAGGACAGCCGGTGGTCACTTGACAATGGTTCTGAAGCTGCTGCCAAGCAACCTCAACCTGTAAATTTAGCCGCACAATAAGCCGTGTCAGGTTGCACGATCGGCTTCCACTCTTAGAACGTCAGATCAAATTCAAGGCATCCAGCAGATCAACCATAGATCTGCTGGATGCGTCACCCATGAAATGATGGCAACTTTTCTCAGAAGTCTCCTTACAAGTAGCCATGTTCCGCCAGAAATGCCGGGGTCAATCCTTCATTGGGTAGGGCGATCGACGGGGGATAGAGGTCATCTGAGTTCATTGCTGGATGGAGGTCAGGTAAATCGCCTCTGGAGTTCGATCGCAGGAATTTTTCCACATACTTACCCAAAACATCCCCCTCTAAGTTGACCCAACTACCAGGGCGTAATTCCTTGAGGTTGGTTTCCCTATAGGTGTGGGGAATCACAGCCACTTTAAACCAGGTACCTGTGGCATTGCACTCGGCAACCGTCAAGCTAATGCCATTTACAGCAATACTTCCCTTGGGCACAATGTAGCGGGCAACTCGTTCATCGGTGACGGTGAAACTGATTTCCCAAGCATTGGCGGTTTGGACTGCGGTGTCTAAGTAACCCACGCCATCCACATGCCCGGTGACGAAGTGTCCCCCCAACTTACTACCCACACGCAACGCACTTTCCAAGTTGACAGATGTAGGGTTTAGAGGTTGCCCTAGACTCGTGCGCTTTAGGGTTTCGGGAGATGCAGCGGCAGCAAAACCCTGGGGTAAAACTTGGGTCACGGTTAAGCAGATGCCATCCACAGCAATACTGTCGCCGATCGCCAGTTCCTGAAGCACCAGATGGGCGGACTCAGATATAACCGTGATCCCCACCTCATCTTCCCCCGATCGCCGAATTGTGCCTAGTGCTTGAATTAATCCTGTGAACATGACCTTTTACCTATACTCATGATTAAATTTGTTTCTTTCAGATTATTTTAGCCCCCAACTATACTGGTGCTTAGTTCAGGGGATCGGCGATTTTCTTGATTTTTTATCTCGTAATGATATGGATTAAAGCAAAAATCAGGGCATACTGAAGTGCAGGAAATGATTTAGGCACCTGGACGGTTAACTCTAATCTTTGAAAGAGTGTTATCTAAAACACTGTTTTATAAAGTGTCCCCTCCACCTTAGATGCCCGTTTCCCAGTCTCCGTTTTCTTTATAACCCCCCATCCTGTAAAGGCTTCTAGAGGCAAAACCGATGATTGAGATGAAAGTTGCTGGAATTGCTTTGGATGCCGCAACTCGTCACCCGATTGTACTGTTAAGAGATAGTTCCGAGCGGCGGGCCCTCCCAATTTACATTGGTCAAGATCAAGCTAGGGCAATTCACAGTGCCCTGGAAAACCAACCCCCACCCCGCCCTCTGACCCACGATCTCATGGTCAACTTCTTAGAAGAGTGGCAAATGAGTCTCGATCGCGTAATTATTCATTCTCTTCAGGATAATACCTTCTACGCTGTACTCACCATTCGCCAGGGTGATGTGAAAAAAGAAATTGATGCGCGCCCCAGTGATGCGATTGCCATTGCTATCCGGATGAATACCCCCATTTGGGTGATGGAAGAAGTGCTGGCTGATGCATCCATTCCTGTCGATCGCGATGCCGATGAAGCAGAGCGCCGAGCCTTTCGCGATTTCATTTCCAACCTCCGACCCGAAGACTTTGCCCAACGGGGCGGACTGAGTAGTTAGTCCAATGCGCTATCGTCGCTTTGGTCAGACTGAATTGCCGCTCTCGGTTTTCTCTCTGGGGACGATGCGTTGCCTGGCTTCCCCTGCCAATGCCCTTGCCACAGTCGAACAGGCGATCGGGGCAGGCATCAATCATGTGGAAACTGCCAGGGGATACGGTCACAGCGAACGCTATCTGGGTGAGGCATTGCGGACGCTAGGGCTATCTAGGACAGACATTTACATTACGACCAAGCTACCCCCAACCCCTGACTCAGCGTTGATGGCTGCGTGGATCAATGAGTCCCTCGATCGCCTCGGCTTAGACTACGTGGATTGCTTAGCCATTCATGGACTCAACACGCAAGAGCATTTGAACTGGGTAAATTCTCCAACGGGCTGTATGCAAGCGGTGGAGCAGGCGGTGGCAGCAGGTAAAGTGCGGCACGTTGGGTTTTCCACCCACGGGTCTCTGGAACTCATCCTAGCCACGATCGCCACTCACAAATTTGCCTTTGTCAATCTGCACTATTACTACCTATTTCAGCGCCACGCCCCAGCCGTAGCTCTGGCTCACCAGCAGGACATGGGCATTTTCATTATCTCGCCTGTTGATAAAGGAGGGCAACTGCACACCCCGCCCCAACGGCTGCAAGACCTATGCCATCCCCTCTCGCCGTTAGAGCTAAACTATCGCTTCTTGCTCAGCGATCCCCGAATTACTACCCTGAGCTTGGGAGCTGCCAACCCCACTGAGTTGTCTCCTTCCCTACAATTTGCTGACTCTGATTATCCGTTAACTCAGCAGGAGCAGGAGGTGCTTCAGCGTCTTCATACCCACCAGATCACCGTGTTAGGCACTGACCGTTGTAGCCAATGTTACGCCTGTTTACCCTGCCCAGAAGCCATCCCGATCCCAGAGATTCTGCGGTTGCGAAATCTAGCCGTTGCCTATGATATGAAGGACTTTGGTCAGTACCGCTATGGTATGCTAGAAAATGCAGGGCATTGGTTTCCGGGCATGAAGGGCGATCGTTGTACTGCCTGTGGCGACTGCCTACCCAGGTGCCCAGAACATCTAGACATTCCTGCCCTACTGAAAGACACTCACCAACATCTTCAGAGTGTTCCAGGGCACAGACTCTGGGATTGACTGTATACTCTAAGGATGGGAAGAGTCGCTTCTTACCCTTGTCCAACCAATTTTTGAACATTTGGCTGTATATCTAGCTACTTTAAGGCTAGATTGAATTAGACGTATTGCAAGATGCACTTCGATCCTGATGCACTCAGGATCGAAAATCCTTTTTTAAACCGTCTTTTTACAGCTATTGAAATTCAGGGATGCATCACAAAACTCAATACTTTGCCTTTAGCATTCGTTTCCCAGAAAAACTATGCGCTCTGAAAGAACTTTAACCTATCGAAATGCCATGGAGTCGTTAACTGCTGATGAAGTAGAACGACAATTTCAGCAAATCCAACCTCGGTTGGCTAGGTACCTCAGCAAGGAAGAGGTGGCTGCGTTTGCCCTCAATCGCTTGCCTGCTCTTTATGCAACCAGTGAAAAAGGCTGGCGGCAACAGTGTGTCCGAGGTAGACGGGATTTTGGTACCCAAATCACGGCTGCGGTGAGACAGGGATTGGTGGCTGTACAGCGTGATCCCCTGAGGGTTGAGGCTCCCCTCAGCCCTCCAGAAAATGAAGAAGTGCAGGTGGTTTTGCGTAAGCTCAAGACGCTTCTGAAGCGCGAAGACTTGTCGTGGAGTAATGTCGCAGATACGGTAGAGCAGGCGCTGGTTAAGACTGCTAGAGGGGAAATTACCTGGCAGCAAAAGCAAGCCCCCGCTGCTAAGGGGCCTAGCTGGAACAATGAGTATAGGTATTAGACAGCAATGAAGGTTTTGCTGGGTTGGGGGGCGCTGTCAGTCACGCTGGTTATGCTGATGCAGCCAGTTGGGGCACAGCAGCCGGACAATTTTTTAGCGCAACAAGAGCCTGGTAAGGACTCTAGTCGATCGCAACCTCCTGATCCCTCCCGGATTCTCCCCATCACTGACCCCGTAGATTTGGCGGCTTTGATATCGCCTACCTCTGGTGTCACTCCAGGCAGGTGTCAGGCTGCAACAGCTGTCGTTACGTCTCGGACAGCCTGTCAAACACGCCCCACGATTCCTAGTTTGTGGTGGGCAAAGGAACAGTTCGGTGGCAAGTTGCTGGGCGATTGGCTGGCTTACTCTGGTGATGGTAAGAATGCCCGTCGGGTAGACTTGATTGTGAATGAGCAGGTTTGGAGTCTGCTGGATTACCTGGAACGCTATGGGTTTGTGAGCCAGTTTGGGAAAGCAGCCCAGCTCGATCGCTACGATACGCGGGTTTTTACTCGCCAAGGGCTACTTCTAGCAGCCTATACCTGTAGATCAGCAGCGCAGCAAGCTCAATTGGGCATCTCTGTAGCTCAAGCTGACTCAACATCCAATTCAGGCGCGTGCCAAATTACGCTGGATTCCACTGGGCAAAATAGCTTCCGGGGTAGGTAGTCGAACTACACTTTTACGGGTTATCGATCGCGCCTTACACTACTGCATTATGTGAGGTGCATTATGTGAGGTGCATTATGTGAGGCTTGAGGGTTCCAAGAACGATTTCATGCGCCTCAACATCAAAGCCTAGCCGCCCCTATTGCTCGTCACCCTTTTTGTTCACGAGCCACTGGCTATTTCAAGTTAAGTTTTTTGTGTTCACCACTGTTTGCTTTCTCACCTGTGGTCGCTGCTTTGACAAAGCCGATCGTTTTTGCCACCCAACTCGCTGGAGTGTCCCAATATTCTGCGGTTTTGACGGTCACTTTGAGCAATGCAATTTCCGGCTCGTCCAATTCTTTGGGAAACCAGGCTTTCAATTCTGGCTTCCACAGGTCTTGCAAGGTGGCCCGATCGCGTACCAGTTCAGCCGTTCCAGATAAGGACACATAGCGCTGTTTGTCTGGTTGGGAGAAGCTGACATTGACTTGTTCAACGCGAGTTACTTCTATGACTTTGGTGGAATCGGCGTAGGTGAAGAACCAGAGATCTCCGTTTGGCTCAATTTGTCCATTCGCTGACATAGGACGGCTATGTAGACTGCCATCTGCTGCGATCGTCGTGAGCATACAAAAATCAATGTCCTTGACTAGCTCTCGCAGTTTCGCTAATTGTGCATCCTGATCTGTGATTGTGGTCATGATTTGTATTGCTCTCTTGATTGCTTAAGGATCAGGAATTGAATCAGTTTCAAACGTTCAAGATTTGGCAAAGGCGAAGCATATTCTTACCAAGTCTCGAATGTATGTCATTCTCATTCCATAAAGAATCCTATCGAGGGTTGGATTTTTCTTGCTCTCCCTTTAGACGTAATCAGGCAGCGTCGGTTGAGTGTGGTTAATGTTGAATCTGGTTTTATTTTGGGTCACCTGTGGTGGTAGCAGCGATCGTGTTACTGCTGCAACCTGCGATCGATTTCCACTCATCGCCATAAGTTGAGGTATGAGTCAAAGGAACTGAAGACCCAGCGCGTCAAGCCATTCCCATCTTGCGCCAGTTTAAACCTGAAAATCTGCAACGGTATAATCTGCAACGGTATGTAGAACTAAATAGAGGAGTACGGTTGAAGGAGTTACGATCGCCCCCAACTATTGCCCCCAACTACTGCCAAAAACTTATTGCCGTCCTACTCTATCTTTGTGCCGATCGAGACAAGCTGGCTTCAGCGCTCAAATCTATCTCTAGACATAAGCCTGCCAACAGCATTCTCTCTAGGCTTAAAGGCAAATAATGCATCGGTGCAGCCAAAGCAGCATTCGATCGCACCAACATTCACCTTGAGATCACACTTGCTTTGGCAAGCTATTGACGCAGTTGATGATGTTTAATGATCAACGCAGTTTTAGTGTGCAAAATTTGCACGCTGTATTCGTAAGCACACCTAAATTGGAGCGAGCCTAAATTGGAGCGAGACTTATGAGCGAGAACCTAGATAAATCACAGCCAGTGAACGAAAACGCTAAAGACAAAAGCCTCGAACCGTTTCGTCAAGATCCAGGTACATACCTGACCACCGATGAAGGCGTAGGCATCAACGACACCGATAATTCCCTGAAGGTTGGTTCGCGTGGGCCAACGCTGCTGCAAGATTTGCAGTTTAATGAAAAGCTACAAAGTTTCGATCGCGAACGGATTCCAGAACGAGTCGTTCACGCACGGGGAACAGGTGCCCACGGCTATTTTCAGCCTTATAAGTCGATGGCAGAATATCCCAGAGCCAAGTTTCTGCAAGATCCGACCGTGAAAACGCCTGTATTTGTGCGCTTTTCAACAGTGGCTGGTTCACGGGGGGCAGCCGACTCAGTGCGTGACGTGCGCGGCTTTTCAGTGAAGTTCTACACCGAGGAAGGTAATTATGACATTGTAGGCAACAACATTCCAGTGTTCTTTATCCAGGATGCATCAAGTTTCCCGATATCATCCATGCGGTTAAGCCTGAACCCCATAATGAAATTCCGCAAGCCAGCACCGCCCATGACAGCTTCTGGGATTTTATCTCGCTGGTACTGGAGTCCATGCACATGATTATGTGGTTTTTGTTCGATCGCACCCTTCCCCGCAGCTTCCGCACTTTGATATCCTTGATTCAACTAAATCGCAACCCTGATAACTTCTTTGCGGAAACCGAGCAAGTGGCATTTAAGCCCTCTAACGTCTTGCCCGGCATCGACTTTAGTGATGACCCGCTGCTCCAAGGGCGCATTTTCTCCTACCACGATACACAACTGCATCGCCTGGGTAGCCCCAACTTCACGCACTTGCCCATTAACCGATCGCTCTGCCCATTCCACAACAATCAGCAGGATGGTCGGATGCAAATGGAAATTAAAACCAGCCACGTCAACTATTCACCAAATTCGTTGGGCGGTAATCGTCCTGCTCCTACGCCCGAAAGTGAAGGGGCTTTCGTGTCCTATCCTGAGCAGGTTGAAGGGCGAAAGGTGCGCGAACGCAGTCCTAGCTTCAGCGACCATTTCAGCTAAGCAACGCTTTTCTGGAACAGTCTGTCGCCCATTGAGAAAGAGCATCTGATCAGCGCGTCTCATTTTGAGTTGGGCAAAGTCAAGAACAAGGAAGTGAAGCAGCTCATGCTCGATCGCTTTAATCACGTTGATCATGAGTTAGCAAAAATGGTGGCGATGGGGCTGGGGATGAAGGCTCCTGAAGCTCCGGCAACTGAAAACCACGGACGCAAGTCGGAATTTCTGAGCCAGCAAAACACGACCATGACACCCAAAGGGCGCAAGGTGGCGATTTTGGCAATGGATGGTGTGGAAGCTGACCAGTTAATAGCGATGAAGCAGGCGCTTCAAGAGGCAGGTATTATATCGGAGGTGATCTCCAAGTATGGCGGCGAGATCAAGGGCGCAAAGGGTCAAGCGATTCCCGTGGATAAAACGTTCCTCACCAGTGCTTCGGTGATGTTTGATGCGGTCTATGTGCCAGGTGGTACGCAGAGCATCAACGCGTTGAAAGCTGAAGGAGATGCAATCCACTTTGTTGATGAAGCTTACAAACATTGCAAAGCGATCGCCGCCACCGATGAGGGCATTGAATTCTTGAAGCTTTCAGCCATCAACAGTGCCAACTTAGCAGGCAACGGTCATCGTGTGCAGCAAGACCAAGGTGTGATCACTGGACAAGGCACTGCGGAGGTGGAGCAAGTGAGTCAGGCATTTATTGAGGTGATCGGACAACACCGCGCTTGGATGCGAACCGATAAGGCCATAGTGCCTGCTTAAGAAGTGCCTTAGTCAGTTCATCCCAAGGGTGGACTGACTAAGGGATGAATTAGATCCCAAAGTTCGAGACCTGGTAAAGGCGAAGCATCCGGACAATAATCTTCTGGTTGATTCAAGGCTCTATTTGCCGGATGCTTCGCCCCTACAGGGGTAACATCTTTCTCAGAAATCTCCTGACGAGGTTGTTATAGATACTGAGATAGAGTTTTAACCTATATACATTTCCAAAAAGCACTGTGTCTTACTCAAGCTGCTTCCGAGTCTTCTGCTTGCTCGTGGCGCTTCTGTAAGACGACCCAATGACCTTCTAAGATTGAGCTAAATGGGGAAACTGCAAGGGATGTAGCTGATTCAGCCAAGGGAGTTACGGCTTGGGCAGGGCTAAGGGACTCGATAACGGGTTGATAGAGAACTGTGAGCAGGCAAGAACAACTCGCGAGAATTAGCAGATCTAAATGCTTTGGTTGGAACAACCAGCGCTGAGCTTGAAAGAAATCAGCTTTGTGCCCCAAGTTCATTCGTCGCAGTTGAGAGTCAGGGCGAGGTTTTACAAATCTAGTCATGTTTAGTGTCTGTTCATTAAAAGAGAAAATCTGGAGCGAGTCACCTGTTTGCCAAGTCTAAGTTCTGTCCCTTCGGGATTCCATTGCACTTCATCAAAGATTTGGTGAAGAATAAATAGCCCACGACCACATTCATTTTCTTCACAGGGTAAAGTTTTGTGGCAAGCATTTAGTTGAGAGCCAGGAGGCGAGAATCCAGACCCTTGGTCTGAAATAATCCACCAATATTGGTTATCAACCAGGGAAAAACGAACCAAAACTTTCTTGCTGGGGTCTAAGTTGTTGCCATGTTTAGCTGCGTTGACCAAGGCTTCCTGAAGCCCTAAGCGGAGCTGCGATCGCCAGCGCTCAGGAACCTCAGCAAGTAAAAGATCTAAGATTGGGCAAAGATACAGCGTCGAGGCGAAACTAAGGGTGCCCCAATTGCGTGCTGTGGGACGAGGTGAGGTAGCAATCACTAGAAAGGCCCTTTAGTTTTTGGGTGAGAAGGCATCATCTGAATTAAACAATGTTTTTAAGAATGCCTAACATGAATGCGCCTGTAAGTTCTGATGAAGTTTGACTTGGATAATTTAAAAACTTTGAAAGAGGTTAAAGAACAGTCATGTCTCTAGAGAACGTTACGGTCTAATTTTTACACCTGATACTGATACACCTAATACTGATTAGTTGGACGTTTACTATTTGCTCATGAAAAACGGCTGTGGGTAAACCTGGTTGCTGATGAACTGGATATCACTAATGAACATTACCGATCGGAATGTTGCACTTCAGGATTCCCATCCTTGTGACTTGCGCTTCTACAAGCAATGACTCAAGGAGTTAATCCCAGGAAGCCAATGTGTATTTATACTCATCTCAATCCACATTAACCCATTAAGGGCAAGTTATGGAAGGGGGTAATGCCTTAGATAGATGTCTTCCTAAGAATATTCTAGTTCCCCATTCTGTATGGTAGCAAATCCAACTGAAAAGACCATCCTTTAGAGTGAGCATGATTTCATTAAATATTAAGTAGCAGGGGTGTAGTGCGTCAAAGCTCTTGAGGGTTCTTCTCACTAAGCGACACTTATCAACAAGAACCCACAAGAGCCTTCCTGTGACAGGATAGGTTGACAATACTTCGGACACTTTTAGAGATAGCCTGCCCTCATTCCCCAGCCCCTTCTCCCAAAAAGGAGAAGGGGCTGGGGGATTGAAGTCCCTCTCCCTAGGGTGAGGGTATGCTGAGTAGTTACGTTCAAAGTTCCCCAGAATTCGGGCCTTAAAGCCTTTCAGGCATACATGAAAAGGAGGCGAGTGTAAGAGACTACACACTAATTTACAAATATTTTCTTAGCAGAAAGATGATCAACTATCCCAGCAGAGGTAGTAGATCCTGAATAGCGATCGGCAAATTCGGGAACTGAAGCGGAGCAAGGGTAGCAGTTTCTGGCAAAACACGTTGGCTGAGATATCCCACGTCACTAGGTTCACGGAAGACCCGCAACTGACGCTGGTTCACCTCCAAAACCCAGTAGTCGCCAATTCCAGCTTGGGCATAAAGGTTAGCTTTGATTCCACAGTCTAAAGCCAAGCTTGAATCTGCAATCTCAATCACTAGGTACACATCAGCAGGAATAGGGTGACGCTCAATGTAGTAGAGCGGGTCAGGTCTAACTAAGACCACATCGGGTTCCGGCTCGGAGTAATCATCTAGAGTGATCGGGTCTTGGATTCTGACTATCATTTGTACATATTCTCTCAGCCGACTCATCAACTCGTTAGTTCGGGTCAAGGACACAGTGTGAGGAGTTCCCTTTGCTGCCATAGGTACAACCTGCCCGGCAAGTAATTCAACTCGTTCTCCAGCGTTGAAAATGCCAGCTTGCTCCATCCGGTGGTAGTCTGCCACGGTCCAGAGGCGAGTCAGAAGTTGGGTCATGATCAACTTAAGGATGCAAGGTTTGATGTTGCAATTCTAGCAATTGCTTAATTCCCGCCTCTGCCAGATCCAACATTCGATCGAGTTGCTTACGGTTAAACGTCTGTTCTTCTGCTGTCCCTTGCACTTCAATGATGTCTAAATCTTGGTTCAACACCACATTGAAATCCACTTCAGCCGCCACATCTTCGAGATAGTTGAGGTCAAGAAAGGGTTCGCCCTGAATCAGCCCCACGGAAACAGCAGCAACGTGATAGCGCAGCGGGGATCGCTCTAGAGCGCCACTTTGTAGCAGGGTGTCGATCGCATCCCGTAACGCTATAAATCCACCTGTAATAGATGTGGTGCGAGTCCCGGCATCCGCTTGCAGCACATCTGCGTCAATCGTGATCGTGCGTTCTCCTAAGGCTTTCATGTCAAGGCACGATCGCAACGATCGCCCAATTAAGCGTTGAATTTCTTGAGTGCGCCCCGAAAGCTTCATCAACTCTCGCTCCTGGCGCTCTGGTGTGGCTCCGGGCAACATGCGGTACTCAGCCGTGAGCCAGCCCTGTCCTGTGCCAACGAGGAATTTAGGAACACCCTCTCGCAGGGTGGCGGTGCAAAGAACCTGAGTGTCTCCACACTGGGTTAGCACCGATCCGGCGGCGAAGCGGGTGAAGTGGCGCTGAAAGCTCACGGGGCGAAGTTGATTGGGTTGACGATCGTCGGGGCGTTGCCAAGGCATGGGGATTGGGGGGTGGGGGAATTAGGCGAGGTGGATGGTTACGACTCAGGTCATTGCTTGTTACTGAGGCTGGCAAGGATATCTTGTTCAACCTGGGCGATCGGTTGATCCCCGTTGATTTTGAATAAACGATGGCGATGGGTGTAGTAGTCCAACAGTGTTGCAGCCGATTCGTGAAATATATCAATGCGCCGTTGTACGATGTCTGGCTGGTCATCAGAACGTCCTCTAGCTAGCGATCGTTCAACCAAAACTAAGTTGGGAACTTCCAGCCAGATTGCCTCAGTCATGCGTTGACCTAATTCATCCAACAGAAAATCTAATTCTTCTGCCTGAAACGCGGTGCGGGGGTAGCCATCCAGCAACCATCCCTGTCCCACATCAGGTTGCAGCAACCGTTGCCGAATCAGTTGCACCATCGCAGCATCTGGAACCAACTCTCCCCGATCGAGGTAAGTCTGTACAGTTTGTCCCAGTTCTGTTTGATCCACGATCGCCTGCCGCAACATATCCCCCGTAGAAATCCAGACAATCTGTAACTGTGGGCATAATCGTTGAGCTTGAGTTCCCTTACCCGCTCCCGGCCCCCCTAAAATTACCAATCGCACAATTCATCACTCCTACTTACAAACTAAAATCTCGACACTATTTTTCCACACCCGTCGAATTTCGCTCTTAGCTCTTTTGCTCTTAACTTTAATCCGCGGCGATCGAATCTTCCTGCCTATTTATTTTTCTGCCTATTTGAGGAGTTTCAGTCCTAGCAGATTCGATATGTTGCATTAAGTAACGCTAAAGGCTCAAGAGGAAGGAATATCATGGCTGACCCCACAAATGTATCAGTGCCGATCGACCAAGAGGAAACTTCAGGCGAGGAATCAACAGATTTGCCCCAGGCAATCACCGAGTCCTACGGCACAGGGGTGCATGACCAGCCGGGATTCAACATTGGGGGACGAACGATGCGCGATCGGCAACAGGAGTACAACGCAGTCAGCCCAACCTTGACTGGCGGAGATGTGGATGCCGCCTGGGATCAAGCAGAATCGGCAGGAGATGAAGCCATAGGGGGTTCCACAGCCACACCCGATAAAAGCATTGTGGACGAATTGGGCACAGCCGTAGGACTAGAAATGGACGATCGCGCTTTCCTTCGCACGACAGAAATATTAGAAGAGCGAGACGATCGACGGTGGGAGCTAGAACCCAGTTCCTCAGAAGATTACGAAGAGCGTCAAGACTAGAGATTTTGGATTTAATAACATGCAACAGTCCGACTGTAGGGGCGAAGCATTCGGCAAAAGGCCCTAATTGAGCTTCAAGGATTTTCGCCCGAATGCTTCGCCCTTGCCCAGTCTCTAACTTCTGCAAGTTAATTAATTCCTGATCCTAAGCAGTTTAATTTTTCACAAAATCAACCCTTGTAAAAGCCATGAAACTTAAGCCAATAGAAGATCAAATCGTTGTTGTCGTCGGCGCATCTAGCGGAATCGGGCGCGAAACTGCCCTTAAATTCGCTGCTAAGGGCGCAAAGCAAGTTGTCTCTGCCCGTAACAAAGAAGGGCTGGAATCGCTAGTGAGCGAGATTCAGGCTATAGGCAGTGAGGCGATCACCGTAGTTGCTGATGTTGCCGAATTTGACCAGGTGAAAACGATCGCAGACCAAACGATCGCCCACTACGGACGGTTGGATACCTGGGTTCACGCAGCCGGAACTGCGGTCATTGCTCCCTTCGATGAAGTGACCCCGGAAGAATTCAAGCGGGTCATTGACGTGAATTTGATGGGTCAAGTCTACGGCGCAATGGTGGCTCTGCCTCACCTCAAGCAAGAGGGACGGGGGGCATTGATTCATGTTTCCTCAGTCGAAGCCAGGCGATCGATTCCCTTCCAGAGTTCCTATTCCGCCTCAAAGCACGGCATCGAAGGCTTCCTAGACTCTTTGCGATTAGAACTGATCCACGCTGGAATTCCCATCAGCGTCACCAATATTATGCCCGCAGTCATTAACACGCCCTTCTACAACAAGGCGCGAACCAAACTGGGCGTAAAACCCACTGGCGTGCCACCCTACTACCAACCCAGCATCGTTGCCGATGCCATTCTTTACTGTGCAGAGCATCCAACCCGTGACTTCATCACTGGCGATGTGGGTCGCGTCCTAGATCTCTTACAACGTATTTCTCCCGCCCTTGCCGACTCTCTTCTGCTATTGATTGGGTTTGAAGGACAGCGCACTGATGAGCCGAAGTCAGAAGACGCTCCAAATAATCTGTTCGAGCCAATTGATGGCTATAACAAAGCTGAAGGCGACTTTGGTCATTTGACCATTCCCACCTTTCTCGACTGGTTCGAGATGAACCCAACAGTGAAATGGGGAACGATCGCTGCTGCTGCCGTGGGAATCGCCGCCCTGCTGGGACTTGGACACTCCGATGGCAATGCCTAAAGTCCGCCATTTTCGTGTGTTGCAGTTAACCATTTTGTAAAAGGATGGGTTAAATTAGGAGACACAAGTGGATTAATTTCTACTAACTAGCCAAATTCATGAATTATTTTCATGGGAAGTGGGTCGGTACCCACTTTTTTTGTGGATGTTTTTCCTGAATAGGTTCACAAACGACAGGACATCTGAACTCCCCTGAATCCATAGCTGATTTAGATAGGTGCTTAACCTGCTGCTTAGCGATCGGACTACAAATTTTGCCTCACTGAAGTCCACAGTCTTCTCTGAGTCAGGCTTTGACTCCTGTCCTAAGCCTTCACCTCAGGTACAGATTTCTGTTAGCAATTGAAGGAGGATTAATCATGGCTCATCCCTTAGTCCAAACAGTGGTGGAACTGGCTGAGCCTGTAGCTGCATCCCTGGGATTAGAAGTGGTGGCGGCTGTGTTTCACACCAACCAAGCCCCGCCAATTCTACGGATCGATGTCCGTAATCCTCAGCAGGACACGAGTCTGGAGGATTGTGAACGCATGAGCCGCGCCCTAGAGGAAACTCTAGATGCCACGGATGTCCTCCCCGATCGCTACATTTTGGAAATTTCCAGCCCTGGCATTTCCCGTGAACTAGCCAGCGATCGAGAATTCGTCTCCTTTAAAGGATTTCCTGTCCTTGTAACCACTACCGAACCCCACGATGGAAAAATTGAGTGGCGAGGGCACTTAGTCCGGCGAGATGACACCGCAATTTATCTCAATCAGAAGGGTCGGGCCATCACCATTCCGCGTTCCCTCATCACCCGCGTTCAATTAGAAGAAGGGTAGGCACCCAGAGCAGACGGCATAGCCCGCACTCCCACCCCATTCATTTCCGCTTTTTTCTATGGAGATTCATATTTATGTCAATGGTCACGCTTCCTGGACTTAGAGAACTCATCGACGGTATCAGCCGCGAACGTAACCTGCCCAAGCTCTCTGTCCAGGCGGCTCTACGTGAAGCCTTGGTCAAAGGCTACGAGCGCTATCGCCGGACTCAACGACTCGACAGCACCAATAACTTTGACGAAGAATATTTTGCCAACTTTGAAGTAGAGCTAGATATCGAAGAAGAAGGGTTTAGGGTACTCGCGACAAAGACGATCGTGGAAGCCGTCAGCAACCCAGACCATCAAATCGCTCTGCAAGAAGTGCAGGAAGTCGCTGATGAAGCCCAGCTAGGGGATACCGTCGTGCTGGATGTCACCCCCGACCAGAACGACTTTGGCCGCATGGCCGCCATTCAAACCAAGCAAGTCCTTGCCCAGAAACTCCGTGACCAACAGCGAAAACTCGTACAGGAAGAATTCCAGGACTTGGAAGGCACCGTTCTGCAAGCCAGGGTGTTGCGGTTTGAACGGCAGTCGGTGATCATGTCGGTCAGCAGCGGCTTTGGTCAACCCGAAGTGGAAGCAGAATTGTCTAAGCGTGACCAACTGCCCAATGACAACTACCGAGCTAACGCCACCTTCAAGGTCTACCTCAAACGCGTCAGTGAGGGGGCCCACCGGGGACCGCAGTTGACCGTTTCCAGGGCTGATGCGGGCTTAGTCGTGTACCTCTTTGCCAACGAGGTGCCCGAAATTGAAGATGAAATTGTGCGAATTGTCGCGGTGGCACGGGAAGCAAATCCTCCGTCTCGCCATGTTGGCCCCCGCACCAAAATTGCTGTGGATACTGTGGAACGGGATGTAGACCCTGTGGGAGCCTGCATTGGAGCGCGGGGATCACGGATTCAGGTCGTCGTCAATGAATTGCGAGGCGAGAAGATCGATGTCATTCGCTGGTCGCCTGACCCTGCGACCTACATTGCCAATGCCCTTAGCCCAGCACGGGTCGATGAAGTGGGACTGGTTGATTCAGAAGAGCGACAGGCCCATGTGTTAGTGGCAGAAGACCAACTGAGTTTGGCGATCGGCAAGGAAGGACAAAATGTGCGCCTAGCTGCACGCTTGACGGGCTGGAAAATCGACATCAAAGACATTGCCAAATACGACTACGAAGCTGAGAGCCGGAAAATCGAGACCATGCTAGAAGCCCGCCGCCAAGCCAGAGCGAAGGATGTTGAAGAAGAGGAACCCGAAGAATGGGAAGAGGAGGATGACGACATAGAAGAGATTGAGGCAGAGTCCGATCGCCCTGCTCCTGTTCTCTTGGAAGACACAAATGATGCTCCAGAGGAAGCAGCGGCGGAATAATAGCACCCCTTGACACCAAAATAGCTTTGACCATGGAACCCAATTATCGCCGCTGTCTGAGCTGTCGCAAAGTCGCTGCCAAATCTGACCTTTGGCGTGTTGTCAGAGTCCATCCATCCCATGCAGTCCAGCTTTTTCAAGGGGCAGGACGCTCTGCCTATCTCTGTCCCACAGCAGATTGTCTGCAACTGGCTCAGAAAAAAAATAGGTTAGGGCGTGCCCTCAAAGCCTCCATTCCGTCTGCCCTTTACGAGGAACTGCGATTCCAGTTACAAGGGACAGGGCAGGGCGTGTAGTTTGGGGGTGAGGACAGTTCAAATTAAGTAAGCTAGAATTGCCGTAAGTGCGCTATGGGAGAGCCTTGTGTCTTCATCAAGAAGATTGTATTGCCCACAGTCTTTCCCACCAAATTAGCCTTGCCAAGAACACAGCTAATTCTGGATCTTGAACAGCACTCTCTAACGCTCTAAATTGTTTGGACAATCCCTATACTGCATCGCATTTTCTAAAGAATCACTTCGTAAATAGGTCAGGGAATGCATTTCACTCTAAACTACGTAAGGTTTCCGAGGTAATTTCGTCACATTCAAGAAGTGATTCAACTATAAATTTTCTTGATCTGCAAGCTAAAGTAACCGTCCTGTTGTATTTTGGTAAGCTCACAGTCTCGTGAATTCAATGTAGAGGGAAGCTAGATAAGTCATCAGTGCAAAAGCTCGGTGCAAAAGTACTAATCAATTGTTAAATGCTTGCTGAACGCCTTAAACTACTGTTTCCAAATAATCTGACACAGTAGGCTTAACTCAAAATTTGTGTCTATAGGGTTAGGCGCAGTTATGGTGAATAAATCCATCTTGGAAGGAGCCGTTTAATCTACTCCTTTTGAGAAAACGGTCATTATGACAGAGACACTTTAGACTGGAAAAGAGGAGGGGTGTGAAAGCCATTGGGCAGACACTTAACTTCCAACGGATTTGCGATCGACGGATTCGATATATTAGTGAACTGTAATTAGTTGTCGTTGAAGTAGCAGGTCAGTATGTAAAAACTTGAAGAACAAAACCTTGAAGGGACGAAGAGGGCAGTGTGGATGAACAACGGCAAAGTTAGAATTTATGAGCTATCGAAGGAATTGAATTTGGAAAACAAAGATATATTAGCCGTCTGTGATCAGCTTAATATCTCGGTCAAAAGTCACAGCAGCACTATTACCGATACAGAAGCCGATCGGATTCGCGCTGCGGCTGAGAAAGCTCTAGCCAGCCCATCAGCCCCGAACAAGCCAACCCCTCCCTCTTCTAAAACGGTCTCCCAGCAACGCCAAGTCAGTAAGCCAGCGATCGTCAAGAAGCCACAGATCCTGGAAATTCGCAGGTATCAATCGGCTCCCAGTGCCGAGCCTCAGCCTGCGGATGGAGTGGAGCAAAATTTGGTGCCAGCGCCTCCTGATCCCAGCGAGACTCAGGACACACCCTCCCAACCAAACCAATCTCCCCGCTTGAATGCCCCAACGCGCCCTGCGCGATCGACTCCCGCTGAGGAAGCCCCTGTTTCAGATGTGGCTCCCGTTCAAGAGCCACCTAAAGAACCCGCTCCAGTTGTGGAAGTTGCGCCAGTTGTGGCTGATGCGCCGAGCATGGACGTGCTTGAAGTTGTTGCTCAACCGGAGCCGACTCAAACCCCAGAGCCAGCGGTCAGAGACGAACCCGCCCCCACTGCTGAGACACCTACTGCTGCACAGCCCGCTGCTGCAAAACCTGCCACTGCCAAAAGAGAGGAGCTAAAGCGAGAGGAATCGAAACGGGATGAACCTGCTCCCATCGCTGTAAAAATGGTCGAGCGACCAGCCCTTAGCGGGCCTCCCTCACGGGCTGGAGTATCTGCCCATTCACCGGCTAGCTTTACGCCCAACTCTGGAGGAGAGAGTCCTCGCCCTAGCTCGCGTCCAGTGCTGCGAAACGCTAGAACGGAAAGCGGTGAGCCACCAACTACGCCCAGTCAACGCGGACCCCTGCGGAAGCAATCTCCTACCACTCAATCCGGTGAAGGTACTGAGGTGCTGGAGCGCCGTAGAGACCGACCGTCTGCTCCTTCAGACTCCTCTAACCAAGGGCCACCTCGATCGCCCACTCCAGAATTGCGCCGACCCCAACCCATTCGTCCCGGCGCGGGGCCGCGGGAAGCTCCTAGCCGTAATGCTGCTCCTACAGCAGGGGGTGCTGGGGATGATGCTGCTCAGTCCGTTGAAGTAATTGGACTCGATGATCTCCGTCTGCGTCGTCCAACTCCCCCACGAGTTGCCGCTAAAAAAACCAAAGAGTGGGAGGATGGCGAGGATGAGGTTCAAGACTTTCCTCAGAAGGCAGCCAAGGCAGCCACAAAGGGTAAGCGCCGTGGCCCAGTTGTAGAAGATGACGACGACGAGGACTTAACTGATGGCTTGGACGGTGTAGAACCGCTAGTGCAAGTCAGCCTCTCCCTTGCCCGCCCTGCCAAACCGAAGTCTCGTCCAGGACAAATTAAGCCTGTTACGTCGGCTCCTATCTCTGTCGCTCAGCGGGGCGAACGGAAATCGGGTAGCTCTCGCAGTGAGCGGCGTGAACGCCGAGCCGAAGAGGTAAAACCAGAACGTCCAGAGAAAATCACCCTGACGGGCAGTTTGACTGTGCAGGAATTGGCTGAAACTCTTGCTGTACAAGAAACTGAGCTAATCAAGACTCTGTTCTTCAAAGGAATTGCTGCCAACATTAACCAAGTTTTGGATGTTGAAACCATCACTATGCTGGCCCAGGAAATGGGCGTAGAAGTGGAGACTGTGGAGAAGAAAGACTCAGCCCGTAAGGTGACTGAGATGCTAGACGCATCAGACCTGGAAAATCTTATCCGTCGTCCTCCTGTGGTGACAATTATGGGTCACGTTGACCACGGTAAAACAACGCTCTTAGATGCCATTCGCAAAACCAAAGTGGCTCAAGGTGAGGCAGGGGGCATTACCCAGCACATCGGGGCCTACCATGTGGATGTGGAACATGAAGGCAAAATGCAGCAGGTTGTCTTCCTTGACACGCCTGGACACCAAGCCTTTACAGCTATGCGGGCCCGGGGAGCTAGGGTGACTGATATTGCGGTGTTGGTTGTTGCCGCAGATGATGGGGTGCAGCCTCAAACGATTGAAGCGATTAGCCACGCCAAAGCTGCGGAGGTGCCGATCGTCGTAGCGATTAACAAAATCGATAAAGAGTCTGCCCAGCAAGACCGAGTTAAGAACGAATTGATGTCCTACGAACTGGTGCCTGAAGAGTTTGGTGGGGACACCATTATGGTGCCTGTGAGTGCCATGGCTGGCACCAACCTCGATCTTTTGCTGGAAATGATTCTCCTGGTTGCTGAAGTGGAAGACCTCTACGCTAATCCCAATCGCTCTGCGAAGGGAACAGTGATTGAAGCTCACCTGGATAAGGCACGAGGGCCCGTGGCGACTTTCTTGGTGCAGAACGGCACCTTGCGCGTTGGCGATACCTTGGTGGCTGGGTCAGCCCTGGGTAAGGTCAAAGCCATGGTGGACGATCGCGGCAAACGGGTTGATGCCGCTGCCCCTTCCTTCGCTGTAGAAGTTCTGGGCTTGAGCGAGGTACCCGCCGCAGGGGATGATTTTGAAGTCTTCCAGGATGAGAAAGAAGCCAGGGCCCTCGCCAGTGTGAGAACAGACCAGCAGCGAATTTCTCGCTTGCAGCAGCAGGCTTTAGGCGCACGGCGGGTGACTCTGAACAGTTTGTCTGCCAGTGCCCAAGAGGGCGAACTGAAGGAGCTTAATTTGATTCTGAAGGCGGATGTCCAAGGGTCGATCGAAGCAATTCTCAGTTCTCTGAAACAACTGCCACAAAACGAGGTTCAACTCAGGGTTCTCCTCTCCGCCCCTGGAGAGGTGACTGAAACCGACGTTGACTTGGCGGCGGCAAGTTCTGCGGTCATTCTCGCCTTCAACACAACTTATGCCAGTGGTGCTAGACAGGCAGCGGATCAAGCAGGGGTGGATGTGCGAGAGTACAACATCATTTACAAACTCCTGGATGATGTTCAAGGGGCGATGGAAGGTCTGCTTGACCCCGAAATGATCGAGGAATTCCTCGGTCAGGTTGAAGTCCGTGCCGTGTTCCCTGTGGGCAAGGGCTCCGTGGCAGGTTGTTATGTCCTATCCGGTAAGGTAGTGCGTAATGCCAATGTCCGTGTCCGTCGCGGCAGCCAGGTGATCTACGAAGGGGTGGCTGATTCGCTCAAGCGGATGAAGGAAGATGCCAAAGAAGTCAACGCTGGCTATGAATGTGGTATCGGTATAAACAGCTTCAATGAGTGGGCAGTCAGCGACATCATTGAGGTCTTCCGCATGGTGTCAAAGCGACGCACCCTTTCACCGAATTAAGGTGCAGGTTCATCGCCAACTGTTGATTCTCCCCTTTCCATCTGAAGAGAGGGGAGTTTGCTTAACTATCCTTCTTTATTCCCCATCCCGACGTTATGCGCTCCTTCTGGTCTGAGCCGTTTTTATGGATTCACCTTGCTGGACTGGCGGCCCTGCCCCTGTGCCTAGCCTTCTGTCTGCTGGGGTTAGCCGTGGGCGACCCGATCGCGCCTGTGGGATTAGAGTTTGCAGCGGTTGCGGCGGTGGGGATTGCACCAGTCCTTTGGATGCAACTTACCCGTCCGTTCTACATTTTTAGTGTGGTGGCTCTGTCCCTGCGATCGGAGCAATTGACGATTCCCCAACGCCAAATTCTCAACCTGTTCAAAACCAAGTCTGTAAAGGTGCCAGCAATTTTATCGGCTCTGTTTCTGTTATGGGTGCTGGGAAGGCTGTATGATTTGGCTCCGATCGCCAGTGCTGTGGCTCCCTTTCAACCAGAATGGCGGGTGGCAGGATTGCTACTGGCAGGCGTGGCATTTCTCGGTGCAAACCTGTTTTTGCAAATTCCAGTCAGTGTGCTGCGCGTACTAGTAGCCAGTGAAGCAGAGTTCGCCGCAACAGAACCAGCCACTGTAGAAAGTATTCGCCGCGATTTCACAATTCCGGGGTGGCAATTGAACCAAATTTTGCCCCCGATTGTCTCCCTAGCTTCTCCAAAAGACCGTGAATTGAATAACCTGTAGAACCAGGGATCTAATTTAATACGATCCTAGTAAGAATCTGTCACGCGGAGAAAATGGGTGGGAAGCAGGATAACTGAGAAATAGTATGTTTCATCACAATGCTGTCATGATAGATTCAGCTACCTTAAGAAAATCTATTGTTTCCCTTCATCGTTAGTGAATCCCCTCTGGTCAAAAGTGTTTATGGTTAGTTTTCCCCCTTCTTCCAACAACGCTTCTACAGATTTGGAAATTTGGAGTAATCTCAGGCAGGCGATCGCCTCTAGCTCTGGATTCCAACGGTGGCAACTTGAGCGCAATGACGAAACTCGCCCCCAAGATACGAATCTTGACCACCAAGTGCGCCGCTATCTGCGCGAAACGTTAGAGACTTTAGCGTACTAAGGATCGTGGATTAAATAACATGCAACAGTCCTGCTGTATGGGCGAAGCATACCCTTCGGGAAGCAAGCTACGGTAAAGGGATATGATTGAGTTTCAAAGGTTTTTGCCCGAATGCTTCGCCCTTTCCCAGTCTCTAACTTCTGTAAGTTATTTAATTCCTGATCCTAAGGAGATTTCCAGGAAAGCTTATACCAGGCACTGGAAGGGCGTTCGCGTAGCGTGTGCTTTGCACTTAGCCTCCGGGCAGTGACCTTCTGATCGATTCAAGGGCTTATTTGCCGGATGCTTCGCCCCTAAAGCGGTGATATCGCTCAGAAATCTCCTAAGAACTTGCAGGGATTATAGAGCGTCACAGCCAGTTCTTGACTTGATTAATTAAGGTACTGAGTTGGTTATAAACTTGTACGAGACGATCGCCCTCAACCTGTACTTCAGATGTAGGATAATTTTGCATAATCTCTAGCAGCGTCAAATTGCTATCCGGGGTCGCAGATAAAACGATCGCAGCCCTGAGAGCTTGGCGATCGGCGCGACCCGCAGGTGTGTGAATCACCTGTCCCACTTGGTCTAACAAAATTTCTCCAGGCAGACTATTGAGAACCCGATCGAGCAATTGTGGGCTAACATTCACCTTCTCAGTCAGCGCTGTTCGCAATTCCTGAGGGTCGCGTCCTGCCAAAGTTAAATAAGTCTGGAGCGCCGGAGATAGTTCCCCTGTTTCCGCAAAGGTTGCTAATTCGCTCACCGAAATGGATGCTTCAAAGATCCGGTATTTAAGTACAATCTTCTCGGCTGCATTGACGCGTCCCAAATTCAACCCTAGCCAAATTAGAGGTAGCCAAATTAACGTGCGACCGATCGTCGAATTCAGTGATTTCATCGTAGGAGCTGCAATACGAATCATGTTTCAACCATAGGTGGGACTTTGGAACTACGACATCTTACTCCAGAGGTAGTCAGCCGTATTTTAAACTGTTGGGGTTAAGCTATGTGGGCGATCGTCAAACCTTGTTAGCGCTTGTAAATTTAGCATCTGTAAAATTGAAACCGTTTAAGGTGAATTAGAGGATGCCGCAAAAGTTATTCAAGTCATAGGAACTTCGCGAGCAACGTGAAGGTCACCGAGTTTAACTTTCATGTAATCAAGATTAGTTCGTTAAGAGATTTCTAGAAAAGGTTATACCAGGAAACGGAAGGGCATAGCATCCAGACGATAACCTTCTGGTCGATTCAAGGACTTATTTGCAGGATACTCCGCTCCTACAATTGAGTACGCCTAGAGTATAAAAGTAAAGCATACAAGCAAAAGTAGAGTCAACATTATGACGAATCAGGGGTCTTTTCATCACCGTTTTTTGTCAAGAAGCCATCCCATCCGATCGAGAGTTTTGCTGCTTCATGCTGGATTGACCCTGTTTCTAGTGGGCATTGGGAGTGTGGGTCATCCACTGGTTCGGGCAAGTTCGGTCACTCGTCCAGTTGCCGCCGCCTCCTTCCAAATTGCTCAAGCGAGGACTCTCTACGTCAACTCTGCTCTGGGTAACGATAGCGGGGGGGCAGGTACGAGTGAAAGCGTCCCTTACCGAACCATTAACTATGCTTTACAACAAGCGCAACCGGGGACTGTGATCCGAGTTGCTCCGGGAAGTTATACGAGCCAATCTGGGGAAGTTTTTCCGCTGCTGTTAAAGGAAGGGGTGAGTTTGCAGGGAGACGAGTCTACCAAGGGACAGCGGGTTTTGGTGATTGGCAGTGGAATTTATATTAGTCCGTCCTTTGCAAGGCAAAATGTGACAATCCGGGCGGTAAACAATAGTGAGCTACGAGGATTTACGGTGACGAATCCTCAGACTCGCGGCACGGCGTTGTGGGTTGAGTCTGCCAGCCCTAGCGTGAGTGCAAATACTTTCTCGAATAGTCTCCGGGATGGCATTTTTATTACAGGTAATAGTTCCCCCAAGATTTTTAATAATGTATTTATTAAAAATCAAGGCAACGGGATTGCCTTTGCCCGATCGGGTCAGGGCGAAGTGAGGAGTAATCTGTTTCAGGATACGGGCTTCGGGATTGCGATCGGGGGCACGGCCTCACCCTTAGTCGATGGTAATCAGGTGACGCAAAACAACGATGGGATTGTGGTGTCCAATTCGGCTCGCCCTGTGTTGAGAAACAATGTGATTGAAAACAACGTCCGTGATGGCGTGGTGGCGATCGCCGATGCCCAGCCCGATCTGGGGGTGACAGGTAACCCTGGCAACAATATCATTCGCAACAATAGACGCTACAGCATTTACAACGCTACAGCCAAAAATACGATCGCAGCCGTTGGTAACAACGTTGATATCCAGAAAATTTCTGGAAAAGTAGACTTTGTGGCTGCCAATGTTCAGCCCCCAGGTTCTGGGTCGTCCCAGTTTAGAGACGTGCAGGGTCACTGGGCCCAAGCTTACATCGAAGCCCTAGCCTCTAGAGGCATCATCAGCGGATTTCGTGATGGCACCTACCGCCCCAATGACCCTGTAACGCGTGCCCAATTTGCTTCCATCATCAGCAAAGCGTTTACCCCCGCCCCCCAGCGCGCCAGGGTGAACTTTAGTGATGTGCAAACTAACTTCTGGGGCTTCCAGGTGATCGAAACCTCGGTTCAGGGCGGCTTTCTTTCGGGCTATCCAGACGGACTGTTCTTGCCAGATCAGCAGATTCCCAGGGTGCAGGTGTTGGTATCTCTTGCCAGCGGACTGGGATTTCAGCCCGGAAGCACCAATCTCAATGCCGTGTTCCAAGACGCACCGCAAATTCCGAGTTATGCCATCAGTCCTGTTGCGTCAGCTACCCAGCGCCGAATTGTGGTGAATTATCCCAATCCCAAGGAGCTAAATCCGAACCGAGCGGCGACCCGCGCAGAGGTTGCTGCCTTTGTTTACCAAGCATTGGTCAACACGGGCAAAGCAGATGCACTGTCCTCTCCCTACCTGGTGACGCTGCCTTAAGAGAGAGTCGATCGGATCAACAGGTTCACTCTGGGGAACGATCGACCCGAAATAGCCAGATCATCAACGCCACCACTCCCACCTGTAGAGCAAAGTTAGGCAATGTGGAACTAACCTCTTGCCCTGCAATTAACTGGATTAAAAAAATAAATCCCCCAATAAACCCTGAAGCGGCAAAAGCACCGTAAACAAATCGTCTCAGCCCGCGATAAGGGTTCTTCATCTCTGCTCGTAACCGATCGTATTTTTCGGGGCTGAGTGAAGAGGGTTTAGTGTTGGTTATTGTTTTTTTGCTTACAGGTCTCTTTGGATTTGAATTCGTCATGGGGTTAAATTTTTAACAGCGGTTTTAATGGCAGCGATCGTCCTTTGATCATGACAGATTCCATCCCTGCAATACGCTGCCTAGTGAAACTGCCTGGATCAAGCGCAAGACAGTGAGGGTACAAATGTCTACACCACAAACAGTCTTGAAACTGGTAGCCTTTGAAACACTAGTTAGGGCTTAACCTCTTCCTCTAATTTTTGGCATGACTAGCGTAGGCAACCCGTAGGGCTTATACTAATCAATGGGTTATGCCGATGTGGCTCAGGGGTAGAGCACTTGATTCGTAATCAGGCGGTCGTGGGTTCAAATCCCACCATCGGCTTCCACAAAGAAGCTTCAGAGATCCAAGAACTGTAATTAGTTAAGCCGGAATCGCGGTTCTTTTATAGGTTGGCAGGCTCTCCAGTGCTACTGCTAGTTGGAGAAGAAACCTCGCCCATATCGTGGTGTCCGTGGGTGGGACAGGGAGGCGCAGAAACCGAGCGATCGAGCCACCCCGCAGCCTGTTGCAACCTGACCAAGCCCTCTTCAGGTAAATCTTTGAGTAAAAACACTAGGGCGGCGGCGGACAACTCCCTGGCGCGGACTTTACGGTTAGACTTTAGCCGATGCCAATCGCAACTTGTGATGGTCAATCGTTCGAGTAATGCTTGGGCAAGTTCCAAATTACTAAATTCAGATAATCCCGCTAATTTGACTGAAGCGATCTTTGTTGCGGGTAAGTTGGATGAGGGCTGAGCAAGGTCGGGCATAATGATTGCAGTTAATTACGTTAAAGCTACCTCTACTCTACTATTTCTCCCTATCCTCAATGCCCTCACCCCTTGATTCCCCTGCGGCTGATGAACCAGGCGCAACCAAAGCTAACAGTGGAGGCGATCGTCCCCCCAAGGAGCAAAACCCAGAGGAGCGTACCCCAGAAAAGCAGGGCCCAGAAAAGCAAGCCCCAGAAGAGCAAGCCCCAGAAGAGCAAGAATTCGAGCAGGCACTGGAAACAATCGAGCAAGATTTGCAAAACCTGAAACAGCGCTATCTTCAGATTCAGCAAGACCAGCAGCAACGAGCAAACTTGCAAGAGCAGCTTGCGCAAATTCAACGATCTCTCCCCCAGCAGGCAGCAGGGCGATCGGCAAGCCTGAAGGCGGAGCTAAAGCAAATTCGTGAGCGGTTGGAAACGCTGGATGATGCTTTAGAGAGTCGATTATTGTCTTGGAGTAGTTTACGAGAAGTCTTTTGGCAAGCTGTCCGCTTTGGTGGGCTGGGAATTGTGATTGGATGGGTTCTCAAATCCCTTAGTAACTAATCGTTTAAAAGCTAAGTAGTCACAATCAACTCCCTTTAAAGCCATGAAGGCATGAAGTTTAACTTCATGCCTTCATAGCTTTATCGAAGAGCTTGATTCTTGAATGCTACATTTACGTTCAATTAATACTTTTCTAAACTAAGCTTCTGCGGAAGAATCATTGCCGTTATTCCCTGGAGAGGAGTTATAGAGGGCATCCAGTTGTTCGCGGGCATCCTCAACCGTCATAGAGCGCATCACCAATAGAGGTTCATTGATGACGTGGCCCGTGTCATCCAAAAACTCTGGGTGGGGAACAAATTGAAGGTGAGCAGTCCGAGACCGCGATGAAGTTGAGGGTCTTGGGGATGTGGACCAACCTGTTCTAGAGTCAGATCCCAAAACCATCATATTGCGTAGCAAATTACCGATCGCCAAGAAAGCGAGGACGGTAAAGGCAATGACGTAAAGTAAGTGCATTAAGTGAAACATTTGCTTCTCCAGTGAATGCTGAACAGTTTCCTGCTAGCCAAAATTGGTTTTTATAAGAATTGCGTTAGCGGTTTGAGCGAACTAACTTGCTTTGTAAACTCTTTCTCTCATACTTCCAGATGTCTCATCGTTCCGATTCAAGTCCTCCTTGAGAAGAACGCTCGGTACGAAAGCGAACGGCAACTTGCCAACACTCCATCAGCAGACGGTGCCAAGGCATCAGCACTTCGGTTTCAACACCAACCTGTCCTTCAGTGACTTTGAGTAAAAGCTGAGTCGTATTCACTTCTTTTTGAGCCTGCTTAACTCGATTCAGTAATTCAGCCTGTTTACTAGATTCTAAGAAATCAATCTTCTCATTTTCTAGCAACGTTTGCGATCGGCCAAACCAGTAAGTGAAATCTTCCAACAGAGGCTCTAGTAGACTTGTGAGAAAGTTAGGCTCTGAAGAGTTAGAACTAGACATGTTTCAAAAATAAACTCATATTCGTCTAATCTTAACATTATTTACATTTCGTAACACAGCTCAAATAAACCAAATGAATATTTTGTCACAAGCTGCTGAAGCTGAAAGTCAGGAGCTACACCCAACAGACATAATATAGAGGCAATGTCATCCAATAAAAGGGCCCGTGATTCATGCCTTCGGAACAATCTGAGAACGCCCAACCTGAGAAAATTTATCTGCCGCGCACGAGCGAATCTGAACTTTTACAGAAGATTCGTCACACCGCCTCCCATGTTATGGCAATGGCGGTGCAGAAGCTGTTTCCTAAGGCGCAGGTGACGATCGGGCCCTGGATTGAAAATGGCTTTTATTACGACTTTGACAGCCCAGAACCATTTGCCGAAAAGGATCTGAAGGCAATTAAGAAGGAGATGATCAAAATCATCAACCGCAAACTGCCAGTTATGCGTGAGGAAGTCAGCCGCGAGGAAGCAGAACGGCGGATTAAAGCCATTAATGAGCCTTACAAGCTGGAGATTCTGGAGGGCTTGCAGGAACCGATCACGATTTATCACTTGGGCGACCAATGGTGGGATTTGTGTGCTGGGCCCCACGTTGAGAATACGGCGGAACTAAAGCCAGACGCGATCGACCTCGAATCGGTGGCTGGAGCCTACTGGCGCGGCGATGAAACCAAGGCGCAATTGCAACGGATTTATGGCACGGCTTGGGAAACGCCGGAACAGTTAGTGGAATACAAGCGCCGCAAAGAGGAGGCACTGAAGCGTGACCACCGCAAGTTAGGTAAAGAACTGGGGTTGTTTATCTTTTCTGATCTGGTTGGCCCCGGCTTGCCGCTCTGGACCCCAAAGGGAACGATTTTGCGATCGACGCTACAAGATTTCTTACAACAGGAACAAATCGAGCGCGGCTATCTGCCTGTGGTCACGCCGCACATTGCGAGAGTGGATTTGTTCAAAACCTCTGGGCACTGGCAGAAGTATCACGAAGATATGTTCCCGCTCATGGCAGAGGATGACGACGCTCGCCTTGGGGAGCAAGGCTTTGTGATGAAGCCGATGAACTGTCCCTTTCACATTCAAATTTATAAAAGTGAGTTGCGATCGTATCGAGAATTGCCGATGCGGTTGGCGGAGTTTGGTACGGTCTACCGCTATGAACAGTCTGGAGAGTTGGGCGGATTGACTCGTGTGCGGGGCTTTACGGTAGACGATGCTCACCTGTTTGTGACACCAGAGCAACTCGATCAAGAGTTTCTCAACGTGGTGGATTTAACTCTATCGGTATTCAAAAGTCTCCAATTGAGTAATTTCAGGGCGAGGCTGAGTTTTCGTGATCCTGCTTCTGACAAATACATCGGGTCGGATGAGGCGTGGGACAAGGCAGAGGGAGCGATTCGTCGGGCTGTGGAAACCTTGGGCATGGATCACTTTGAGGGCATTGGTGAAGCTGCCTTCTATGGTCCCAAGTTAGATTTCATCTTTCGAGATGCGCTCGATCGCGAATGGCAGTTGGGTACGGTGCAGGTCGATTACAACTTGCCAGAACGGTTTGACTTGGAGTACGTGGCAGCGGATAGCACCCGTAAGCGCCCCGTAATGATTCACCGCGCCCCATTTGGCTCCCTGGAGCGGCTGGTAGGGATTTTGATCGAAGAATATGCTGGAGACTTCCCCCTGTGGTTGGCTCCGGTGCAGGCGCGGTTGTTGCCTGTAACAGAGGAGCAGTGGCCGTTTGCCCAGCAGGTGGCCACACAAATCCGATCGCTCAAAGTTCGGGTTGAAGTGGACGAGAGCAGTGAACGCTTGGGCAAAATGATCCGCAATGCAGAAACCCAGAAAATTCCCGTGATGGCAGTGATCGGGGCTAAGGAAGTGGAGGCGAACGCGCTCAGCATCCGTACTCGTGCCAGCGGAGATTTGGGCGTTTTACCTGTGGCTGAAGTGTTGCAAAAGCTAGCTCAGGCAGTGGGCGATCGGACGAGTTTGTAACCAGTTTGTGACTGTAGAATAACTCCAAAGAGGTGTAAAATTATGTCGATCGAACTCACGACAGACCTAACTACAGAATCAACTCAGACTTCTGCAATCGCTGATTGGCAACCACCTGAGCCGCCTACTGATTTAATCTTTGATGATGGAATACCTTTGGAAAACTACCGTCACCGCCTAGCTATGAATTTGCTGATTGATTCCATCGAACAGCATTGGCTCGATCGCGATGATTTCTTCGTGGGAGGCAATATGTTTCTCTACTACAGCAGCACTCAGGCTCGGAATCAAGACTTTCGGGGCCCCGATTTCTTCGTGGTACTAGGAGTGGATGGTCGCCGCTCTCGTAAGGGGTGGGTCGTATGGGAAGAGAATGGACGCTACCCCGATGTCATTATCGAACTCCTATCCCCTAGCACGGCTGCTATTGATAGAGGCCCTAAAAAAGTTCTCTATGAACAGACTTTTAAGACCTCCAACTACTTTATTTTCAATCCTTTTGATGCCAACTTATTTGAAGGATGGCACCTTGACGTGAATCAAGAGTATCAGCCTTTGGAACGCAACGATCGGGGCTGGCTCTGGTGCGAATCTTTAGGCTTATGGTTGGGAGCTTGGGAGGGGACATTCCACAAGGATGAAGCGGAGTGGTTACGATTCTACGATCAGAATGGCGACTTGGTATTGCATATGAATGAGGCAGCCCAACAACAGGCAGAACAGGCTCAACAACAGGCAGAACAGGCTCAACAACAGGCAGAACAGGCTCAACAACAGGCAGAACAGGCTCAACAACAGGCAGAACAGGCTCAACAACAAACAGAACAGGCTCAACAAATTGCTACCCGACAGTTGCTGCGGCTGCTGCAATTGCGTTTTAGCGCTGTTCCTGAGACGCTAGAAACTCAGTTACAAACTGTGGGTTTGGAGCAATTGGACAGGTTGGGAGAATTGGCGCTAGAGGTAGAATCGATCGCCCAATTTGTCAATCATTTAGATGAAGTATAAAACCTCACTTTACTGAGAAAGTCAGAGTCTCTAGAAAAGTGGGATCGCTGCTCCCAAGGATGCATCCAAGTTATTCAAAGTTGTTTGCAGCAGGGTCAGTTCGTGGCGCTTGCTGATGAGGTTAGGGGTTTCGGGAGGGGGCTGAAAGGTGAGGGCGTGCTGTGCCTTGGGTTGGTAGCGATCGACGATCGGCAACCCTTGGAGACTGAAGCGACTCAAATACTCCTTGGCAGCATCCTCATAGGCTTGGGTGCAACGGGCGCGATACCCGTCATCGGATTGGGGTTGGGGCAGTTCCATATTTTGCGTTAGCAAGTAGGATGCGCCTCCCGCCACAGCAGCGCCGATCGGGCCTCCAAACAGAAACCCGATCCCAGTAGCGACTGCAACAGAATTAGGGTCAATCTTCTGGGAAGTCGTTGGGGTTGGGGGTGGAGGCAAAGACACCGAGGGAGGGCTAGAGAAGGGGATCACTAACCCCTCAAGACTAGGCTGACCAAACATTTCCGTGGCTTGTGTAACCCATTTCACCACGGCTTGCTGATGCTCCAGCAGATCCCGTCGGAATGCGCCCTGCTCCCAAGCATTGAAGCTCCCCCGTTCCAAAGCGGAAGCGGCATCAGTTTGGTAGCGATCGACCAGCGTGGAGAAAGAAAGCCAGTCCCGCAACACGATCATACTTCCAGCGAACCCTTGCTGGAGAAGCTTTTCAGCCCGTTGTTTGATTTGTAATTTAGCAGTGTAATTTTGATCTACTTCGCCGACTTCCGCCCCAACCTGTTCCACTTTTGCCTGAAGCGCCCGTTGTACTTGGGTTGCTATAGCCACAATGCGGGGCAACCGTGTGCCTTCTGCATTGCCTTGGTGACGACTGGCAACGATCGCTTGCAGGGCCGATTCAAACATCGGTAGCCCTGTAACATTGGCGGCCGCCATGTCGCCCTTCAATCTGGCTCTCAAAGCGGGTAAGGCATCCACGCGATAGAGGTTGCTCACCCCATCCGGCAAATCTGCCCGGAAGCTTTCGGCTACAAAGCGCAGACGGCTTTGGACTTGCTTTTGGTCTTCGGCTTCCAGCAGGTTGATGAAGTTTGCCACGAACACCACGGTTTTGATGCCCCGATCGAGCAGCCAGTCCCGCAAATTTTCCCGTTCTCCCAAGGTCATCAGCTTGCGAGCGTCCAACACCTGCACCACCAGATCGACCGTCAGAAGTTGATCCCGGACGAGGGCATCCTGGGCTTCCCGATCGTTTGTGCCGGGTAAATCCAAAAGTTCCACCCCATTTTGCAGAAACGGATGGGGACAAAAAATCTGAACAGAGGAGACATCTTGGCGCATTTGCCGATCGCCATCCAACAGGGCAAACTGCTTCAAAACTTCGGTGCCTGATTCTGCAATTTCCGTGCCATTGGTTAGCACAATGCGGGTTCGCAGTTCCTCGCCGTAGCTGACTCGAATCGCGGCTCCGGTAGTGGGGATCAGATCGATAGGCAGGGCGCGATTGCCCAACAATGCATTCAGCAGCGTTGATTTACCGTAGTTGAAAGGGCCAAACACGGCGATCCGAAAGCTGGAACTAACGGCGTGATTGCACACGGCTAGTCCATCTTGGTGTAACTGTGGGTATT
This sequence comes from Leptolyngbyaceae cyanobacterium MP9P1.79, assembly GCA_030248885.1. Taxonomy (GTDB): domain Bacteria; phylum Cyanobacteriota; class Cyanobacteriia; order JARCMD01; family JARCMD01; genus JARCMD01. The sequence goes on along the minus strand of JARCMD010000112.1, from coordinate 4,761 downwards.
GCTCCCGATCGAGCAGTCCGAGGGCCGATCGTAGGCTCTCCACCAGTTTCTCAGCTACATCTTGTCCCATATTGGCAACTCTCCGTGGTGATCCCCACTGAATTAAAATAGAGTGCATCCCAGTTTTGCAACCGCCCGATCCACCCTCACCCTAAATCCTTCTCCCTGGGGAGAGGGACTTTGAATTCCGGCTCCCTTCTCCCCAGGGAGAAGGGTTGGGGATGAGGGCGGATCGGAGATCTGCAAAAGTGAGATGCACTGAATTAGGATATGGCTGATAGCAGATTACGGTAGGCCGTTTCCACGCCTTGCTGCTGAACAGAGATGTCCGACTCCAACGTGCGGAGGCGAGACAGTTCCGCGCCCCGATTGATTTCACGACATTCTTTCTGTTGTAGCAAATTATCCAATTCAGCCTTACGTGCTTGAATGTCCTCATTGATGCGCTTGATCACTTCGCGTTCGTAGGCATCAAAGCATTCCTGCACGGCTGTGTGAATCGGGGCCCATTGTTCCTGAGCAATGCGGGGCAAGTGCTGCATCAGTTCCTTTTTAATGCCTTTGACCATTTCCTTGCGGGCATGGTCGGCTTGAAAGACTCCGATCCCCAAACTGACAAGGGGAATGGCGATCGGCCCCAACACGGCAGCAAAGATCGCCCCCAAACTGACTGTCGTAATTAAGTTAAACAAAATACTTTTCCAGTCAAATCCCACTCCAGCCAGAGCGATCCCCGCAATGTTTCCCGAAGCCATGGATACCAGACCCATGGCCCAATTGGCCCAACTAGGGGAAGCATTGGAGTCTGTTGTGGTGCCGGGACGGGGTTCCAAGCGTTGTCCAGTGAGCTTTTCGGTCATTTGATCCGTGACGCGGGCGTAGGATGCACCATACTCGGCGGCACTGCGGGAAAGTTGGGCAAAGGCATCATTCAATTGATGTTCTGCCGTCAAGTTCCAATCAAAAAACTTGTCATTGACATACTGCTCAAAGGCTCTCTGCAAGGCAGCATTAAACTCCTCACGTTTACCTTGATTCAGGAAATCCATGAAATTGATGTCGGGTTGATAGCGCAGAAAGTCGGTTTCAAAGGTGCTTTCCAGCTTCAAGACATAGGTGCGGAAGGAGTCGGCGATCGATCGAGAACGTCGATCGCGGGCCCCTCTAATCTCGTCCTTGAACTGATCCCGAATGTTGCTCAGCTTCGTAAATTCTGGCTCTACAGAGCTAATCCGCTGTTTGAGTTGGTCAATATCTTGATCCAGCAATGGAATGCGACGTTTGACAGCCTCCTGAATGCGGTTGTTCGTTTGCTGTGCCAACGTCCTGGCTTGCCGAAGTTCGGCGATCGCCCGCTCCTGGGTCAAAAACGTATTCAGCGCCCCCATAAACTCTGGAAAGCCGGTTCCGTCCAAGGGTAGGGGCGGATTTTTCAACCGCCGACGCAACGCCGTAATTGCCGTGATGGGAAACACACGCTCTTCATAGACATCGTGACCATCCACTAGGCAATATTCAGCTAAGTTGGAGTGAAAAACTTGCCGCAGCCTGCCTTCTGCTTCCTGTAGCTCGGTGGCATCGTCGGGATCAATCAGGCTCTCCTTAATTTGATCCCAGGCATTGATCAGGAAGAAAACCGTTAAGCCACGCCCTTTGATGTAGTTTTCCAGGTAACGGCGCTCTCCCAAAGTGCAGGGCTGGGAAGCCCGCATCACAAACAAAATGGCATGACAATTATTGATATAGCCAAGAGATAACTCGTTACGCGCTTCAGTGTCATTGAGTCCAGGGCTGTCTACAATCTCGATTCCCTTTTCCAGTAAGGCTAGGGGATATTCCACAACTGCGTAATCAACCCCCGGAAAGGCTTCTTTTTTTGCCTCTTCCAGTTGCTTCGCCTCAGCGGGATCGATCGTATACAACCGTTTAAAGGTAGGGAAATCATACTTTTCGGGGCTTCTACCGTCATTGAAATGCACGGTGACTTGCTTTTCTGATCCGTATCGCAATACCGTCAGTACCGCAGTGCAGGGATTGACATCGCTCGGCAGTAGATTTTCGCCAATCAGGGCATTCAGGAAGGTACTCTTGCCACGCTTCATGTCGCCCAACACCAAGAGCCGAAAAACTCCCTCACGCAAGTTTTTGCTGACGATCGTAATATCCTCAATATCCCGCGTCAACCCGAACTGTCCTGAAGACTCAATTCCTAAGGACTCCGCTTGGCTCAGGGTTTCAGCCATCTTTGCCAAATATCCCGCCACCTGCTGTCGCACTTTGCCGACGCGATCCAGGTCATTAATGAAGCGATCGGCCTCGATTGTGTAACTCATAGAAATCTTTTGGTAAGGAGGAGCTTAAGAGATGAGAGATCCGGCTACGAAGACAAATAGAATGCTTGCAGGATGGGACAGGGTAAGATCCCGGCATCCCCAGAATTCCCAAATGTGCAGGCTGACCCAACATAAAGCAAAGGCGAGAAAAAACTTTCTCGCCTTTGGTGTCTTTCAGTGATTTACTAATTTGGGTTCATTGCTGGCCGGGCTGATTGGTTAGCTCCCGGCTTGGCAAAGGCAATGTTCTCCAGCACCCGAACCGCCTGAGCATACTGGGGATCATCCTTCGTACCAATCAGTTTAGGATTGGAAGCCAGAAACTGCTTTTGGGTATCGGATAAATCCACCTTGATGTCGGGGACAATTCCTTTCTGGCTGATGTCTGTGCCGTTAGGGGTGTAGTAGTGGGCGATCGTCACTGCCAAGCCAGAGCCATCGGACAGGGCGTGTACAGACTGCACTAATGCCTTCCCAAAGGTTTGGCTACCAACCACTTTGGCCCGACCGTTATCCTTCAGCGCTCCGGTGAGAATTTCGCTGGAACTGGCTGAGTTGCCATCCACCAATACTACCAGAGGCAGTTTGGTCAGGGCACTCCGATTGAGCTTGATTTCGTCGCTGTCGCCCTTGCGGTCTACGGTACGAACGATCGCGCCATTGTCCATCCACATCCGCGAGATTTCAATGCTAGCTTGCAACAAACCACCGGGATTGCCCCGCAGATCTAGCACGAAACCATCTACTTTCTGAGCTAGCAGTGCCTTGATTGCCGAGTTCATTTGCTCTGCGGCGTGACTACTGAATTCGTTCAAGCGAATGTAGCCGACTTTGGACTGTCCTTCCTGCTTCAAAGAGTAGGTGACTGTTTTCAGTTCAATGCGCGCCCGAACGAGGGGAACGTCAAACTCGCCCTTAAATTCACGGGAAAGCCGCAGCTTTACCTTAGAACCGACTGATCCCCGAATTAGGTCTGAAGCTGCTTCTACAGTCATCCCTTGAGTCGGCTTGCCATCAATTTCCAGAATCCGATCGCCCGCTTGAATGCCGGCTTTGAGGGCAGGGGAGTTATCGATCGGTTCAACCACGGTCAAAACCTTGGTCTGTTCATTCACCTCTAACCGAATGCCTACGCCCGATAGCTCGCCTGATGTTTGATTTGTCAGGGACTCAAATTGCTTCGGGTTCATGAAGCGGGTATAGGGGTCTTGCAGCTTCTCCAGCGCTCCCCGAAGGGCAGTATACGCATCTTCACGAGAGGTGTAATTTTTGCTCAGCAGGCTTTGTCTGACTGCTTGCCAATCGACTTGATTAAAGGTTCCATCAACATATTCCCGGTTCACAATCTGCCACGCTTCATCCACAATTTGCTTGGGACTATCTTGCAAGGCAGCTTTGACAGAGCGGCTCAGTCCGGGGACAAACAAGTACATGGCTCCGGCAGTTGCGATCGTCCCGCCAATGAGCAGAGCTTGAGACAAAAGAGGGCGCTTAAGAAATTGATTCATTGAGATTCGCTGGAGTAAGTTAGGTTAAAAATTCAAAAAGTTAAATTCAACAATCTGGCAGATACAAAGCAGAGATTCACCCCATCTGTCACAAAGCACAGAGTTGAAAACAAGACAATTCGGTAGGTTTCCAGGAGACAATTTCGTTGCTTAATTTAAGGCTGAATGATCACTCCACACATGTTCCATTCTGGCAATTCTTGCCATGCTACTCACAGAACCTATACCCGTTATATCAACCAGGATGACACATGGGTCAGCTAACGTAGGGATATTTCATAGAATCCTCTAGTTTGTCTAAATAGCTCGCTCAGAGATTAGCTTTAGAATATCCAGAGCTTTCAACCCTCCCATGGCAATTATGTGACAGTTTAAAGAGTGGCTTAGTGACTGAAGTTACAGAGTTATACTGCTGCGGCAAGGAGCAGCGGGACTCGATACGAGTGCAGACTGGTAGAAATACAGCACTTTGCAAGTCTATTAGGTACATCGAATTTCGCTATTGAAGGCGAGGGGTTATATATTTTGTACGGCATTGATCTGCAAAGTGCTGTAACTGAGCAGCCAACTCAAAACTCAAAACTCAAAATAAGCCTCCTCATAGGTCAGAAACTTCTGCCATGCTGCATTGGGAACACGGTGTAAATCTGGGTTCCGAGCCATCCGACCCTTGGGAGTGATCCCCCAAACCCCCTTCTAGGGGACGAGACGCTTCCCCCAGACCCCCTCCGAAGGTGTTAATTTTGGGAGGAGAAAAGCGCTTCGCTTTGCTGGGGATGCAAGGGTTGTGACGCTAGGAAGCCGATCGTCGCGTCACCAACCTAATTTTTATTGCTGCATCACCCCGGCCAATACTTCGGACAGTTTTTGTGGAGGTGCTGGAAACACTGTTGTACAGCCAATATAGACCCTCACCCTAA
>JARCMD010000545.1 GCA_030248885.1 Leptolyngbyaceae cyanobacterium MP9P1.79 | reverse complement strand
TCTCCTGAGACTTCTTTGCTAATCTCGACGTGCCCCAAGGGGGTGAGTAGCTCTTCGAGATACTGTTTGGCGAATTGGTCGTGATAAAAACGAGTCATTGCTGAGTTTTTTCTAGGTATGAGTTTTAGCGATTTTTATAGCTATCTAAGTAGTTGTTGTACCGTACAATATCAGATTTACATTTAGTAATAAGATTCAAGAAAGAATTTTTTATGTGACCGTTCTATCTGAAGTGTTAACCTATGTTGCTGGTATAGCTGATAAAATATTAAGTAATACAAATTATTTTATATTTAGACACTTTTCTGCTTTATCCATTCAACGAGGGAAGCTATGTCTTCAACCCCTGTTATTGCCATCCAGAGCCTAAATCATTACTTTGGTCAAGAGCAATTGCGCAAGCAAATCTTGTTTGACATCAATCTAGCAGTCGCACCCGGTGAGATCGTGATTATGACGGGCCCATCTGGTTCAGGCAAAACAACGCTGCTAACCTTGATTGGAAGCTTGCGATCGGCTCAGGAAGGCAGCTTGCAGATCCTAGGGCAAGAACTGTGTGGAGCCAGACAGGGCGACTCAATCCAGGTGCGGCGACAAATTGGGTATATTTTCCAGGCACACAACTTACTCAAGTCACTGACCGCTTTGCAAAACGTGCAAATGTCCCTGGAATTGCATCCCATGCCTGAGAAGGAAAAGAAAACCAGGGCGGCGCACATGCTGGCATCTGTGGGTTTGGACGATCGCATGAGCTACTACCCAGATAGTCTATCGGGTGGACAAAAGCAGCGGGTGGCCATTGCGCGGGCCTTGGTCAGTGGGCCCAAGTTGGTGCTGGCTGATGAACCAACGGCGGCTTTAGACAGCAAATCGGGGCGAGATGTGGTGACCTTGATGCAAAAGTTGGCGAAGGAGCAAGGTTGTACGATTCTGATGGTGACCCACGATAACCGAATTTTGGATGTCGCCGATCGCCTGGTACACATGGAAGATGGACGATTGGCCCAAAATACAATGCTCCAGCCAGACAACACGCCAACGACATCAACGATCGCCACAAAACCGATGCAACCAGCCTTCACCCGTCGCTGATTCTTTAAGGCTTATGATCGCTTTAATGGTTTGATACTCTTAAACCGCTGAAGTCGCTGGTGATGAGAGATTGTGCATGCAATTCGAGTGGAATCAAGACAAAGCTTTGACCAATTTGAGAAAGCACGCTATCTCTTTCCCAGAAGCCACAACTGTATTTGATGACTCGCTGTCGGTAACGTTTCCTGACCCTGATCATTCCATTGGGGAAAATCGCTACGTTATGATTGGGATGTCTAGGTCAGGGCAATTATTAGTTGTCTGCCATACTGACCGAGAGAACTATACTCGCATCATTAGCGCCCGCAGAGCCACTCGCCAGGAAAGGAGATTTTATGAATCAGGAAGTTGACGAGCTAGACGATGAACTCCGCGCTGAATATGACTTCTCCAAGATGGCGGGAGGTGTGAGGGGCAAGTATGTCGAACGATATCGATCGCAAACAAATTTGGTTCTCTTAGATCCTGATATTGCCACAGCTTTTCCGACGGATGCCTCTGTCAATGAAGCACTGCGATTATTGCTCCAGATTGCTCAGCGCCACCAGCCTAACAACCTAGTTGAAATGGATTAGCTTTGGTCGGTTTGGCAGTAGAGGTTGTTGGTAGCCGCTCAGATGGACAGTATGAAGCTTTGGTGAAGGGCGATCGGCTTAACCGATCGCCCTTCATTTATGTCACATCCTCGTTCAAGAGGTCGGCACAATCCCTCTTACTTGGTCGTGCTGCTTGGCTTGAGAGCAGCCAACACTTCCAACTGATTCGTCGAGGAGTCAAGTTGAACAGCGGTCAGCCCAATCCCGCGGATGGATTGAAGAACAGCATCACCCCCAGCAGAATTGCTGCCCTGAGCTTTGAAGAACCCCTTCTCAGTAAGCAGAGCTAGGGTTTTCTCCATGTCCAGATAGAAATAGCTACTACTGGATTTTGGCAACGATGCAGTGGCAGACTTAAACGTGTCGCCACTGTTAAGCGCTGCTTGGGGCTTGGCGGCAATCACATCCACTAGCGGGCCCATCGCAATAAAGAGCGATTGCTGATCGAGCCAGCCATGCCCCAGGAAAGCTCCTTGCACAGGCACAGTCCACTCGGTCACCGATTTGCCTTGAACCTGCCGCTCACCCACGATGAGATTGTTGGATTTTGCCAACGCATCCAATTTAGCTAAAGTTGCCTCAGCAGTGGGTCGATCGCTCGTCCTGATCACCAGAGCCGGGCCCACTCCAAATTGACTGAGAATGCCTTCCTTGGCAGGAATAATCCCCAAGGCAAACTCGCCATCCATCCAGCCAAAGACCTCCTTATCTGCATCCAGTTTCAAGCTTTCTGAGATCTGGGTGCGAGTCGCTTTAACCAGGTTTTGGACACTTGGGTCACTCGTTTGGGCAGTCATGGCTGACCACAAACTTTTCAGTCCTTGCCCTCCGGCTACCGCTAAGGTGTCGCTGGGAAACTGAGAGACTACGTCCCCAGAAACAGGCTTGTAGTCTACTTTTAAGGCGGTGGGGTTCAGTTCCGTGGTCATTTTGAGGCGGACTCCCATATCATCAACGCCCACTCCTGCAACAAGGGATTGGATCTGCTTGGGTTGAGCTAAATCTCCTAGATAAGGAACTGGAGAAGCATCGGTGCGAACGAGCTGAGGATAGGCGGTTGCATAATCAGGAATATACACTTCGGCTAGGGGGTTCTGCACTCCCGTGCCTTTGGACAATAACTT
>JARCMD010000544.1 GCA_030248885.1 Leptolyngbyaceae cyanobacterium MP9P1.79 | reverse complement strand
GTGGGGGAGTGGGGGAGTGGGGAAGGAAGGCTGTAGTCCTCAGATCCCCAAATTAGGTTGGGTTTTATGAGGTCGATCGCCTGCTGGCACTCAGTTTCAACCCAGTTTGGATTGCCCAAGAAAACGGGACACTGGGCAATGCAGGCGGCAAGGAAGCTACTCAAAAAAGAAAGGGGATCAGGTTCCAGCAGTAAAATTTTGGGCAACCCTGGACGGAAGGCTTGTAACTGCTCCAGCTTTTGTGTCACCTGTTGATAGAACTGCTGGGAGTCGTGTCCAGGCAGCCAGTCATCCCCATAACGGTGCTTCAAACAGGTGAGAGGCGTTGCCATAGTTGCTCAAACTCTAGCGTGTCAAGATCATCGTTAAACCAGTGGGTTACCCCAAAGCCAGCGGCGCGATCGGTTCCAGTCTGCAACTCAGCCCCCAATGCCAAGCTTGCCTGTCGCCCGATCGCGGTCTCAAACACTGAGGAAACGACCCCATCCAAGTGCTGCTGTTGCCAAAATTGGCGTAGATGGGAAGGAAAGCCAGCGATCGAAGGCTTCACCACGAAAACTCCCCGCCAGCCTCGCTGATAGCAGGTTTGCAACTGCGCCAGGGTCGCCACAGATTCATCCAAGGCGAGGGGTGTTGGATAGCGTTGGCTCAAGTCCAGCATGGCATCAAACTGGTCTACCGATAGTGGCTGTTCCAAAAACTCTACCTGGGTGGCGGCGATGGACTCCAGCCAGACGATCGCCTCCTGCCAAGTGAGTCCGCCATTGGCATCCAACCGCAGGCGGGCTGATTGGGGTAGCGCAGCAGTCAAGCTATGAAAAATCTGGATTTCTGTCAGGAGATCACCGATCCCAATTTTCCACTTAAATGTTCGATAGCCTTGATCCCAAAGCGGTTGCCAGGTTTCCAAGGCGCTCTTGCCTGCGGGGAGCAAGCCACTAAGGTGATGGGGGGCGATCGACTCAGCACGCTGGGAGTGACCCATCCAGGCAGACTCAAAGCCGAATTGACAGGCGGGGAGATGGGCGGGGATCATGGCGATCGTTTCAGCCGTAATCTCTGGGGGCAGATGCTGACAAAAGTCCCAAGCTTGGGCAATAGTTTCTGAGCCAAACCAGGGCAGGGGTGCAATTTCCCCAAAGGTAATCTGACCCGCTGCATCAACAAGCCGCAGAATCATGCCATCCCTGCGATCCCAGGTGCCGTGACTGGTTTGCAGCGATCGACGGAAGGGGCGGTGATAAAGACGATAGGCAAAGCGACTGCCAGCCATGACCTTGAGTTTTCTAGAAATTTGCGGCTAAATAATGTACCAACGCATAAACCTTGCGGGACTAGGCGATGTGTGACTTAAAATCTGCCCTCATCCCCCAGCCCTTTCTCCCACTGAGAGAAGGGTAGCCGATCTAAGTCTTAGCCCCTCTCCCCTTCTGGGAGAGGGGTTGGGGTGAGGGCGGTTCGGAAAAGTTGCACATCGCCTAGGACTACTTGAAGCTACTTAATTCATGATCCTTGGCGATTGTGTTACGCAGCGGCACTACCACTCAAGGCTTGGGCAATCCACTGTTTCAGCGTGGGAACCACGTCAGCTAGGGCCAAATCTTGAGCTACGTGGGTCGCCCGGATCACCACTTCTACCTTGCCTTGCTGGAGCGATCGGCCCGTCACAATTCGGTAGGGAATGCCAATCAAATCTGCGTCTTTGAATTTGACCCCCGCTCGTTCATCGCGATCGTCCAACAGGGTTTCCACCCCCGCCTGGGTCAGGTCAGTGTAGATAGTTTCGGCTGCTTGGACTTGCTCCGCATTTTTGACATCGGGGATCACGACGATCGCCTGATAAGGAGCAATGGCCACAGGCCAGATGATGCCATCCTTGTCGTAGGATTGTTCCACCGCTGATTGGGCTAAGCGCGACACTCCAACCCCGTAGCAACCCATGACCAAGGGCACTTCCTCACCTTGCTCGTTGGTGTAGGTGGCTCCCATTGCCTTGGAATATTTATTTCCTAGCTGGAAAATATGCCCCACCTCAATGCCACGGGCACTCTGGAGAGTTTGACTGGCATCATGGAGGGCACGATCGCCAACTTTAGCTTTGCGAATGTCCACCACTTGGGGCAAGGGAAAATGCGTGTGCCAGTTGGCTCCGACGACATGGTAGCCGGACTCGTTTGCGCCCGTAGCGAAGTCTTTGAGGTCGATCGCAGTCTGATCCACCAAGCGTAAAAACTTCGGCGTGAGGGTTTTTGTCGCTTGAATATAATCGTCGCTTAGGTCAGGGGCAATGTAGCCAAGGGGCAAGGGTTTAGTTGCCCATTTGGACTGCGCCTCTGCGTCTGGAACCTTCAGGGCTAGCAGCGTCGTGCCGCCGTATTGTCCTGCCAGTTTTGCCAATTCATTTTGCAATTTGACCTCGTTTACCTCCTGATCCCCACGCAGGCTAACGAGTACCAGTACCGCCATGCCGTTGTCGTACACGGCTTCATAGAGCACATTTTTCACAATTTGGGTGGCGGAGCATTGCAAAAATTCGCTCATTTTAGCGATCGTCTCTGTGCCTGGTGTGGCGCGTTTTTCGTAGGTGGTAAAAGGGGAAGGCTCCGCCGCTGGGGGCTGGGCTACCGCTTTTTCCACATTGGCAGAGTAATTTCCGTCCTCGGTGTATAGCACTTCATCTTCGCCCGCTTCCGCTAGCACCATGAACTCCTGGGAACCAGAGCCACCGATCGCCCCTGAATCTGCATCTACCGCCCGAAATGCCAGTCCGCAGCGGGTGAACATGTTCCGGTAGGCCAAATCCATTGCGGCATAGGTCTGTTTCAGGCTGGACTCATCGGCATGGAAAGAATAACCATCTTTCATAATAAATTCCCGCCCACGCATCAAGCCAAAGCGGGGCCGAATCTCATCCCGGAACTTGCTCTGAATTTGGTAAAGGTGAAGCGGCAGTTGACGGTAGGAGCGGATCAGATCACGGGCGATCGAGGTGATGACTTCTTCGTGGGTTGGGCCCAGTCCTAGCTCTCGATCTTGGCGATCGGTGAGGGCAAACATAATGCCTTCTGCCTGGGTATAGGTATTCCAGCGTCCTGATTCTTGCCATAGCTCAGCCGGTTGCAATTGTGGCAGCAGACATTCCAGCGCTCCCGTTGCGTTCATCTCTTCCCGCACCACCTGGGACACTTTCTGCAACACGCGCCACATCAAGGGCAGGTAGGCGTAAACACCACTGGCCACACGACGGATGTATCCGGCTCTCAGCAACAGTTTATGGCTGGGAATTTCGGCTTCGGTGGGATCTTCCCGCAGCGTAACAAAGAGCATCTGGGACAATCGCATTGCGGCTTCTCCTGGCTGGGCATTGGGCTGGGAATTGAATACTTCAGTCTAAAACTAATACTGTGGACACTTTTAGAGTTAGTCTGCCCTCATCCCCCAGCCCCTTCTCCCTTCTTGGGAGAAGGGGAGCCGGATTGAAGTCCCTCTCCCCACTTGGGAGAGGGATTTAGGGTGAGGGCAAAGGCTAACGGTACAAAGCGGGTTTCCAGCACTTTCATCAAAACTGTCCGAAGTATTGTAAAACATC
>JARCMD010000543.1 GCA_030248885.1 Leptolyngbyaceae cyanobacterium MP9P1.79 | reverse complement strand
TCCCTCTCCCTAGGGAGAGGGATTTAGGGTGAGGGTGGATCGGGCGGTTACAAAACTGGGATGCACCCGTCCAATACTTGGCGCTGATCTTCCGCAGGTAATGCTTCCACAGCTTGTAAAATCTGCTCAGACATTTGAGACATGGCCATTAGACTCAGAACAACCTCCTTTATTATTGAGGCGAATATAGTGAACGATTCTATGGATGCGCTGTAGAGAGTAGATTTACATCTGTTGCGTTCTGTGGATTGAAGACTACAATCAACGCAAATCCAACTTGTAATTTGTATTTCATGCACTGGTTTAGTTGCAGAAGTATTCTGTTTGCAAGTAGATGTATAACTTTATATGTAAAAGAAGTTTATTTACAAGCCCAGGAATGGGCAACCCACTGTGAGGAGATTGGTGATGGTAATTTTGACAAAGCAAACAGCAAAACGAAGGGTAAGACGCATCCAGGTTTGGATGGGGTCTGCGTTGTTAGGACTCAGTGTTTGGGGATTTAGCGGTTCATCTAAATCTTTTGGAGACTATAGTCAAGTAGTCCATGCCCAATCTCCTGCCATAAATACTGGAAATGCCCCCACGTACCCGATCGAACCCCCACCGCCTCGCATCGATCCCCTACCGGGACAACGGCAACGCCAGGAAACCCAGAACCAAAATGTGGGGGATGACTATCGGGTGAGTGCCTTGCAGCCCGACTATACGGGCAGTATGTGGATTGGCTCCTGGCAAGGATTAGCCCGAATTGATTCGATTACGGGGCGGATTCTAGCGCGGGTTAATATTCCTGATACGGCGATTGGTGCGTTGGCCCAGGATCACTCTGGACGTGTGTGGGTGGGAACCTATGAAGGCTTATTCCGGGTTGATCCCCGCAGCAATGAGATTACGGCTCAGAGCTTCTTCCTGCCGTCTAAGCGGGTGCTATCGCTGCTGGTCGATCGACGGGGTTATTTGTGGGTGGGGGGCGATCGAGGCATCTCCCTCATTAGCCCAGACCAAGGTTTGATCATGACCACCTTGCAGGCGTTGCCAGGGGTGAGTGCCAATGCCCTATCCCTGGATGGACGGGGGCAACTCTGGGTCGGCACCCAAAACGGCTTGGTGGAAATTGATACGGCCAGTGCCCTGATTACCAATCGGGTAATTAATGTTCCAGGGGGAAATGTTCAGGTTCTCACCCTGAGTCCACGGGGATCGCTGTGGGCCGGTACGCCAACTGGATTGCTGGAATTCAACCCTAGAACGGGACGGTTTTTACGATCGGTCACACAGTTTCGCGGCCGCAATGTCACTTCCATTCAGTTTGATAAAACTGGGAGCCTTTGGGTCGGTACTGACAGTGGTCTGTTTCAGGTCAATCCTTACAATGGGGCGATCGGCGGACAGGTTCCCGACTTGCCATCCGATCGGATCTTGGCACTTTCTCCAGAGAGCGGACGTAAATTCTGGGTCGGCACCAGCGAGGGTCTATCCTGGGTAAACTTAAACACGGGGCGTGCAAAACCCCACTTCACCTTTAGCCGCGCTGGACGCTAGTAGTCTGTCAATCATTAATTGACGGGTAGCTGAAAGCCGAGAGGTTAGTTGGAGTTAAATTTTGAGGGGTAACTACTCAGCCTACCCTCACCCTAAATCCCTCTCCCTAGGGAGAGGGACTTCAATCCCCCAGCCCCTTCTCCCTGGGGAGAAGGGGCTGGGGGATGAGGGTGGTTCGACATTGAGTTAGCAGCCTGAGTAGTTACTTTGAGGGTCTTCGACCCCTCAAAATTTTCTTGACAGAACACTAGTTCTGGGAGGGGTGAGGTATTCGGGCGATTATTTTCGGGTAGACGTAAAGAGTAACTGCCCCATGCTTCGCCCTACAGCGGTTATATTTTTCTTGAAGATCTCCTAAGTTGTCGGTTGGTGATAGTGATATGGCAGTGACTCCTCGGCAACTTGTGGAATGGAAACAACAGCATCGGGCGATCGTTGCTCTGACGGCTTGGGACTACCTATTGGCAGGGGTACTTGACCAATCGGGGGTGGATTTAATCTTGGTAGGAGACTCCTTGGCAATGGTGGCGCTGGGGTATGAGACCACATTACCGGTGACCCTGGATGAAATGTTGCACCATGCCAAAGCAGTGCGCCGCGCTGTGGAACAAGCGCTATTGGTGTTTGACCTGCCGTTTTTGAGCTACCAAGAAAGTCCGCAACAAGCCTTGCATTCGGCTGGACGGGCTTTGAAGGAGGCGGGAATGCAAGCGGTGAAATTGGAGGGCGGCTACCCAGCGATCGTAGACACGATCGCTCACTTGGTAGAGGCTGGCATTCCCGTCATGGGGCATGTGGGGCTGACTCCGCAATCCGTGCATCAGTTGGGGTACCGTCAGCAGGGGCGATCGACAGCCGCAGCGGAAAAGATTGTGCAAGCCGCGCTGGACTTGGAACAAGCCGGAGCCTTTAGCCTGGTTCTGGAACATATTCCCGCTGATTTAGCTCTAACCATCACCCAAAAACTCACCATTCCCACGATCGGCATTGGGGCTGGCCCTCACTGCGATGGACAGGTCTTGGTTACGGCTGATTTACTCGGTCTTTCTGAAAAGCAACCGCCCTTTGCCAAGTCTTACTTGAATCTACGAGACTTGATCACCCAAGCGGTACAGTCCTACGGGGCTGAGGTTCGATCGCAGCAATTTCCCTCAACCTAGTTTTGGTGTAAGGAAAGTTTTAAGGAGATTTCTGAGAAAGATATTACGGCTGTAGGGGCGAAGCATTGGGTAAGAGATCTTGAATGGCTGCACAGATCATTGCCCCAATGCTTCGCCCTTCCGGTGCCTGGTATAAACTTTTGCAAATCTCCGAGCTACCCTCATCCCCAACCCTTCACCCTAGGGAGAAGGGAGCCAGAATTCAAAGTCCCTCTCCCTAGGGAGAGGGATTTAGGGTGAGGGTGGATCGGGCGGTTACAAAACTGGGATGCACCCATCTCCCTAGCTCTCTGGCTCTAGACCTGCTGCTCGTAGCTGGGCAATTAGGCGATCCGATCGCTGGCGTTCCTGCTCTAGCTCAGTTTCCACTTGGGCTAACTCAGCTTCCGCTTGGGCTAACTCAGCTTCCGCTTGGGCATCCCGTTCCCAACCCGTCAGCAGCAAATTGCCCTGAGCATCCCACCACCTGAGCCAAGGCAACTCCGCATTTTGATACTGTCCTTGCCAAATGCCAATTTCAACGTTTAATTGCGGAATGGGGTAATGTTGCCGATCGTTGGCTGCTACCAAATGATATTCACCTGCAACGAGTTGATAGAGATCTACCGCTGCCCGATCGACTTCATAGATTCCATAAAACGCGGGTCGAATCACTTGCTCGTAAATCCAAAATTTCCCTGACCAAGGAGTCCGATCGCGTTCCTCAGACCCATCGCCCGACACAAACTCCAGCACAATCAGCGGGGCAATGTGTTCTTGCCAAAGCACATAGGAGCGCCGAAATTCCTCATCTAAGGTCGGTGGAACGTGAGGCACATAAAACCAATCGGGTGACTTTGCGCCCCGTTCTGGGGGATCGGTCAATCGCCAATAAATGCCGCAATCTTGCCCAATGCAGTATTGCCCATCGGGGTGACGCTGCTGAAGCACAGGTTGGATGGAGTCGGTTAAGAGAATGCTCTGGGGATGCTCTTGAAAGTTTTTCACAAAAGTACCGTCTGACTCCGGTAACTGGGTGTGGTCAGGCAAGGACAGGGTTAGATCAACCGGAGCAGTGTAGGTCATGGGTCTATGGGGGCATTTTTGGGGACGATGGAGTCTTTATGCCAGTCACTTCATCGTAAATAGAAGACCAGAAAATTACCAGACTTGCCACTTTTGCCAATCCAAATTGAAGACTGAGGTGTTGGGAAAGGCCGTTGGGTTGCCATTTTGCTGCAATTGCTTCTGCACCTCTTCCAACAACGGTTCCCGACGGGGCAAGTCATCCACCAATTGGTAAGGCAATATGTTTCGAGATAGAGAAAAAGAGGCAACAGTGCCAGCAGCGGCTCCGGCTGACCACTCGAAGGAATGAACCCGGTAGGCAGCAGCGGCGATCGTGCTGGTGGCGATACTTTTGCCAGCAACCAGAAAATTATCGATTCGTTGGGGGATCATGGCCCTGAGGGGAATCTGGGCGGGGTAGGCAGACCCCTGACCTTGGCGCACCCCCGATCGCTCAGTATTGCCAGGGAGTTCTGGAGGCGAGAGGGTCATGCAGGGGTGGAAGTCGATCGCATATTGAGCAATGCCCACTGAGTCGGGGTAAATTGTGGAACGGGTGCGACGGGAGATGCGATCGGGCGCGACCCCTTGGCGAATCACCTGAGCCGATTCCAAACCAGCCAAAGCTTGCCATAGATTGCGGTACAGCTTTTCTGGTAAGGCGCGGTAATACGGATCTCGATAATCAGTCCGAGAAATATCCAATTCAGACACACTAAAGCCATCGGCATACCCATAGGTAGGACGGCCGACAATCCGCCGTCCTTCGCGGATGTAGGGATATTTAGACAGACCATGCCCGGTTCCCATCGGCGCACTCAACCCGCGTAGCAATCGATGATTGGGCGCAGGCTGTTTCACCCCCGCCCCTAATTGAGAATCCGTAGTGCCTGCCACCAGCCAGTAGTAAAATCCCAAAGCCAATTCCTCGCCACTGCGGAGGGTTTCAGTTCGCAAGCCGCCCTGCCATCCGCCGGGAGCTAGTTGTCCCTGTTGCTGGAGTTGCCCACGGGTGTAAACCAGGTTGTCTTGGGCAGTGCCGGGGCGGTAGTCGTTGCCCCACACCCAGTTTTGCATGGAGATATCACCCGGATTAGGCTCGGTGACCGTGAGCGGGCCAGCTTTGACTAATCGTCCAACGATCGGATGCCAGATGCGGCGGTAGGTGAAGACAAAGTTGAAATTTGCCTTACTCCGATCGCCATCGTAGCCATAGTAAGGTTCATATCGGGGATAAAACGCTGGCATCTGCTGGGGTTGGGGAGTTGCCATCTGCTCCATCGCAAAGGTGTAGGTGAAGCCTTGAGTGCAGTAGGGATCACCCGTTTCTGTGGGGGACGAGGGATTGAGATAGGAGCGGGGATCAAGCCCCAACCGGTAGGGCACATCTGCCAGGGCAATGAGTTCACCCGTTTCCGTGGCATCGATCACAATCCATGTAGACTGACGGGGAACCAATCGGATCACTTGCTTGGTGAATCGATCGGAATTTTCATACTGATAGGCATCGGCGATCGTTTGCGAGAGGGGTTCAGTGTTGAGAGGAGCCGTGCTAGGGGCGGGGCGGTGTTGAATCGCCGTTACAGTTTGAATCAATTTGCCATTGGGACTCAGCTTCAAATCCTTAATGACCGTGTTGGGAAACCATTTAAGGGTTCCCTTACCTCGGCGCGCCGCATTCTGCAATTCCTCCATCAGCAACGCATTTGCGTCTTGCGGAATAAAACAGGACACACTGACCCAACAACCGCCAGGATTGAGTTTGCCGTATTTGCGCTCAATCCGTTGGCGCAGTTCATTGTAGCCACGGGGGTAAAACTGGAGCGATCGTTGCTGTTTTGCCTCATCCAGCGCCGAGGTTCCTTGGGAGGTAATCTGTCCCCCAATCCAATCGGTAATCTCAGTGATACAAACTGTACGCCCCGCCAGGAGTGCTTCGTAGGCTGCCGCTGTTCCCGCCAAGCCACCTCCAGCGATTAAGATTTCACAGTCCACGTTGCGATCGATTTTAGGATCGATGCTTGCTGGAGCAGGATCGATCGGCAGTTGGGCAAGGGCGATCGGCATCACGCCAACCATTTCCAGCCCAGCTAGCAGCACACTGAGCCATCCAATCCATAGGGGACGACGAAAATAGGTCATAAAATTCGCCTGGCGATGGGGGAAAGTTATTCTTAACTGTTCTACTGGGGATTCCCAGTAACCGCATCCCTCCTTAGGATCGCTATTCTAATCCTGTCACAGGGGTCAAATTGAGGTTTTTGAGAACGGGAGCATCTCAGTTTTGTAGAGGATACGCCAAAACCCCCTCATCCCCCAGCCCCTTCTCCCAAGAGGAGAGAAGGGGAGCAAGATCCAAGTCCCTCT
>JARCMD010000111.1 GCA_030248885.1 Leptolyngbyaceae cyanobacterium MP9P1.79 | reverse complement strand
CTTGCCAAAACTGTACACTGAGGGCTTTAAGGTCGATCGGGGAATTTGCAGATAAATCCTCTTGGGTGAGAATTTGCAGCAGTTGCTGTCGCTCTGTAGATGAGAGCGGTTGGATAGCGGTGATCGCGGCTTCAAGCTTTGAAGTCATAGTTTAGCCTCATGATGACTTATCCCTATACTATCTGAGTTCCGGTATATCAATGTCCTCACCTGACTCACCGTTAGAGAAGAACTGTAATCTGCATAAATCTTTTCCTATTTTGCACGAAATTCTGCCGAGGTGCCTTGCCTGACTGGAAGAAACTCGTCTGACAGATCAACTTCAAACTACTGCCACCACTTGCAAACAAAGCCAGCTCCTAAGAAACTAGATTTTGAATGAACATATATACTCATCTCGCGAACTCGATTTCTTTTACCCTGAAGGTGCGCCAGCGCGTGGATTGCTAACAATCGCCCTACTCTGCACCACGCGAGACTCGATCGCCTGATGCAACGCCTGTCGATGGGCGGCTAGCCTCACAGTTAACCCTCATCGTTGGTCAAGGGGTTTGAGTAGCAATTAAACAATAACTCATGGTAAGGCTTAGAACCCCAGAACAGCAACAGCACTCCAGTGACTCAGCAATTCTCCAGTGACTCAGCAATTCTCATTTTGAAACATTCGCACTAATTTTGGAGGTTTAACCGCGATTTTTACCTAAATTCTTGAACGGTGGAATCGATGTTTCAGCTAGTTAATTGGGTGGTAGCAATACATTTGCATTACAGGAATTTCCATAATGAGAATTGCTACCGGTGACTACTCAGGCAAAATCTGCTGAATTTTAATCGAGGGTGGATAGCTGGGTTATGGTTGGAACCAGGAAGCCCAGCAATAGAGGGTGTGAGTGAAGGAAACATTCGAGCCATCAGAGCAACTTCGGGAAGTAATCCATGCCGCTTATCGGCAGGGTGAAGAGGCTGTGGTTGAATTAGTAGAGAATTTAATCAAGGCACAAGCAGAAGCGATAGCGAAACTGGAATCCCGCATCAAAGTGCTAGAAGATCAAGCGTGTAAGGATAGCAAAAACAGCAGTAAACTTATGGCTTTGATTCAAGGGCTACTTTTAAGTCAATCACCGCACCAATAAACGCTGCATGGACAAAGGTTTGGGGAAAGTTTCCTAACATTTGTCCCGTTTGGGGATCGGCTTCCTCGGCAAATAATCCTAGGTCATTGGCGTACTTCAAGGCAGCATCAAGAATGTCCTGGACACGGGGTAACGCGCGCCGCATGACCCAGTATTGAGCGACCCAAAATGTCCCCGCCAGAAACGCACCTTCTTGCCGAGAGTCAAACTCCTCTAAATGACGACGGTATAGATATCCCTCGGCATAATCTCGCTCTAAAACCGCGATCGTGGCTAACATCTCTGGAGTATCGGGAGCGGTATATCCCCACACCGGAAATAGGGCTGCTGATACATCAACTGCCTCACTCCCCACGATCGCCGCATAAGCTCCTTCCGAAGTCAGGCAGTTCTGGGCCACAAATTCTCGGATGTCTTGGGCGGCGGTTTTCCAGCGTTGTGCCTGTGCTGCCGTTTGAGCAAACTCAGCAATATACTCTAGTCCACAGGCAGTCACCACCTTACTGGAGGTATATTGGCGTTGTTCCTGCTCTTCCCACAATCCATGATCGGGTTCATGCCAATGGTCGGTGAGAAAGTCAGCAAGTTGTGCAACTAAGGGCCAATGTTCATGGGTATTAAAGTAGGTGTAGATCAACTTCGCTGCTAACAGCACATTTGCATAGGCATCTAGCTGAAGTTGATTGCTGGCACCATTGCCGATCGCCACAGGCTTACTGCCCCGATAGCCAGCTAGATCGAGCGTTTCTACCTGAGATACGGGTTGACCTTGGAGCGTCGAAAAGGGGCGCAGAGGAAGGCTGCCATCACGATCGCATCCACAGATGAAGTCCAAAAATCGCCGCTCCTCGGTGCCATCACTGCCAGCACGCGTGAGGGCACTCACAATCATGCCTGCATCGCGCAACCAAACATAGCGATAGTCATAGTTCCGCTTGCCACCAATTACCTCTGGCAATGCGATCGTAGGGGCTGCAATAATCCCACCGGTTTCCGCAAAGGTAAGCAGTCGTAGGGCCCGCATTGATGCAGCAACCTCTCGTTCGTAGGGGCCCTGATAGACGGCATGGGAGGCAATTTGCTGCCAGCACTCCAGAGTTGTATGTAGCCAAGTGTCTAGCAGTGGGGTATCTGGGGCGATCGGCTCCATCAGGGGTGCATCAACCAAAACTGACCACCCTGCTTCACCCATGGGAATTTTGAATTGGACACATTCGCCAATAATTTTAAGCGGATGAGAGGCGTAAAGATAGTGCCGATCGATTTGTACCCCTTGATGATAATCGTGCAAACTGGGTGAACGGCTAGCGTAGTCGGGTGCAGCTTGCAGGGTGACGGTAACTGGTTCAGGTGCTGGTGAAAAACGCCGGCAAATACCACGGGGTGTGTTCTCACCCAACGGCATCCAGTCGGTAATGTGGAAGTCGCCTATGGTGGTATGAAATGTTGTTTCCAGAATACCGCTATCTTCTAAGTAACGGCGACTCTTAAACTGGGCAGTGGGTAAATCCAGTCTCCAAGAGCCGCCCTTGGGATCGAGCAGAGATGCAAATAAGGAGGGGCGATCGAACTGTCTGGGACAATACCAAACAACTGCTCCAGTAGTGGTTATGAGTGCAGCAGTCCGTCGATCGCCAATTAATGCCAAATCCCGAATTTCAGGAAAACCCTCTAGCATTAGGCACCCTGACCCAAATTTTGCATTAATCCACCATCAACAAACAGGGTAGTGCCATGCAGATACCGTCCATCTCTAGAAGCCAAATAGACCGCTGCATGGGCAATCTCTTGGGGTTCGGCCGCTCGTTTTAGGGGAATCGATTGTACCTGCTGCTTCCAGGTCTCAGGATCATCCAAGGACGATTGATTCATGGGAGTCATAACCATGCCTGGGGCAATGTTATTCACATTAATTTGCTTGTCAGCCAATTCCAACGCCAGGGTTCTGGTGAGGTTGCGGAGTGCCCCTTTGGAGGCACAGTAATCGGCAGAGCCAGCCCGTGGGATTTCTTCATGGACGCTGGTGATGTTGATGATCACACCCTGCCGATCGGAGCCTTCCAGTCCCCGAATGAACTGCTGGCAGCAGAGGAATGGCCCATACAGATTCGTCTTAATAACCTTATCCCACTGCTCATAGGGCATATCTTTGACAGGAACCCCGGCTGAATCTTCACCCGCATTGTTCACCAGAATGGTGGGAGTGCCTAACTGACTTTGCACGACTTTAAACAATTGCTCCACTGATTCCGGCTGGCTTTGGTCTAGTTGGGTGAGAACTGCCTTTTGTCCTGCCTCTTCAACAAGTTTCTGGGTATGTTCGGCTCCTTGACGATCGTTCAGATAGGTAATGGCCACGTCGGCCCCTTCCCGGGCAAAGGCGATCGCAGTCGCTTGTCCAATCCCAGAATCAGAACCAGTTATAACGGCAATTTCTCCTGCGAGTCTTTTATTGTTGTCCACGGTTAAATCTCCAATAGAGTGATGTTAGGGTATTTTTGAGCGAAGGTTATGACTTACCAGAGGGGTCAGCCGCATGAACTAGTTCGGGTTGTTTTTGCAGCGGGGGACGCTCGATCGCTTGGGCAATGGTGGGACGCTGTTGGCGCTTGGGCAAATCAAGCTCAACAAAACTGCCCGTTTCGATCGATTGGTAAAGGGAGCAAATAATTTTTACATCAATCAAGCCTTCCTGCGCCGATGGTTCCGGCTCTTTATCATGCAAAATACAATCAGAGAAATATATAAATTCCGCCGCAAGCTGGTCGTGGGGTCCAAACGATTGCTCTTGCTTTTCAGCGTCGATCGTCAGGGTATGTTTGATTTCACCTTGGGTCGCATAGGCTGAATCAACCCGTAGATCGCCTTTTGTGCCTACCACTTGATAGGTGGAAACCTTACTGGCACCAAAGCTGACGGTAAAGGTTGCCAGTCGATCGCCCGGAAAGCGCAGAATCGCAGTTATCATTTCATCGACTTCGCTGAACCGCTCTTCCCCATTGTTGCCCGTTGTCGCAAAGGCTGCGATCGGCTCATCTTGAAATAAATACCGCGCAGCATTGATGCAGTAAATGCCAACATCATCAAGTGTACCGCCACCTTTGTCTTTTTCTAGACGAATATTTCCCGCCACGGTTTGCTGAGTGAATAGCGAGTTAAAAATACGGGATTCACCAATTTTGCCCGATCGCAGCGTCTCCACTGCCTGCAAATTGGCTATCTCTAAGTGCAAGCGATAGGCAATCATCAGCTTGACGTTGTTAGCTTGAGCCGCCTGGATCATCGATTCACATTCTTCCGCAGTCACGGCCATTGGCTTTTCACACAGGACATGAATCCCAGCGTTGGCAGCTTGGACAGTATATTCACAATGCAGATGATTTGGCAGCGCAATATATACCGCATCTATGTTGCCACTGTTTAAACACTCCTCATACTGTTCATAGGAGTAGGTATACTGAATGTTATATTCCTTGCTAAGCTCCTCGCGCTTTTTCGGATCATCAGAAACCAGAGCCACTAGCTCTGAATTTTCAGCCTGATCGAAGGCAGGCATTGCATCAGCTTGGGCAAACCACCCCAAGCCCACAACGGCATAACGAATTTTGCGGCTGGAGCCGTTTTGATGATCTGCCATATTTCTTTCACCCAATATCTTTCAAGGCTTGCCCACTCATACTAAGCAGGATGCGCTTGCTTATCCTCCCACTTTTGAAAGATGCTGGTGAACCCTTACAAAATCAAGTATGACCGCGATCGATCTGATTTTGGCGATCGACCCTGAGTTTTGTAGCGTAAGTTTTGTAGCGTGATCGTACAATGGGGCTGAGACGATCGTCCATTCGCACTCCTAAGCTGGCATCATGATGCTCCAAACCAAAATACCCCTCGATACATGGTTGCCTGCCACATGGGAAGAGTTTGTCACCATTGCCGACGACCCAGACTCCGCTAAGCTCAAAGGATATTACTACGCTGGCAGAATGAGATTTGAACCCATGTCTACTGGCTCCGATCATTCTAATGACCATGCATTAATTATTTTTGCTATTGCCTTCTTCGCCGCTTCTCAACACCTGCCAATGACGGCAAAAGATGGCTGCTCCTATCGCAAAACGGGGTGTGATGAGTTTCAGCCGGATGCTTCCTATTACATTGGCGACAATGCAGATGCGATTCCTTGGGGCACACGGGTCATTGATTTAGATCAATATCCCTTGCCAAATCTGGTGATCGAAATATCTGATACCTCGCTTAAAGATGATCTGGGTGAAAAGCGGCTTCAGTATGAGGATTTGGGGATTCCTGAATACTGGAGTGTGAATGTGCAAGCCATGCAGATTTTAGCATTTACCATTGCCCCCGATCGCAGCATTCGGCGCATTCGGGAATCCCAAGGGTTGCCTGGATTAAAGCTAGAGATTTTGGAACAGGCCCTTCAGCGGAGTCGCCAGGAAAATCAGTCGGTAACGACCGCGTGGTTAATGGAGCAGTTTCGAGGCTAGGGAGAGGTGATCGCTAGTGCAGATTGGCAGAAGTTTCTGACCAGTTAGAGGGATAGTTTTGAGTTTTGAGTTTTGAGTTTTGCTCAGTTATTTCTACCAGCCTGCACTAGCCCAATTCACAACCCTTGGTTTTTGCGATCCCACTCCCTTCACATACACCTAATACCAGGACTATCCTTACTTTCTCTTCAGCACCACCAACGTAATATCGTCATAAACAGTATGTTGCCCGATATGGTGATGGACATCTGCAATCACAGCTTCCCGAATGTCACTTGCTGACTGCTGTCAGTGGGTTTCGAGTACGCTAATCAACTGCTCCAACCCATACAGGTTACGCCGATCGTTTTCTGCCTCAGTAATTCCATCGGTGTAAAGCACCACACTTTCACCAGGGTTGAGGGCAATTTGGATTTGGGAAATAAAGGCATCAATGTTATCAACCATGCCCATCAGGAAGCCTAAGTCGATCGTATCGATCCGCTCAACGATGCCACCCCTCACTACCAAAACTTCCTCGTGTTGTCCCGTAATCTGTATCTGCCCGTCCTGGTAATCCAACAGTGCCAGGGTCAGGTTCTTACCAGGACTCATGCGCTGAGCATTTTGATAGATGACCTGATTCACCGCACCCAAAAACTTAACGGGGTCACGCTCTTTCACAGCGATTAAGGTTCGCACTGCCGTTTGGGCCATGATCATCATCACCCCGCTCTCCAACCCGTACCCGGTGACATCCCCAATGCCGATCGTCACGCGCCCATCTTGCTGGATCACATCGTAGTAGTCGCCGCCCACTTCCGCCGCCACTTCCATGAAGCCAGCGATGTCTAAGTCGAGAATTTGACTCAAGTCATCAGGTGTGGGTAGGATCATCTGCTGCAATCGCCGAGCCACATCCAATTCAGACTCCATCCGCCGATTTTCCTGACGCAGGCGATCGTTGAGCAGGTTGATTTCTTGGTTCGCTGCTTTGAGTTCTACAGTTCGCGATTCCACGCGGGTTTCGAGGGCTGCATTGGCGACTTCTAAGGCTGAAAAGCTCTCACGCACCTGCTGCGCCATCTGGTTGAAAGACTGCCCCACAATGTCGATTTCGGTGATCCCAGCCAGCTTGACTTGGTGGGTTAAGTTACCGAGGGCGATCGATCGGCTCACTTCTCCCAATTGGCGAATGGGTCGGGTAATCCAACGTGAAATCCAAATTCCCACTGCAGTTGCGATCGCCAATGTCAAAAAGCACAAAAAATTGTGGTGCGGGCATTGTTGTTGATTTGCCCCATAAAGTCCAATTCTGGAATCACCACAACCGTGAGCCAGTCGATTCCTAAAACGTCTTGAATGGGGGAAACTTCCACCAATAAGCGTTTGCCATTGAGCGTTAAGTCAAACTGTTGGGGGCGATCGAGGCGGCTCAGCCCCTTAAACTGTGTGAGCAAATGCCTTGCGGTGGCTTGGGTGATGACATTGGTGCTTTGGTCGCCCTGAATGGGTTCCGGTGTGCCATCGGGCAACAGGCGAAAAGGCAAATCGGATGTAGAGGTGGCAATTAATACACCCGATCGCTCCAAGATAAAGCTTTGACCCATCTTGCCCACAGCAATGCCGCTCAGAAATTGACTGATGGTTCCCAAGGACAAATCCGTGGCAAATACCGCTGTCAGTTTGCCATCTGGTGCACATAGCGGATGGGTGGCGGTGATGCCTAGAGAAGGTGGAGCGAAAAAAGTATAGATCGGCGACCAAATTGGTTTTTGGGCTTTGACAGTGGCAATATACCAAGGTCGTTTGCGCGGATCATACACACGATCGCGTATGGCATTGCTCAAAGTAGTCGGCTGACCTCGATCGCCAGGAACATAGGTGGAGTAGCGACCGCCTTCACTGGCTTTCACTACGTTAACCGTAATGGTGTTGCCTGTCCGAGATGCCCCGATGTAATCTCCCGTTTCTTTGCCCACATAGATTAGGCTCATCAACTCAAACGCCTGAATCTGCTGCCAAAAGATGCTGCTAGTCTGACTAGTTTCTTGCAGATTTAGCGTTCCGAATCGAGAGGCATCAACATTGATGCGATTGATGGACTTGGGAGTTTCTAGGTAGGCACGCAGGCGCTCTTGGATGCGAGAATTGATTTCGTGCCGCAACTCTGAAGCGACTTTGTTTACACTCTGCTGCCCGTTGTAAAAGGAAACAAACCCTGTTAATGCCACCGCTGTAAAGATCAAGGCCACAAATGGAACGATCAATAGCGCCCGCAGCGAGAGCTTTTTAGGTTTTTGAGCCGATGTCTGCTGCGTCATGAGGTTTGCTGTTGAGATTAGGTAACTGGGCGATCGATCTCAAGAATTATCCTACGACGATCGGTTCAGCTACGACTACTATCCCCTTAAATCTAGCTCTGGAGACAAGGATGGCTCAAATACCTCAATTCAGTTTGGTCAATAGTCCGGACATTTTTGCGATAGCTAGCCCTCATCTCCCAACCCCTTCTTCCAGAACGGGAGAAGGGGAGCCGGATTGAAGTCCCTCTCCCCTCTTGGGAGAGGGATTTAGGGTGAG
>JARCMD010000110.1 GCA_030248885.1 Leptolyngbyaceae cyanobacterium MP9P1.79 | reverse complement strand
TCCCTAGGGAGAAGGGAGCCGGAATTCAAAGTCCCTCTCCCTAGGGAGAGGGATTTAGGGTGAGGGTGGATCGGGCGGTTACAAAACTGGGATGCACCCCCTCAGCAGCCGCCTTTAGAGGCGTGGTGTATTCGCTGTTGGGAAGCCACAGAGGGAAGACTGGAGTGGATTTTATTAACGACCTTAGACCCAGACATTTATCCCGCGCTGGTGCAAGTGGACTGGTATGCCTGTCGCTGGCTGATTGAGGAGTATCATAGATGTCTCAAAACTGGCTGTCGGGCTGAACAGAGACAACTGGAAAGCGCATCGGGCTTAACCCGATTGCTGGGATTTCTGGCGATTACGGCGGTGCGCTTGTTGCAGTTACGCACGCTCAGTCGCTGTTCGCCTGACACCCCAGCGACCCAGGTTGTCCCCCTTTCGATGCTTCGAGTGTTAGTCGCTCGTCTTAAACTATTCTCTACTCATATAAACTTGGCTCAGTTTTGGCAAGCGGTGGCGCGATTGGGAGGCTTTATCGGTCGCAAGTCGGATGGACAACCGGGGTGGCAGACGCTCTGGCGAGGCTGGTTACGTTTACAAGACTTATGCTGGGGGCTTGATGCCGCTGCTCACTTGTTAGAAAAATGTTGGTAATGACAAGGTCTTGAAAGGAGCCTTTAAAGTAGGAACCGCCCAAACTATGTTTGGGCGGAGTGTGGTGTGAGGAGTGAACGGAAACTTGCGTCTCCGCTTCCTCTATTCTAAGTGACAGCTTTACTTTTTCCAGGCTTTCCTGTAAAGACTTGGAAAATTTTAAGAATTTGCTTGCTTGTCAAGGGGGTAGTGCAGCTTGGCAGAAGTTTCTGACCCTCTAGAGGGATTGTTTTGAGTTTTGAGTTTTGAGTGCTGCTCACTTAGGGATCTGCGGGTTAATAGTGTCCTACTCAGACGGGTTTCGACTACTTCGACTGCGCTCAGCACAAGTGCGCTCAACCCTCAACCGTCGAGAGTTGAGCGCAGTCGAAACTCGGTTTATTGGTACTTTATTTTCACGCAAGTCCCTTACTACTGCCAGCTTGCAGTAGTAAGGTGAACTGCCAGTGAGACGATCGTTACTTGCCCATCCCCAATTGCTGAGCTTTCTGATAGACCTTTCCTTCTGTCAAGAGAGAGGGAGCAATAATGACCTCTACCTGCTGCATTTCTTTGATGTTTTTGGCTCCCAAGGTGCCCATGCTAGTTTGCAGCGCTCCTAAGAGATTATGGGTGCCGTCATCCAGTTGGGCTGGGCCACGCAGAATTTGCTCCAAGGTGCCAGTTGTGCCAACTTGAATGCGGGTGCCTCTAGGAAGGATGGGGCTAGGAGTTGCCATCCCCCAGTGGTAGCCGCGTCCGGGAGCTTCTTTCGCTCTGGCAAAGGGAGACCCGATCATCACGCCATCGGCACCGCAGGCAATACATTTGCAAACATCGCCCCCGGTTACGAGACCGCCATCGGCAATGATGGGGACATAGTTACCTGTTTCCTGGTAGTGTTCATCACGGGCAGCAGCACAATCGGCGATCGCTGTTGCCTGGGGCACCCCAACTCCCAACACGCCCCGGGAAGTGCAAGCTGCTCCTGGCCCAATTCCCACCAGAATTCCTGCGGCTCCGGCCTTCATCAAATTCAAAGCAACCTCGTAGGTGACACAATTACCCAGGATCACTGGGATGGGCATCTCTTGGCAAAACTGAGCTAGGTCGAGGGGAGTGATTGATTCTGGGGAGAGGTGGGCAGTGGAGACCACTGTTGCCTGCACAAAAAACAAGTCTGCTCCCGCCTCAGCCACCACTGACCCAAAACGCATTGCCGCTGCTGGGGTGCCACTGACGGCACAGATGCCGCCCTGCTGTTTGATTTCTTGAATGCGCTGCTGGATCAACTCTGGCTTGATGGGTTCGGCGTAGAGTTCTTGCATGAGGGGCACAAATTCAGTGGTGCCCACCTGAGTAATGCGATCGAGGATCGGATCGGGATCGGCATATCGGGTTTGAACGCCTTCTAGGTTCAAAACTCCCAATGCACCTTGCTGAGACAAGAGGACAGCCATGCGAACATCTACAACTCCATCCATGGCGCTGGCAATGATGGGAATCTCTCGCTCGATGCCACCGATGTGCCAGCGCGTATCTGCTAGCTTGGGATCGAGGGTTCTAGTTCCGGGAGCCAGCGCAATTTCATCAATTCCATACGCTCTGCGGGCTGTTTTGCCACGCCCAATTTGAATATTCACGCTTTTGTTTCCTCAGACTAGTAAAGGTGGAGATGCAACAGGGGTAAATGGTGAGGAATAAATATAGTTACTTATTCTTGACCTCATTTGAGTAGGAGCCTATTGAAGCTAGACTATCAAATCTAAAGGCGGATTGGCTTTACAGAATCGATGTTTTAGGTTAGCGGGTTGTTCACTGGAGCCATGTCATCTGCTCTGGGAAAACATGCTTTTCCAGAAACGGCGGTTGCAATTCCCTTGATTCGATCGCCCTTTCAAGCCTGCTGGCGGAGGTGAACTGTTAAATTGGTAGAACAAATCTTTACGCTGCCTATTATGTCAACTGCTATAGATTCCAGCGACTTGGGTTCTCAACTGCCAGAGGATGCAGCGACATCGGCGATCGATCGCCCCACCTCGACTGAGCCTGAATCGGTTCCTCTAGAATCCGCTGCTGCGGCGATCGATACAACGCCATTAACGCCAGCCCCCAGCTACGTTAAGCTAGCCATGCGAAATATGGTACGTAAACGGGGGCTGTCCTTATATCATTTCACGTTGACGGCTCTGGGATTGCTAGCAGTCCTAGTTGGGTTATCTTATGTGACGCGATAGCCAGCTTTCAGGTGTGCTTAGCGCCGTGAATCATAACCTGTAAAACCAGGGTTCTCATTGCTTAGTGCCGCACTCAGCCCGGCACTAAGCAATGAGATTTTATTTGATTCACGATCGCAGAAATTGTTTACAAACAAGCATTAAGAGCGTCAAACTCTTTATTCAGTAGCTAAATCATGATGACTGATTCTGAAAGCTGGTACATCGTCAAGCAAGCGGATGGACATTGCGAAATTATTCCCGGCGCTCAACTGGGCGATGAGTCGGACGATGCGACGCGATCGGATCGCTGGGGGCCATTTGCGTCGTTGAATGAGGCGATCGGCAGGCGAGTCGGACTCATCCGGGCTGGCAAGTGTCAACCCAACTAACTCAAACCAATGGGTAATCGCAGGCTGCGGCGGAAAGATAGATACCCTTTACCCTTCACCCTTTACCCTTCATTTATTTTTCAGCATCCATGTCCTTCACCCAGACAAAATTTACTACCGCAAATTCCCCAGACTGGTCACTCTTCCTTGCTGAGTTAAATGGCTTAGAACTCATCACTGAACCGACACAAATTGCCAAGCTTTCCCAGGATTACTACACCTTCAGTCCCGTGCTGCAACCCTTGCTAGCGGACAAAGTAGGGGAACTCGTCGTCCGTCCGATCGATGAAACAGAAGTTCTGCGAATCGCGGCGGCTTGCGTCAAGTTTCGGGTGCCGCTCACCGTGCGGGGGGCAGGCACAGGTAACTATGGGCAGTGTGTCCCGTTGCAGGGCGGGGTGATTTTAGACATGACACGAATGCAAGCTGTGAAATGGCTCAAGCCGGGGCTTGCCTGCGTGGAACCAGGGGTAAAACTGGCGGCGTTGGACAAGCAGACACGAGAAATCGGTTGGGAGATCCGTATGGCTCCCTCCACCTATCGCACTGCAACGATCGGCGGCTTCATCGGGGGCGGGAGTGGGGGCATCGGCTCGATCACCTATGGGCAACTGCGCGATCGGGGCAACCTCCATGCCGTGCGTGTGGTAACCATGGAAGACCCACCCCGTGTGATTGAGCTACGGGGAGACGCAGTGCAGCAGGTGAACCACGCCTATGGCACCAATGGCATTATTACCGAACTCGAAATTCCCCTCGGCCCTGCTTACCCGTGGGCAGAGCTAATTGTGACATTCCCCAACGTCTTGTCAGCCGCCCGATTTGGGCAAGCTCTGGGAGAGGCAGACGGGATCATCAAAAAAATGATCAGTGTACATGAGTCGGCGATCGTCCCCTACTTCACCGCCCTCCGCAGCCACATTCCCGATGGGCACGCCTGTGCGCTCCTCATGGTCGCGGAATCCTGCCTGGAACCCCTAGCCGACCTCATTCGCGAATTTGGAGGCACAACGACCTACCAAAAAACCGCCCTAGAAGCGAGTAAGGGCATAGCTTTGGGGGAATATACCTGGAATCACACAACCCTCCATGCCCGCAGTGCTGACTCCTCCCTCACCTATTTGCAAACCCTTTTACCCAACGATAACTTTCAACTCCTAGAGCATCTCTGTCAGCACTTTGGCGATGAACTGCTGATGCACCTAGAGTTTTTGCGGGTAGGCGGTGTGGCTAGGGCTGCTGCTCTCCAACTGGTGCGTTACACCACTGAAGCTCGATTAAATGAAATCATCGGCTATCACGAAGACCGGGGAGCGTTCATCTTCAATCCCCACACCCACATCTTGGAAGACGGCGGGATGAAAACCGTGAATCTGCCGCAGTTGCGATTTAAGGAGTTAGTCGATCCCTACGGTCTTCTGAATCCAGGCAAGATGAGAGCCTGGATTGAGCGTCAGCTATAAAAAAGTTCAAGATTAGGTAGGGGCTAAGCATTGGGTCAAAGATTTGAAATAAGCACCAAGATTATCGCCCCAATGCTTCGCCCTTCCGGGC
>JARCMD010000011.1 GCA_030248885.1 Leptolyngbyaceae cyanobacterium MP9P1.79 | reverse complement strand
TCTCAAAGCGGCTAGTTGAACTGCAAGGCGGCACGATTGAAGCAACCAGTGAACTCGGCAAAGGCAGCATTTTTCGATTCTCGCTGCCGATCGCCTGAAGAAAAGTGTCCAATGGGGCTTGGCGTTCCCTGTATCCCGACTAAACACTTCTCGATAAACAGTCATTCCTTTGAATTCTCTAAGTGTCAGTGGTTAAGCCAACAATTTTTGACAAAAGCCTACTGATGTAAGTATTTTTGTCCTCTTGAAAGAGAACGTTACATCGCTCAAGCTCTGACTTGTCATTACCCCACCACTGAATCTGATTGAAGGGCGTTCCAGAAATGATGAATGAGTTTAAGGTTACAGTTGGATCGCCAAGACGAGTTTCAATCTCCTTAATCGTTCGGAAAAACTGAATTTTAGGATCGGTTTCTCCTCCCAAATTGCGAAGTCCTTTTGGATCGATGAAGGTAATGTACTGGTGCTGGTTAACCACAAGCCAAAGAATGAAATCTGGGTAGAAATTGCCTGCCTCGAAGAAGCCAATTCCTTTACCCCTGCTTTGATTGCGGAGTAAATAAAGCTCCTTGTCGCTTAAAAAAGCACGATCGCGCTCGTAAAACTTTCGCAGGTCTAAAACAAACCCTCGTTCACCTTCATTAAGCTGAACTGGGCTAACTTCAATGTAATCACTTCTGAGATAAATCAACGGTTGATAGAGATGGGCGTTGAAGCAGATTGCATGGAAGTTGGCAAAACTTGCATCCCTTAAATTGCCGTCATCAATGTCTTGTTTAAGATTTTGAAGCGTTTCCAGGATCTCTTGTTGAGATTGTTCAATCAAAAATTGGTATTCCGGAATGAAGTTTGGATCATCTTCTGAGAGTGCTCGATATTCTAAATGTTGACGCTCCCAACCATCTTTATAAGTGCGGTAGTAGCGATCGCAGTATTTTTTGAGTAAAGTGACCGCAATTTCTTGCCAGTAGCGGACTTTTTCAAAGGACGTGAAGTCCAGTTCTTCAGGTGGAATATAGAGACAGTACCAATCAGGATTTTTGAGTAGTGCTTCGATCGTTGCTACTGACAGAGTGAAGTTATGCCAACCTCGTTCCGTTTTGAAGCGTTGCAATTCCAGGTACAGTTCATTCATATCTATGAAGGCAATGTGTAAATCTGTTAGTCTTCCTTCATGACGGCTTGCTGTATCCAGATCATCCATTAGTTCACGGCTCTGTCTTGCCTGAATTTTGGGATACCAGTTGAGAGTGATTCGTCCTCTAAGGGTATTGTGATCAGGCAAATCAAGGTTCAGTTTAGGAGCTTGGGTCTTGAAATCGATACCCGCTTTGATTGTGAGTGTTTTAAGCTGAATAGAACCGAGGTTCTTGACCACAGGCAGAATAAATTCGATTCGCTCCTCATGAGTAGGCAAGCCCTCTGCTTCCAGATACTCTCGGAATTGCTGCATGTAGTCTGCTCGGACTCCAAAGATATTCAACGTTTCAAGTGTGCTGATACGCTCCGGTAAATTTACGCCACTAATGTGCTGACTCCGCTTTAACCCGAAGTCGTAGCCCTTTAAACGCACCCCTCGACCGAAGAGTTGAATAATTTCTGAGCCTTCACCGCGACCAATGTTCATCAGTCCCATTGTGCTGACACGCCAGCTACTCCAGCCTTCAGTGAATTTTTTAGAGCCAATCAGGACATTGATACTGGAGTTGATGTGATTAATATGGCTAAACAGAGAGACTGAGAACTCTGAGTCGATGACAGAGAGATTTGTCTGTTCTTGGCAGAGTTTACAGAGGGTATTGGCATCTCCCACATTAATCACACCGAAGGGATCATTGTTACCCAGTCGTAGGGCAATTTCTCCATCCGTTCCTTTCAGGTTTTCAATCCAAAGTTGAGCCTGAGAAGATGAATTGAACACTAATTTGAGGATGTCGTTGAACAATTCTTGAGCAGACAACCTCAAACGATTCACGTAGGTAAAGGCAGTACTGAAGATTTCACGCTGTTGATCATCTAATAAGCCAGGACTGCCGCTGAGTAAACGAGCCAAACGATCGCAATTGGTATTGGGTTCACTCACAAACTCTGCTAGAAATAGCAAAATATCGACAACATCAGAAACACGCTGTCTATTCCGAGTTCGAACCGCATTGACGCTGCCACCGACAAACACCCAAAGCGGAGACTCTAGCAAGAAAGGCTGTAGGGAGCGTTGCTCGTCTTGATACAATCGCTTCTGTTGATAAAAGGTCAAAAGACAGGCGGTGAGGTAGAGCTTGCGGTTCTCTTCGTTGCGATCGTCTGCCAGGTTATAAATGCGATAGTCCTTACCGTAGCCATCGCGGTAGAAATATTTGTAGGAGTAATCAAACAGGATGCATCTGGCATACTCCTGTAAGAGTTCTGGATTGTTGCTGGCTTTCATTGCCTGCCCAAACGTGGCAGAATATTCAAACGAAAAGCCTTGCTCACAAAGTCTGTCTCGCTTAGATTTCCATTCTTCGCCACTGGAACCACGATGCCCTTCATCCACGAGAACCAGATTATTACTCTCAAACGCCTCAATCGCAACAGTCGTAACGCCCATCTGATCCCGGAGTTTTTGGATTTCGAGAATTTCTATACCCTGCCCAGTAAACAAGCTGCGTCCTGAGCGAGAAAAGCTAGCAGCAGGAAAATCGGACAACGCAAACTCTTCGAGATGCTGACGGGATAGCCCTTCATTCGGAGTCAGCAGAATAATCCGATTAAGTTCTCGGGTGCGTCCATGCAATGCCAGGTAATAACGGTATTGCAGGATGTTGACGTGCATCAACAGCGTCTTACCGGAACCTGTCGCATTCCAGAAGGCGAGTTTTCGTAAATTATCTGGAGCATACAGGCTAACCCGATCGCTCTCGCGTTTGGTTTCATTAAAATCTTCGACAGATTTGTTTAGGTCTGCCAGTAGTTGATCGGCATTACGAAGGTAGCGATCGAGATAAATTTCGGCAAACAGCAGAGATAGGTATTGAAAATATTTCCAGCGAATCGGTTGCTCTCGTCTGCCTTGAATGGTTAAGGTATGGCGCACAATATTTTGGTCATAGCCCAGCAAAACATCTTTAGAGAGTTTGCTGTAATTGGGTAAACCCGCAATCAGCGCGTAATAGAAGCGAGAAACGTTATCGTTATCCAATCCTTCTTCGGCAGTTCTCAGCAGTTGGGCGAGTTCCTCGAAGGTTTTTTTGCCAAACAGGGAGAGCATAAATTGATTTAAGACCAACCGTTGATCAAAGGCGAGGGGAATTGGTCGGTTGCGGCTACTACGTCTGGATGTCATTGGCTTACTCTCCTAATGCATCCTGAATGTCAAACATGAGGTGAGGGAATTCGCGATCGATCAGTAAGGATTGCCAGGTTTGGTTGGCTGAGCGCAGATTTGCTAAGTTATTGTCGCCATTGACGTAAAGCAAATCAAAGGTCGGTTCATCGCAATTAAACCCTTGTTCGATAAACCAGGCATCTAAGGCATCGTTGTCAATTCGTTCCACATTGCGCCATAGGATCAAAACTCGCTGATTCTTGCGGTTAATGCCCTGAATGACTCGAATCGCTTGAATGGTGCGAATCCGCTGCACGATTAAACCTAGTAGATAATTGAAGGTTTCTACCAGGTCAATCGTGACGTAGCGAGTATCGTCGTTTTGAATAACTTTGAGTTGATAGCTGAAGGGATCGATGAATGCGGTGGGATTGAGCAGGGAAACACTCTCTTTCGCTTCCCGCTCTAATTTATAAGACAGCATGTATTCTTCGCGAAAGCGTGGATTCTGCTCCAGCGCGAGTTCTTGTTGTTGAGTGCGTTGGGGGTCTTTGATGTTATTCAAGGCATCTTCATAGGATTCGAGACGAAGATATTTAATGCAATGACTGATGCCATTCCGCGAAATGGGTTTGCCATCGCGCCAATCTCTGGAGTAAGCAGCTTTTAAGACACGCGGTTTCAATACGGTATCAAAGTAATGGTTTGCTTCAACCAGAATGTATTTGCGTTGTCCCTGATCATCCCGGTTCAATTTAATCACCGCATGGGCGGTGCTGCCAGAACCCCCAAAGCAGTCAACAATTGTGCTGTCGCGCTTTGCGGCATGGAGAATAAACCGGGAAACAAAATCAGCGTGTTTGGGAGCCAGAAAGATACC
>JARCMD010000542.1 GCA_030248885.1 Leptolyngbyaceae cyanobacterium MP9P1.79 | reverse complement strand
CGAGTCGGTTGACACGATGTTGCACGTGGTTTGTGGAAATTACAGGTAACTCACTTAACCATTGGATCATCTTTCTTGTGGAGTTCTCTTACGCTATCGCAAGTGTGGTAAAGAGTTCAGCGAACGCAAGCAGAGTGGGTTATGGAACGTCAATGACGAGTTGTCCTTAGCTTGATGTTTATAGAATGGGCAAGCATCACTTTCTCCAACCTACGATGTAGTTTGCAACTAAAAATCACACTCTAGCGTGTCGCGAGTATTGCGTCCTGTTACCGGATTTTTGCCCGCCGCCATGTCGCAGAGCAACCGTTGGGCATCTTGCCGTAGTTCAACAGCTGTGAAATCTGCTCCTTCAATGATTGCCCCTTCAAATAAGGCATTAAAGGCGAAAGCACCTTCCAGAATGGCATTCTTAAGGTTTGCTCCTGTGAAACGGGCTGTGTCAAGGGTGGCATTGGTTAGATTGGCTCCTTCCAAATTTGCCGCCTCTAGATTTGCACTGAAGAAACTAACTCCGCGCAAATCTGAATAACTGAAGTTACTTTTGCGGGCGTTCGCTTTGGTAAAGCTTGAATCTGTCAAGTCTTGATTGGAAAAATCCATCCCTAGCAAAAACGCCTTATTGTAATCTTCTGCCACTGCTGGAAATGTGATTCCCAGGGCGATCGTCCAGATTAAAATTACATGTAAGCAGAGCAGTAAAGCAGTTCTCAGCATTTGTTAGATTAACTGCAACCTGTTTAAGGGTTGTTTTAAACGTAGGGTAAACGGCAAAATAATCTTGTTAAAAAATACTTCAAAAGGTGCTGAGAACCTCTCACCTCGACTCTTTCCTGATATTTATGAGGGGTATTCTTGAGGATTTTGACCTCATCTCCCCCCAAATTCTGGGGAAATAGGAGAGCAGGTCGAGCAACAATTCGTACTTTGTCAGGCAGCTGCCAAAGTATTCAGTTGTGCATGAGTTGTACTGTACCCCTAAGATCGATAGAACCATAACTAAAGCTTACCCTAGCAACCCTGCGTAAGGACAGTTTGTACTCATTCGTGAATTAATTTCAGCATCCTAAACTAGTGTTCTGTCAAGAAAATTTTGAGGGCGAAGACCCTCAAAATTTAACTCCAACTAACCTCCCAGCTTTCAGCTACCTGTCAATTAATGATTGACAGACTACTAGGGGTTATCTGCACAAAGTTTAAGGTAAGGTTTCCTCTATAAGGATCTATTCCCTTCTGCCATCCTATGACTTCAACTGCTCCAACCCCGGTTAAACCGCTTTCCTATACGCCGATGACGATCGAGCGCGCTGAGCGGGCCCTACGCTGTTCACCCTTTCTCCTCCCTCTGTTCACAGCAATGATGGGGCAAAGTGTGGCGCTACAGACGATCGCTCATACTTTTGGAGTTGAGCATCACTACACGCAGCGCCCGATCGCAGAACTAACTGCCGAACGTGCTCTACTTTGGCTGATTCAAGTGGGAGTTTTGCGCCGCGAAGTAGATGGACAAGGCATCACAGATAGCTTTCGGCTCACTCCCCTAGGGCGACAATTAATTGAGAAGTGGCAAAATCAGGGTGCTTGGTCTTCTCCGTCGTGGTGGGATCGACTCCACAATTTCTTAACCCGATGGCTGCAATGGCTTTCTTAATTTATGGCTTGACGAATGATGGGTTAGTGTGCAATTCTTAAAAACGCACTGCAAGGTGTGTGAACGGGGTTATAGCTCAGTTGGTAGAGCACTGCAATGGCATTGCAGGGGTCAACGGTTCGAATCCGTTTAGCTCCATTAGATGTACAAAGGGTTTCAGCCCTCATAGGTTGGCTTGAAATATAAGCTTTTCGTGGTGAAACGCTTATATTTCCAATGCATCTCAGGAATACCATGCTACTAAATGCCATTGCACCCCACTCGTACAAATACGCCATCGCTAGAGAGACCTGACCCCGCTTCAATTCGATCGCATTGTCTACCGCTACCCACAGGTTTCACCGTTCCATCGGGCATAGTGGCATTAACAAAATTTACGCCCTTCACATCTGTCCCAAATAGATCTGCCCCGCGCAAGTTTGCTTCTCGTAAATCCGCACCTTGCAAATTTGCGCCCCTCAGATTTGTATTTGAAAGAACCGCACTTCTAAAATCAGTGCCAGCCAAACTCGCGTTTTCCAAATTGGCTTCCTTCAGATTTGCCCGTCTCAAGTCAGCACTGCGGAGGTTTGCACCGCCCAACGCCGCCCCTTCAAGGTTGGCATTCCGTAAATTTGCCCCAAACAAATTGGCGTTGGTTAATTTGGCTCCCCGTAAATCGGCATTTTCCAATTGCACCACACTCAAATTTGCGTTTTCCAAATTGGCATTCCGCAGGTCGCAATTGGCAGGACAGCGTTTTGTCGTCAGCAGGAGGTTGAGATGCTCCGGGTTCTCAGCCTTTGCAGGAGTGATTAGCCCTATCGCAGCCACCAAGGTTGCTGTGAGTAAAGTAAGTTTCATGGGATCTCCGAATATAGGTCTATCAATGAGGATGACTGCTCTGAACCTGCTCTGAAATCCACTGCAAGTACGGTGGAAAGCCTGCCACGATTGGGAGGGCAATAATCTCTGGCACTTCGTAGGAATGCAAACTCTGAATCTTCTTAGAAAGGGCATCAAATTGCGCCAAATCTGACTTGACAAATAACTGCCACTCCTCATTGTGATGGATTTCTCCTTGCCACGTATAGATAGAGTAGACGGGCACTAAACTGACACAGGCTGCCAGCCTTGCGGCAATGAGGGCGTTGGCGATCGTCTCTGCCTCTTCACGTGAAGGAGCCGTAACCATTACTACACTGTAACGGATATCCTGACGCTCGCTCTGACTTTCACGCTGATTTGAGTCCATCACAAACCTACGATAGAGGAAAGGAATCCGATCGAATTCTAAAACCAATCGTAGTTAATCGTAAAACTTACAGCATTCCATTTATAACATTCCTTATATCTGGCTCCCGGTTATGGTTTCACCGATCGCAACCACCCATCCCTTTGCAATCATCCCCAGCCTTTTAGGATTTAACTCACGTGAATGCACTCACTCCAACTTTATTGAGAAAAACCATAGCGTGGCTACTCTGGCTAGCATTTGTAGGGTATACCCTTTGGATTGCCCCCCTAGACCACCCCACCACAGCCCCCGTGGTCAAGAAACTATTGACCTTAAAGTGGGCAGAGTTAAACCCCTATGTCGTTGCGCTCTTTAGCCTGATGGGAGTGTGGCCCATGATCTACGCTTGCCTCATGTTTGCCGATGGCAGAATGCAGCGGTTTCCAGCTTGGCTCTTCTTCCTGGGATCAAATATTGCCGGAGTCATCTCTATTTTGCCTTACCTGGCGCTGCGTGAACCCAGCCAAACATTTTTAGGGCGCAAAGATAGACTATTGAAATCCCTAGATGCCCGCACTACTGGCGTAATTTTGAGTGTCATCACCCTGGGCTTGTTTAGCTACGCTGGATTTGCAGGCAACTTACCCAATTTCATCCATCAATTACAGACAACTCCTTTTCTGTACATGATGAGCCTGGATTTTTGCTCCCTTTGTTTAGTATTTCCATTCCTGCTAGGAGATGACATGGCGCGCCGGGGTTGGCGAGATCGGCGGAGGTTCTGGCCGATCGCCCTACTGCCGCTTCTCGGACCCCTAGCCTATCTCTGCCTGCGCCCACCTCTCCCAGAAACTGCCCCAGCACAATCTAAAGTGCCGCACCTTACATCCTTCCTCGCCCCTTAAAAAATCGGCTTCCCCGAATTGTCGGTAAGATTTCGATCCTCTTTTTACGTTCCCACCCCCTAAGAACCTAGTGCAGGCTGGTAGAAATAACTGAGCAGCACTCAAAACTCAAAACAATCCCCATAACTGGTTAGAAACTTCTGCCAAGCTGCACTAGGAAAACCTTAGAAAAATAGAGATAAAAAGAGACACCAGCGGTTGCGATCGTTACATTAGTAGAGGAGCGTAGTAAGCATTCGCACACAAAACATGAGCAGAAAAATTGCACTTTGGGCGCTTTGGGCTGGCTTTGTGGCCTATGCAACGCTGCTAGCACCTCCCGATCGACCAGAAACCCTGTCCCTGATTCAAGACTTGTCCACAGGGCATTGGGAAGGGATTAATCCGCTAGTGAGTGCCTTATTTAATATCATGGGAGTCTTCCCCGTGATTTACAGTGCGTTGCTGTTTATCGATGGCAGAATGCAGAAATTGAAGGCGTGGGTCTTCGTGCTGGGTTCCTTTGCTCTAGGTGCCTTTGCGCTACTCCCCTATCTAGCATTGCGAGACCCGAATCAGGAATTTTCAGGGAAGAAGGGTTGGTTAATCAATCTCCTCGATTCTCGCTGGACAGGGGCGCTAGTGGCGATCGGAGCCTTTGCTCTAGTTGTCTATGGTTTCACCAATGGCGACTGGAACGATTTCGTGCAACAGTGGCGCACCAGCCGGTTTATCCACGTCATGAGTCTAGACTTTTGCCTGATGACTCTACTATTTCCTACCCTTTTGGGTGACGACATGGCTCGGCGTAATCTCCGGAATTCGGCGGTCTTTTGGCTCGTTTCCCTCATTCCAGTACTGGGACCAGCCGCCTACCTAGCCCTGCGGCCGCCCTTGAAGGCTGACCCCGAACCTGAGGTCAATCTTTCTATTTCAGGCTAAAAACCATCAGAGACTGGCAGTTTAGTAAAATGCCATCTGGGTAGGATGGGTAAACGAGCATACCCATCTCGTAAATTTTGGTCGGCAATTTATTTTGTCCCAATTCTCTAATTTTTAAAGCGGCAAGAGCGATCGTTGGCATGTAGGGCAAACCGCATGAATCGTCAACTGGCAATCTAGCAGATGATAGCCCTCTTTTTGTGAGGTTTTAGTGCCCACCTTCAGCACCGCATCACTTTTGAACTCGATCGTCTTGTTGCATCGAACGCAAATCAAATGATGGTGGTGATAGGGGTAGGGCTGGTTGATCTCATAATGCTTGTGACCTTCTGCCAATTCCAGT
Organism: Leptolyngbyaceae cyanobacterium MP9P1.79; assembly: GCA_030248885.1. Lineage (GTDB taxonomy): Bacteria > Cyanobacteriota > Cyanobacteriia > JARCMD01 > JARCMD01 > JARCMD01. Next base: position 4,814 of record JARCMD010000542.1, on the reverse strand, counting down.
TCCCGCAGGATGCCCATCCGCGCCATCAATTTCAAGGTGCGGTAAATCGTAGAGAGACTAATTTGCTCACCTTGGCTTTCCAGCAGGTCAAAGAGATCTTCAGCACTCAGGTGATTGCCCTCTGGCAGATTTTGAAAAATCTTCAGAATTGTTTCTCGCTGGGGAGTTAAGCGCCAGCCCTTTTCATTTAGTTCAGCTTTTAGGGAGTCAGTTGTGTAGAGAGGCATAACTTTATTCTCAATAATGCGCCTTTATTGAGAAGGATACACAATCCTGACTTGATTTTCAAGAAAATCACCTTATTGAGAATAACCTTAACAACGAACCTCGTTGATTCCCATACAGAGAAATTTTTCTCAGAGATCTCCTAAGGAGATCTCTGAGAAAAATTTCTCTGTTGCACGGGCGAAGCATTCGGGTAGTGATCTGTTAGTCAATTCAAAAGATCACTGCCCAAATGCTAAGTGCAAAGCACACGCTACGCGAACGCCCCTACATTTCCTGGTATAAACTTTTCTGGAAATCTCCTTAACCCAATGACTCCAGGTAGTCGCGGACTCGATTGCGGCGCTTGGGTTGGCGTAACTTTTGGAGCGCCTTGGCCTCAATTTGTCGCACTCGTTCCCGGGACAAGTCCAGCGCCCGGCCAATTTCTGCCAGGGAGTAGGGATGCCCATCATCCAAGCCAAAACGCATTTGGATCACATCGCGCTCACGGCTGGTTAGATCATCCAGCAACTGTTGCAAGTCCCGCCGCAGTGCTTCTCGCATCAGCACTTCTTCCGGCGAGACTTCCTCCGTTTCCAGAAGGTCGCCTAGCTCAGTATCTTTTTCCTTACCCACCTTTGTTTCGAGGGAGACCGATCGGGGCACTCGCAGTAGCACTTCCCTGACCTGGGGCGCGGTCATGTCCAGTTCTCCCGCGATATCTTCGATCGTGGCAGTCCGACCTTTTTCCTGGGAAATCTTGCGTTGTGCCTTTTTGATTTTGTTGAGCTTTTCAGTGATGTGAACTGGCAGGCGGATTGTGCGACTTTGGGTGGCGATCGCCCGCGTGATCCCCTGACGAATCCACCAATACGCATAGGTACTGAAGCGGTATCCTTTCGTGGGATCAAACTTTTCGACTGCCCGTTCCAATCCCAACGTGCCTTCTTGAATCAGGTCTAGTAACTCTAGCCCCCGGTTCTGGTATTTCTTGGCAACTGAGACTACTAGCCGCAGATTCGCCTTAATCATGTGTTCTTTAGCACGAACACCATGAGTCTGGATCTGCTCCAACTCCTCCACGGTGATCCCTGCCAACTCTGCCCAATGGCGTTTTCCTGCTAACAAGGTTGGTTTCAAATCAACCAAGGACACCCCTGCCTCTGCGGCCCAACGCTCGAAAGAGGGACGGTGACCCAGATGCGACGCAAGGCAATCATGAACATGGATGAGGCGAACATATTGACTGATCAAGCCATCGGTCTGGGTTGCTGCCTCATTCCGCATTTCGATAAGTCGCATGTGGCGTTGCACCGCTTGGGCTTCTGAGACTTCTTCATCGCGCCCCAGCAACCGGACTCGACCAATTTCTTGCAGGTAGAGCCGTACCAAATCAGTGGTTCGCCGACTTGCAACTTTATGCAGGGCAGCCGTGCTAGCGTAATCTACATCTGAGTCACCCAGTTCATCAGAGCTGGGGTCATCCTCATCAGTGGCACGACTTAAACGAAAACTGGGAGCATCCAGCCGTTCCGATAGATCCGCTTCAGAGGTATCGTGATAGTTTGCATCAGCGTAGAAGGATGTTGCTGGCATGGTGATTGTCTCAGTTGCTGTGGATCACAAGTAGACTCGACTCAGAACTCTGTGCTGTTAGTATTCCCTTTAGTCGAAGACTGGCGATCATGGGATGGAGTTCCCTGTAGTAAGTTCAGTGTCTGCCCAGGTTCAACCGGAAACTTAATCACAAGGTTTTCTCAGGAAAGGCAGTAGCCCTGAGAAACCTTGGCTAAGGGAAAGTAGCTAAAGGTACGAGCTGGGGAACAATTTGCAGCATATGAGTTGAGTAGTACGCTAATCTACACTCCCTGCTTGCTAGTTTCCTGAAGTCTGTAAAAAGAGTTTGTTACTAGGACATGTCATCAATTGGCTGGTATTCCTCACGGAGTCTGGATTCTAGCCTTGAGCTTGTTTTTGATGGGTAGCCATGAAAGCCTTGCTCTGACTACATTCCAGATTTAAATGATGACACGCCTTAAGATAAAGGTAACCGGCTCTCCCGACTTATCTGTGAAAAGAGTATCTCTCGATCCTCTTTTCACTCCCGTAAAAATCCCAGAGTGTTGAGGATTCTTGCTGATAAGCGACACTTATCAACAAAAACCAGGAGAGTCAGGTAAACAAAGTAGAGTTGAGCTATGAAGCTAGAGAGCCTAATAGCGCCTGATAAATGGGTGATGGTGCAATGGGAACGGTGGAGCTACAACCTCCGGCAAAGCTAGAGGCTTTAAGCAGGAGCCGCTTTGAGCAGGTTGTGCTTACCCCCTATCAATAGGTGCAAGTGATAAAATCAACCTATTTCTATAAATAAGGAGTAATTCGGTGGTAAATCCTGGACAACCCCAACCAAAGCCTTTCAACGCCCTCAAGTGGCTAGCGATCGGCTGCGGGGGGCTATTTTTACTGGGTGCATTGGTGATTGCTGCCCTAGTGGGGGGAGCAGTTTTCTTTGCAAATAAAGTCGTTGATCCCAAAGAATCTCTAAAGACAGCCAAGAGCATGGCGGATTACACCATTCCAGGCGGAGAGGTGGGTTTGAAGAATTTCAATATCGGCCCGATCAAAGTTGCCCAGGTGGGGAGCAGCACCAAGCCCCCCGATCTCGTTCTCACAGTGGTTGCTGTAGACGGAGTAGCCGCATCTCCGTCCTCCTCTTCACCAGACGCACCGTCTCAACCACCCAGGAGCAAACAAGTGGATATGAACTCATGGCAAGACTTAAGCGAAAAGGAGATGGAGGGCATCTTGGACACAGCCGATCGGAAAACCGAAAATAAGCAACTTTGTGGACAACCTGTGGCTGTCGCTGTCCAAACTGGAAAAATGACCGTTGCGGGAAAAGAGCTACCCGCTGTCAGCTATGAGGCTTCCGCTCGGTTCAAAGAGAGCGAACGAATTGTATTGCTGATCGCCAATGGAGAACGTGCCCAAGAAAACGTTGAGTCTGTTTTCAACTCAATTCAGTGCAAGTAATTGGCCCATGACGCTTAAACTTCAGCATTTTACAGTTTTGTCTGGGTTAGCGGCTCTGTTGGTAAGCGTTTCTCCTAGCTTTGCCGCCCAAGTGCCGATCGCCCCTCCCTCTGCTCCACACCCTTTGGTGGCTCGTGTCCTGGCCCAAACGACCGCCACAGATTTCGTTAAACGCGGCATCACCAAGGGTAAAAATGGTGACTTTAAAGGCGCACTCGCTGACTTCAATCAAGCCTTGAAGCTGGATAGCCGCAATGCAGAAGCCTACAACGGTCGCGGAGCAGCGCGGGTTTACCTGGGCGATCGGCAAGGCGCGATGGCTGACTTTGACCAATCCCTTAAGCTCAACCCCAATTTTGCCAAGCCCTACTACAACCGCGCCATGTTGCGCTTTGCCCAAGGAAATAAGCAGGGTGCCATTGCCGATTTTACACAAGCACTAAAGATCGCGCCCAGTGCCACCGTCTACAACGATCGCGGCAATGCCCGTGGTGATGTGGGGGATACCAAGGGCGCACTGGCAGACTACAACCAAGCCCTGAAGCTTGACCCCACCTATGCCGATGCCTACGACAATCGCGGCCGGTTGAAGCGTCGGTTAGGAGACAAGCAGGGGGCGATCGCCGACCTGAATCAGTCCGTTAAGTTGAATCCTAATTCTGCTGCGGCATACAACAATCGCGGACTCATCCGGGCTGATGTGGGCGATCGATCGGGGGCGCTCAGCGATTTCAACCAAGCCATTAAATTGAATCCCAAACTGGCTCAAACCTATGGGAATCGGGGGAGCATTCGCGCTGCCCAAGGAGACAAAAAGGGCGCGATCCAAGATTTGCAAAAGGCCGCTGAACTCTTTCGCCAACAGGGCCGATCGCAGGATTATCAGAAAGTACAGAACGCCCTCAAAAAACTTCGGCGGTAGGCTTTGAGTGATTGATGTTCCCCACCTCGTTCCATGCCTACCCTCTACACCGCCATTGAAATTGATGCACCAAAGGAGCGGGTGTGGAAAATCTTATTTCACAAAGAAAAGTGGCTGTACTGGAATACCTTTTTGTACGATCGCGCCCCCCAGCAACCCTTTGAGGTAGGACAAGAGGTATTTCTATCACTGAAGCGCGTTCCTGGAGCAGAGGAGGTGGAGCTTCAGCCTGTGGTCACCTTGGTAGACTCTGGAGTTTGTTTACAGTGGTTTTCCCAGATGCCAGGATTCCAGAGTGAGCATGTGTTTGAACTCCAAGATATCGGCAATTGCACCAAATACATCCACCAAGAACATTTGTCTGGCTGGCTGACTCGGCTAACGCTGCCATGGATTCGCCAAGAGGAGCAGCAAGGCTTGCGGCGAATGTCCAGGGAATTGAAGCGCTATGCAGAACAAAGAAGGTAACTATTCAGGCTTCTAACATAATGTGGGGACTGCCCTCATCCCCCAGCCCCTTCTCCCCAGGGAGAAGGGGAGCCGGATTGAAGTCCCTCTCCCTGGGGAGAGGGATTTAGGGTGAGGGCAGGCTGAGTAGTTACCAAAGAAAACAATAAACTCGTTTTTGATTTCTGTGCTTCTGTAGGTCAAT
>JARCMD010000541.1 GCA_030248885.1 Leptolyngbyaceae cyanobacterium MP9P1.79 | reverse complement strand
TAGAATTCACATTTTTGAGAAATCGAAGATTTCTCAAAAATGTTGGTAATAGCAAGCTTCTGTTGGGAGAGGGATTTAGGGTGAGGGTCTATATTGGCTGTACAACAACGTTCCCAGCACCTCCACAAAAACTGTCCGAAGTATTGATTAAAATGAAGAGGATTTAACCAGTTCGTATCCATAAAAGGTAAGGCTTATGGCTCCTGCCATTTTGATTCAGCATCTCCAGAAGCACTACGGGAAGACGATCGCCGTCCAAGATGTATCGCTTCAGGTGCAACCCGGAGAGATCTTTGGGCTATTGGGGCCCAATGGCGCAGGGAAAACGACAACGCTGCGGTGTCTGTGTACCTTGGCTCAACCTGATGCTGGGCAGATTGAGGTTTCTGGGGTTTCCGTAGTGGAGCAACCGAGGATAGCTCGGCAGCGCTTGGGGTATGTCGCCCAAGAAGTAGCCCTCGACAAAGTGCTGACCGGGCGTGAGTTGTTGCAACTTCAAGCGGCGCTCTACCATTTACCCTCTGCCCACGGGAAGCAGCGCATTGAGACAATGCTTGACCTGTTGGACTTGCAAGAGTGGGCAGATAAAAAGACAGGTTCCTACTCTGGTGGGCTACGTAAGCGCCTTGACTTAGCCGCTGGGTTGCTGCACCAGCCTGATGTGTTGGTGCTAGACGAGCCAACCGTGGGGTTAGACATTGAGAGCCGAGTTACGGTGTGGAGTTTCCTGCGCCAGTTGCGCGAAGCAGGCACAACGGTGTTGATTACCAGCCATTACCTGGAAGAAATTGATGCCTTGGCGGATCATGTGGCGATTATCGATCGCGGCTTGGTGATTGCTGGGGGTACGCCTTCAGAACTGAAAGACCGAGTGGGTGGCGATCGGATCACGTTGCGCCTGCGAGAGTTTTCCCCTTTAGAAGAAGCTGAAACTGCCAAGACCCTACTGCAATCTCTCTCTGGAGTGCAAGACGTAATTATCAATGCTGCCCAAGGAAATTCATTGAATCTGGTCGTCAGTGCCCAGAGTGAAGCCTTGTCTACGGTGCAACAAGCGCTGCGAGAAGCAGGTTTGCCCACCTTTGGCATTGCCCAATCGCGCCCTAGCTTGGATGATGTTTACCTAGCTGCAACGGGACGAACCTTGCTGGATGCAGAGTTGGCGGCGGCGAGTAGTCGTGATCCCAAAGCCGAACGCAAGCAAAATATGCGTTAGAGTTTCAGAAAAATTTACAAAAAATATTTAGGAAGTCTGTCATGAGCCGTACCATTACTCCATTCAAACCTGAAGCCACTCCAGATCCTAGCCTAGTGCGACAAGCGGGAGCGAGTTCAGCCCCAGTCGCCCCGCCCTCCTTCCTCGCCGACTTCATCCAAGAAACCCTGGCGCTTACCCGTCGCCTTTTCATTCAGCTCCAACGTCGTCCTTCTACCCTAGTTGCCGGACTGATTCAACCCGTGATGTGGTTGGTTTTATTTGGGGCACTCTTTCAGAATGCTCCCCGTGGCTTGTTTGGTGAAAGCCAGAGCTACGGACAATTTCTGGGGGCAGGCGTGATTGTATTCACGGCTTTTGGGGGCGCGCTGAATGCGGGGCTGCCTGTGATGTTCGATCGGGAATTTGGCTTTCTCAATCGACTTTTGGTGGCTCCCTTGGCTTCTCGCTTCTCGATCGTGCTGGCCTCTGCCCTCTTTATCACCACTCTAAGCTTGGTGCAAACTGCGGTGATTGTGGCGGCGATCGCCCTCCTGGGAGCAGGCTTGCCTAACCTGTTGGGATTGGGATTGGTTGCCCTGATTGTGTTGTTGCTCGTTCTGGGTGTAACGGCGATCAGCCTAGGCTTAACCTTCGCGCTGCCGGGTCATATCGAACTCATTGCCGTAATTTTTGTCACTAATTTGCCGCTACTGTTCGCTAGCACCGCCCTTGCTCCCCTCGCGTTTATGCCCAAGTGGTTGCAGATTGTGGCCACTCTAAACCCCTTGAGCTATGCGATCGAACCCATTCGCCATATCTATTTACACAGTGATTGGGCCTTCAGTAACATTGTGTTGCAAGCTCCTTGGGGCGCTGTCACTCTTGGCGGGGCGCTACTTGTGTTGATTGGATTTGATATTGTGGCCCTCGTAGGTATCCAACCCCTGTTGCGGCGCAGTTTGGGGTAGTCCTTGAGGGGCGATCGGCGATATATGAACCAAACCCATGCCAATTTCGTCTGTCTTGAACAGAGTGATTCCCCATAGAATCGTTAGTAGAAGTAGATTAGTTGACCCACCTTACTCGACCTGTATAAATCTGAACTGCGGAGATTATTCACTATGCACGTTAAAACCACGATCGCCTTTGCCAAACCCGCTGCTCGAATTGCCTTGGGATTAGTAGCCAGTGTTGGCTTTCTGTCACTGTTTTTAGCCCGGCCCACCTTAGCCCAAACTCCTACGGTGAATCCTCTCCAGGACTTTAAGCCTCAAGATGGCAGCCGCGATATTTTCTCCAACTCATCCGGTGGACAAATGGGAGGAATACTGGATCTGATTCATCGGGCTAATTTGGGCAATATCCGCAACTCAGCAGAGTTTAAAGCGGAGCAGCAACAAGGACTTAACGATGCAGCGGCTCAGTTTCGGGCCCGCCAGTTGGAGTTGTTGCGTCAGTCTCAGCCCACCCCAGCCCCTGCCTCACCTATGCCTTAGTAGCGTGAATCAATGTCATTCTGTACTGCTCTTGCAAGGGCAGACTTACTGACATAGCTTTTTTCGCAATGAAACTACAGCCTACTAACGAGGAGTACCTGCTAGTTAATGATACGTCTCAAAATCCCAAGGTCTAAAAAGAAAAACTTTTCCAGCTTTAGCTATATTGATGCCTTCAAGCAACTCAATCTCACTGACTTGATTCCCTGGACGCTAGACGCTAACCCCGTTGAGCAGAGTGCCTTTTTTCAAGAACGCCTGCAACGACTCCAGCGTCTATTTGATCTGCAAAGCTACGAGGAATCTAAGAAGCTCCTGATTGACGCGATTTGCGAAGAAGCGTTGGTCACAATCGATCGCTTAAAAATTTGGAAAGGCGCTCAGTTAGAAAGCGACACGCTTGCTGGATATGTTGATTACCTGATTGCCGAACGTAAACGGTACTTAGACATCCCTTTGCTTTGCATTATTGAAGCTAAAAAGGACGACTTTGAACAGGGTTTAGCTCAGTGCTTGGTGGAACTGCAAGCCTGCCAATGGCAAAACCGTCAGGCCGACCGCCCTATTGATGTATTGGGCATTGTAACAAATGGCGAAGGCTGTCAATTCTATCGACTCGCCCCCACAGAGGAAGTTTACGAAACTCCCCTCTATTCAATCGGGGACATGGCGTTGCTACTGGGACGGCTGCGGTATATCTTTGAACTCTGTGAGCAAAACTTAGAACTCTACGAAGCAGGTTGTAAAACTTAGGAGTTTGAATTATTTGCTAGGGGAGGTCGTACTCTACTTTTTACATAACCTTCAAGAATGAGACGGTTTTGTGAAGATTTGTTTATAGTTGAGATCAGTTCTGTTTCAACTGAGGCACTTGTGACTTTACATGCTGAGCTACATCGTCATTTAGGCGGTTCGGTTGTTCCCCGCGTCCTCTGGCGCTACTTTCAGCGGAGTAATGCTGATTTAGCCGATCGCTTCCCTAATTATCCAGAGTTTGAGGAATTCTACACCCGTCCTCGGAATACGTTGGATGAGTATTTGGAACTCCACACCTTGGTGGAAAAAGTGCAGACGATCGACACATTGCCCTATTTTGTGTATCGGTTGATTCGCGGGGCTTATATTTTTGAGAATTTGGCTTATTTGGAGTTGCGCTACACGCCGTACTTGCGAACGCCAGAGCATCTGAGCCAATCGCAACGCATTGAGCAAATGGCGGAGATTGTGCAAGTTGTAGGGAAGTCCAGCCAGTTGAGCGAATATCCGATCGTCACGAGTCAGATTTTGTGTATGCACTCTCGGTTGCCCTACGAGGTGAATCGGGCGATCGTAGACCTAGCGGCTCAAACTCCAGAGTATGTGTGTGGTGTTGATTTGGCGGGTGGAGATGCCCAGTATGCCGATCGCTTGGATGAATTTATCACGCTCTACAGCTATGCCCGTTCCCTGGGACTCAACACCACGGGACACCTCTACGAAACCAAATCGGGCTGCTACCCAGAGTTGTTGCCTTATTTGATGCGAATTGGCCACGGGATTCAAATTCCGTTGCTGTATCCTGAATTGCTGAAAAGTGTGGCCGATCGTCGCCAGTGCCTGGAAGTGTGCCCCACGACATACTTAAAAACAGGGACTTTGAGTGATTTGCGGCAGTTGAAGGTAGTGTTCGATCGTTGCTTTGAGGCTGGCGTAGATATTGCCATCAGCACAGATAATGCGGGTTTACACAATGTCCGGCTTCCCTTTGAGTATGAAAGTTTGTTGACCCAGGACATCATTGGCTTTCAACAGCTACAAGCCTGTCAGGAAGCGGCATTTCGCCACGCCTTTGCCTATCCCCACAACCAAACCCCAGCTAAATTGTTGACTGAACTGCTCGATCACAAGCAGATGGCCCACGCTAGCTTGTAAGAAAGTGTTTGTAAATTAATGTGTAATCTTGCACTTGCCCCCCAACCCCCCAATTCTGAGGGGCTTTCGAGCCGTTTTTGTTCAAAGTCCCCCAGAATTGGGGCCTTAAAGCCTTTCAGGCATACATGAAAAGGGGGCGGATCGGGGTGCAATTTGTGTTTACAAACATTCTCTAATTAGAGTGGTGACTGCCATCATTTCTCGCTTGACTTTGCTATCATGGTTAAGCCTCAGCTTAAGGCTAACAGCTATGCGGATATGGCGGAATTGGCAGACGCGCTAGATTTAGGTTCTAGTTCCGAAAGGAGTGAAGGTTCAAGTCCTTTTATCCGCATTAATTATTTCCAATACCTCGGATTTTTGTGGGGGTGCTGGAAACCCTATTGTACAGCCAGTATAGACCCTCACCGTTCGGCTGAGCGCTCACGTCGAAGCCTAAATCCCTCTCCCCTCTTGGGAGAGGGACTTCAATCCGGCTCCCCTTCTCCCGTTCTGGGAGAAGGGGTTGGGGATGAGGGCTAGCTATCGCAAAACTGTCCGAACTATTGTTATCGCAATTGGTTGAATAAGTCCATGAGTTTGCGCTTGCGACTGTATTTGGATTTCAATTGGCTGAAATAGGTCATCCATGTAGCCTGCTGTTCTGCTTGAAGGTATGCCGCTTTTGCCTGTTTCAACCAATTCACTGCGTCTTGATAGCGATCGGCTTTGCCCTGCTCCATAATCGGTTCGGCTCGTTCGCGGGCAGATTCAATCACCCAATCGGGATGAGTGGGAATAGCGGCTTGCATGACGCGATTCACTAACTCAGAACGGTAGTAATTGTCAGAGCGCACGGCTTGCATGGCATCCTCGATCATTCCCTCATGCAGGAAGATATCCACTTTCGCATTCGGTGCGCCCCAATTCTCAGATTGGCGTAGAATCTTGAGCAAATCTGGTTTCACCGTATCCCAATGGTTGGAGGCGAATTGGGCGACCTGTTGGTAGTTGGCAAAACTGGGATGAAGCTCAAAGGCAAGCTGGCTCGACTCTAGGGCAAGATCTTGATGTCCTAAGCCAGCCGCCAGTTCACTCGTCCAACTAGCTAGGTTGTAACGAGATGTTCCAGGCAAGGGCAATCCGGCTTGAGCGATTTCCAATGCTTCAGGTAAATGATTACTTTCTCGCAGGGTTTTTGCTAGGGCGAATGCTTCTTCAGCCGTTGCCATTTGCGATCGGGCAGCGGTCATGGCGGCATCAATGTTGCCCATCTCTGCTAGTCGCGTCAGATATTGCAACATCAACCCTTCTGCTCGTGCCAGGTTCAAATACTCTTGTTGCCGTCCTTGTCGATCGAGAATCTGTAGCCGAATCAAGGCCAACTCGTCGGCGAAGAGTAGATCCACCTCCTCTGGATTAGCATAGTCCTCTCCTTGCAAGGCTCGTTGTAGGTCTGGATCTGTCCAGCCCTGCTGCAATGCGGCTAAACTCATGGAAAAATCTGTATCCAGCGCCTCTTGCCAAGCTGACAAATTCACCTGCAAATCCACGACTTCGGCTGGCACAAGTTCAGCACTCAAGATGGCTTCGGTCCAGGCTGCATTCAGCGACTCGGCAATGCCAAAGGAATCTCCTCCGTAGTCACTGATGTCATCCCATTCGTCTATACAAGTAACCGTAATTGCTTCCAAGATGGCAATGGCGCTATTTCCATCGTTATTTCTGGCAAAGGCTAAGGCTTGCTCAATCACTTGCAGCAAGCCATCAGTGAAGGGATCATCTTCATAACCTTCCTCTAACGATCGCCCCCTTCTCGCAAAATCTGTTTCACCTGTCGCCGAAAGGGAGTGACATCCAGGGGAGTTTGCCGCCGGGGTGTAGTCCCTGATGTGGGTGGAGCGGGGTTAGACAGCAGCAGGACTTGGCGATCGACGATATCTATCAAGTCAGGGTGTGCTGCCACCAATGCCTGCACTAGTTGCTGGGTTTGCGGGTGATCCAGTCGCTCTAACAATTGGGGTAAGGTGGGGCGAAGTTCCACGCGATCGGGTTGCCGCGCCCAGGTTAAAGCGGCTGCCACGATATGTTTACACCAGCCGCCAAAGCTATAGGGACAGGTACAGCCGACGGAGGTGATGCCCCCCGCATCGACCTGAAGACTGACGCGATAGGGGTCAACATTACTGCCTTCTACGTCGGCATAAATGGTATTGCCTCGTTGGATCACATCGGTGACGGCTCCCCGTTTGTAATAATCTTCTCCTCGACTAAAGGAGTTGGGGCCTGCGTGATGCTGAATGGTTGCTTCAATTGTTTTTGCCATAGTAGACGTTGACCTCTACACCCTGCCTATTTTAGTGTTCGACTCGATAGAGTAGCCCGGAAGGGCGAAGCATTCGGGCAAAACGCTTTGGAACTCAGTCGGGGACTTTTGCCGAATGCTTCGCCCCTACCCCATCTTGAACTTATCTTATTGACGATCGCTATGCAAATATCACATCTTCGTAGAGGGACTCGATCGCCTCTGTGAAATCAATGCTTTCCAAATGAAAGGTTTCCTGTTGCTCGGTATAAGATTGCAAAACCCAAAATCTATCTGGATTACGCCGGAAACATTCCACCCGTTTACGTTTGGTGTTGATTAGAACATATTCTTGCAGGCTGGTAAGTTCTTGATAATCTGTGAATTTGTCGCCCCGATCGAAGGCCTCGGTTGTATCGGATAGAACTTCCACAATCAGGCGAGGGAAGCGTTTTTCTAGGGGAGTGTCCCGATCGCGGGGGTCACAGGTCACCAGGATGTCGGGGTAGTAGTACCGATTGAGGGAGTCGATTCTGGCTTTCATGTCGGCGATGTAGACGCGGCAACCGGAACCCCGGACGTGGCTGCGTAGGGCACTGGCGAGGTTGAGGGCAACTGTCACATGGGCATCGGTTGCCCCGGACATGGCGTAGATTTGCCCGTCAATATACTCGTGTTTGAGGGCGCTATGTTCCTCCAGTTGCAGGTATTCTGCGGGGGTGAGGTGGGGTTGCGGTTGGGCGATCATGGTTAAACCGAATAAATGAAGGACTGGGGAAGTGCCGAGATTTTGAAAAAGATTATACCAAGCAATGTAGGGGCAAAGCATTGGGCAAAAGATCTTGAATGAATCCAAAGGTTATCGTCCCAATGCTTTGCCCTTCCGGGACATAGCACCGCTTCACCCTTCCAAGATATATCGCTTCGCCTTGGCTGGATTAAACCCGAATCGCTGATCATTTTGGGTTGTGTGGCGTGGCGCTGAGGGCGAAGCATTGGGGCAAGGATTTTTGGACATTTGCAGAGGCTATCTGCCCAATGCTTCGCCCCTACCCATACTTCAGGATAATGTTTTAATTGGCATCCTTTGGAATCAGGGGCGGGAGGATGAAGGTTCATTCTGCCTCGATCGCCTGCGATATCTGAAATAGGTAGAGCTTGATGAGCAGCACGGACGAGATATCGTTGATGGGAGGGTCGATCGCCTCTTCTTCAGTCGCGCTGTCTTCGATCGCCCACAGTACCTGAAAGCTGAGCTTGAGCAGAAACAGCAGCACGACGGCTTGGGGATTCAGGCAGGTGGCGAGGCCAACAACGGCAAATTCGAGTACGGATTGCCATTGTTTGAAGGGGGAGGGTTTCATAGAAGTCCTTTAGAAAATCGACTTCTTCAGCTTGGTGGAGGGGTGCGTGACATCCGGTGCGTGACTTGCATGAGTTGCATGAATTAAAGTAAAAACAATTAAACCGTTTTGGTGCGAGCATGACAGGACGATCGCTACGGGCATCGGCTGAAGGAATCCAGATTATCCGCAAAGCCATCAAGCGAGATAACTGGAAGCAAGAGGAACTCAAAGAGCAACTAGGTCTGCAAACCCGTCAGCCGATTACTCGATTACTCAGAGGTGAGACGATCGAGCGTTCTACGTTTGAAGAGCTTTGTCATCTTTTGGGTTTGAAGCTGGAAGAAGTTGTAGAAACCCAACCAGAGAGCAGTGAGCAAAGCCGAGATATTGAAGCTTTAGTAGGGCAATTGAGGCAGCAAATTAAGCCATTAATCGAACAGCGCTGCGGTCACATGAAGGTGCTGGATATGACCAGCCCGATCGGCCTTGATAGTATCTACACCGATGTCAATATTTTGGAAAAGATTACGGGGCGCAGGGGGCGAGAAATTGCGGAACTGATGCAGGGTGCTTCCTTGGCGAACTTCGATCGCTTCTGCATTGGGGATGTGAAGGAAAAGCGAGTGCCGGGACTGGAGGCGGTGGCAAAATTCTCAAAGCTGATGATTTTGGGGAAGCCGGGGGCAGGCAAGACTACCTTTCTCAAGCATTTGGCGATGCAGTGTATTGGGGGTAGGTTTCAGGGAGACCGTGTGCCTTTTTTCATCACTCTGAAGGAGTTTGCTGAAGAGCCGAAACAACCGGAAGTGCTGGAGTATTGCAGTCAACAGATCCTAGGTAAGGGAGTCGAGAGCCTGAAGACCCTATTCCAATCGGGGCGGGCGCTTTTGTTCCTGGATGGGTTGGATGAGGTACGAGACGCGGATGCCAACCGGGTGTTGCGACAGATTGAGCAATTTTCCCGCCAGTTTCCCAGCAATCAGTTTGTGATCACCTGTCGGATTGCGGCGCGAGAGTATAGCTTTGAGCAATTCACGGAGGTGGAGGTTACGGATTTTAACGAGGCGCAAATTGCGGATTTTGTGCAGAAATGGTTCCAGCACAAAGACGACACGGTGAAGGCGGAGCAATTTTTAAGCAAGCTAAAGGCAGAGAAACCGATCCGAGAACTGGCAGGCAGTCCCCTGCTGCTGACCCTGTTGTGTTTAGTGTCTGAGGAGGCGGGCAGCTTCCCCAGCAATCGGGCCGAACTCTATGGGCGGGGAGTGGATGTGTTGCTAACCAAGTGGGATGTGAAGCGCAATATTGAGCGCGGTCAGGTCTATAAAGGGCTGTCGCTGAAGCGGAAGGAAGATTTGCTCAGCCGATTGGCCCGCACCACCTTTGAGGCGGGGAACTACTTCTTTAAGCAGCGCGAGGCAGTGGGGCTGATTGCCCACTACATCCAGAACTTGCCCAATGCCAACCCCGCCGCCCTAGAGGTGGACAGCGCCGCAGTGTTGAAATCCATTGAGGCCCAGCATGGGCTATTGGTGGAGCGGGCCCAGGGCATTTATTCCTTTTCCCATCTAACGTTTCATGAATATTTTACAGCGCGGGCGTTTGCGGCGAGCCGGGATTTAGGGGCATTGGTCACCCACATCACCGAGAAACGCTGGCGGGAGGTGTTTTTGCTAGCGGTGCAACATCTCTCCGATGCGGATGAACTGTTGCGGCTGATGAAGGCTCAGATTGATCAATTGCTGAAAGGGGATGAGCAGTTGCAGCGGTTTTTGCAGTGGGTCAATGAGAAGGCAAAGTCGGTCAAGGTTCCCTATAAATCCGCCGCAGTTAGAGCTTTTTACCTCGCCCTCGCCCACGACCTCGCCCACGACCTCGCCCACGACCTCGCCCTCAACCTCGCCCGCGACCTCGAATTGCAACTTGCGTTGCAAGAGTTGCGCGATCGATTACCCGCTGAATCCCTCTCTGGAGCCGATCGCGACCAATGGTGGCAGGCAAATGGTGCAGCCTGGGCAACCGAACTTCGAGCCGTGATGATTGAGCATCGCAACATCGGGCACGATTGGCAGTTCAGTGAGGCGCAAAAAGAGCGCCTGCAAGATTACTACGAGGCAAATAAATTGCTGGTGGATTGTCTCAACAGCGAGTGCTATGTCAGTCGGGAGGTGCGGCAAGAGATTGAGGAGACGCTGTTGTTGCCGTTGAGTGAGATTGAGGGGAGAGAAAAGGGGGGAGGGTGAAAGGG
>JARCMD010000109.1 GCA_030248885.1 Leptolyngbyaceae cyanobacterium MP9P1.79 | reverse complement strand
GTGAAGGGCAGTATCGCTGAGATAGTGAGGCATCGGTAGTACCTGGAAGCCAATGACTCATTATCAGCTAAGTTTTCCCTTGGCGGCGACAATCACTGCCATTAATTTTTCGGGAGTGGAGGAACGAGGTTCCCCCAACCCCCAAACTTCCCCTAAATGAAAACCAACCTCTACGATTGCTGACGTTTGGCAGCAGCCAGTACCTGTTCTAGCAGAGCCATCATTTCAGCAGGCATCCCCTCAGCCAGCAGAGCCGTCAGGTCTTTGTGTCCAGGGTCTTCCCCCGTCGCCAGCACAGTTTTGATGCGGGGCATCGCCTGCTGATCCACTAGCTGAATCAACCCACTCAAGCAGCGATCGAATAACCGCTCCGTCAGGGGTGCATCTTCCAAAGGCAGTTCGATGGCAGCGCGGACTTCGCCATCCGTCGGGTCATACTCAAACCGCAGCAACTTCACCTGATAGCTAATGTTGAGCAGGGTTTGAACACCACACCTTTGTAAACGTGGTCTTTCACCCGCACCAGTTGGGGAGCCACAAACTGTAAAAACTCTCCCGCTTCGCTCAACTGCAACAGAACGATGAAACGGTCAACATTTTCGGCGTTTACACCAGTGACAATGTGGTTCTGGGCCCGATCGAGTTCATAGGTCCAACCTCGGCGATCGAGGCACTGAGCGAGAAAGTCTAACGTAGTTGCCATAGGTTTCCTCTGAGGTGGTTCTGTTAGTTACATCTTTATCACCATCAATGCCCAAGGTTTTGCAAATTCAGGAGAAACTTGCCTGATTAAAAAAACCTGCCAGGGGCAGGTTCAGGGGTCACGAAGCGATGATTTTGATGGGTCTTAAACGTCTAAAGCCCCAACGTAGACGCAGGCACTTTTTGTTCAATGGGGGTGGGGGTAGCTTGGTTAGGGGGAGCAGCAGGTTCTACAAATCGACTGATAACCAAAACAGTAACCAGTAGCCCGATCGCCACTCCTAACCAGTTCCCTGACCCTTGGTGGAATCGTTGGCGGCAGTGAGTGCAAAAGCTCTCGCTGGGGCGATCGGGATGAGGAGTAATATGGCAAAGCGGTTGACCGAGGGAATTCAGTGGGCAGGACATAGCGCAAATCCTCCAAATGAGCTTCTACTGAGTTATCAATAGAAGTCGTCGGCTTTTTTGCACATCTGGGTAAGTCAAGCAGCTATTTAGGCTACTTCTAGGAAAGATTATACCAAGAGAGGTAGGGGCGAAGCATTCGGCAGATAAACTTATGAATTGACCAGAAAGTCATTGCCCGAATGCTTCGCCCGTGCAGCGGTATCTTCTTTCTCAGAAATCTCCTTAACTCTGTTTCTGTTGTTTCAGAGCTTCAAATAGCCGTTTTGCCACATCATAGATCCGTTCTTCCACAGCAGCATTAGAGGCCGTTTGCATCTCTGTGCCAAACGCACCGCGCCCTTTGAGAGCCAGAGATTGGTCTTCCTCCTCCTGCAACGTCTTGAGATAATTGACAAAGGCAAACCGCTTGCGATCGGGTTTCTCCCTATGATCGATCCGATCGACTTGGAGGGTGACTTCTTCCAACAGCACATCCTCCTCTGTCAGTTCCTCTGCCAGCTTCCGTATCTCCTGGGCTAACGCATCTTCACCTGTCAGAAACCGCCAGCAGATTGCTACATCCTCGATGCGTTGGGGCAACCGATCGAGTGCCTGCCACTGAGTATCAGAGAAATCAATCTCGTCGGGGGGATCGTTAAGGTCTAAATCGTAGGATGAGTAGAAACCTAAAATACTCACACATTCCAAAGATTCCTCAAACATCACAGGAACATAGGCAATCCGATCGCCAATGGTCATAACAGGTAACTCTAGGTCGGTGGCATCGGCATCGACAGGACAACACTCAATCTTTCCGGCTCCGGGTATAACCAGATCGGCAGCATTGTAAAGCGATCGAGCGATCGGATTCCAGCTATCGCTCGCTTCTAAATCGGTTTCGATTCTTTGCTGAGTGAGATAGAGATATACCGCATATACTGCCAGTGTATTGAGATAGACTTGCTTGCCAAGGGGCACACTAGGCTGCTTAATGGAAAATAAATAAGCCCATTGGTGCGCCTCTTGCGGCAAAGGAATAGTAACCGGGGTTTGTGAGAAAGTTTTCATCATTAAGCCTTCAGATTGTATTCTAAGTAACGAGTCAACAGTTTGCCCAGATAGCGATAGCAGTCAGATTCCCAAAACTCTTGCAATTTATCAAGAGAAACATTTGTGTGGTAATTTTCCCTAAGTTCTTGGAGAATCGTACTCCACTCTAGGGGTGGATTTCTGAAAATTGATAGCAAACGCATCGATAGAAATTGAGCATTGGCTGCGGGAGCATTCTTTGATAGTTGGCATTCTTGCAATCGCTGATCGGTATCTTGCTCGATCGCTGCCTTAACGATCGCTACTTCTTGGGGAGATAAAACGCCTGCCTCTAAGTGGAGATAGGCAATCAGATCATACAAATGACGGATTAAATGAGCATATAACTTTTGCGGTTTCATGTTATGGGAATAAGCAATAGCTGCAACTGTATCTGGGGGATTTTGCAAGTAAAGTTTCTGCACTAAGACATGGTAAGTGCAAGTTTCTACTCCCCGAACATGACGGCTACGCAAGATGTTATTTGGATCGTCCCTTAAATATTGAATAAAGCGAATATTGGAATCGCTCATCACAAGATTCGGGACTTGCAAAATGAGTTGGAAGCTCAAGGAACTCGCCCGTGCTTGATAGTCTTGTTGCCCCTCGGCAATGAGGCGATCGAGTCCTGCGAGTGTTGGATGTTCTTGAAGTCTTTGCCTCTCAGCTTCATAAGCCGAGCCTATTTCCTGATCTGACACCTCTCGCTGATTGCGGGCTTTTTGTGAATCGCTAAACGCATACTTGAGTCGCAATTTCTTATTAATCCACTTTGCTAATGAGCGAGTTGCCGTTGTTCCAGTCGGCATAAATCCGCCTTCAGCTACAGGTAAAGGCATTTTTTCGGATACTTTGAGCAACGTGTCATTCAGGATTTCTTCATAATCTTTGAGCCGATCTTCGTAATCTGGTTGCTCAGCAAAACTATGAGGGTAATAAAGCTTCAGTTGCCGACGATCGTTGTAAATGAATGCAATCAACTGATCAACTTTTATCTTGCGCTGGCTAGCGATCGGGCTATTGACGATCGCCCGTACCTTTTCAGTGAAGCGCCGATCGAGTTCGACATCATTATTGGCATAGCGCTCTTCTAATTCGGTGAGAAGTCGCTGCCACGGGTCAGGCTCTACCTGATTCATGAAAATTACCCTGGAAAAATGAATTGCGATCATACTTAGAATACCCCAATGTTGCTACAATTCGTTATTCACAGAAACAATTTTTAGGGCAATCCTTGGCAGATGAAGGCAGCCCAGTAGAAAGGCGAGGCAAAGGAGTTAAAAATTGTGTACAGATCGGTTAAATGCGGTGGATCGATCGCCCCTGCCACACCCAAACTGTTAGCTAATTACATCACCCCAAACCCGGTATGTTCTCGTGCATAGGGAGCTTGAAACCCCAGAATGATGTCCTCTTTAGGGATTCCCATCGCCACTAGCTCATGGGCAACCCGCAGTTCTGTCGCATTCTGTTGTACCCAGACTTTGCCCTCCTTTATATCTAGATGCAATGGACAGCCATGTACTCGCCGATAGCCATCCCATCCCACGCTCATTACTTGGTAGTGATCGTGTTCTAGGTCAAATACCAGTTGGGATTCGATCTCACCATTGGCGATCGGAACTTTGACGTACTCTGTGAGTAGCGATCGAATACTCTGGCGATACTGGTCTAGCTTATCCATTTCACAATCACCTCTTTTGCAGGATCATAAACAATGCAGTGGATTTGATATCGTTCGACTGAAATTTGCAGAAACTCTCGTTGGAAAAAGGCTTCATGCACCACGATCGGAATTGCTAGGTATAAATGACGATCGGAGTCACTCAGTTCTAGGGCGAGTCGGTAATTTAGGAATTGCCCCAATGCTGCGTGATAATCTGTAATTGGAGAATCGCTCAAAAACGTCTTAATTTCAACGGCAATTTTTATGCCTGCTCGTTCTGCTGCTAGGAGACGTTCTGCTCCCAAGTCAATCTCAAACTTTGCTCCACCCACTTCTACCTTTAACGGATCATCCGTAATAATCCAATTCTCCTTCTGAAGAGCAACCTTAACTACAGAATGAAAAAGATCTCGCGCTGCCATTGTTTTTTATCCTGTATCAGAAATTCTATAAAACGATGACTTTCTTAGAACTATGACATTCTTTTAGGGCAACCCTTGGCAGGTAAAGGCGGCCCAATATTCTAAGGCTGCAAAGGGGCGGTCTTTTTCGTGGAATGTTTTGAGTCCATACTCACACAGGTACATAAGTTTTCCCCCCGTTTTCTCGTCTCCCTGGTCAAATGCCTGATTACTCCGTTCTGTGAGGTAGGCTTTCAATTTCTCGGAAAACTCTTCTTTCATCTGCTCGCCGCTCAGGTCTCGCAAGTGGCGCTGGGCAGTTTGGAGGGCAGTGACCCGATCGCTTCCCTGTTTGCGTTCTCGGTGATAGAAGATGGAGAACAACGCCGTTGCCATATCATCTACTACCCAGAGGGAACTGATGACTCCCCTGGCTCCGGCGTAGAGGAACCCAGTGCCCAAGGTGAGAATATCATCAGTGCGGTTTTTGACCAGACCCAACCCCGTTTCGCAGCAGGAGAGGAAGACCTCATCCAGGTCGGGCATTCGCCAACTGGGGCTGAGCAATTCACCCAGAGTCAAGTCCCGATCGCCCAAGCACAGCCCGGAGGCGAGGGGGGCATCGAGGCGCGAGTAGGCATGGTGACTGGAAAGCACCGCTTGGACTGCTTTTTCTCCTGATTGCAGCAGCAGTTGGCGATAGGTGGCGTAGGTGGCTGCGGCTTGTCCCTGAATTTGTTGGGCGGGGGGATGGGTGAATAGCTCTGCCACCTGCTCTGCCTCAAAGCGGGAAAATAGCAAATCGTTGCGGGTATCGGACACGATGCCGTAGGGTCGATCGCCCTTCACAGGGTCACGATCGCTGCAAGCCTGCAACAACTGATAGCTGGAGATGGTGCGGAGGCGAAACCGATCGCCCAGGTATTGGTCTTCGAGCGGCAGGGCAGCAAAGGGAATTTGGTGCAGATATAAGTGGGGAATCAAAATCAATTCGGTGATGCCCTTTAGATGCGTTTCAACCAGGTGGGAGAGTTGCAAGCGATCGGCTAACTCGTGCAGGAAGGCAGGCATCTGCGCTCTCCAGGTGGGTTTGTCATCTATATAGGGACGAATCCACTGCTCAAAAATCCATGTGTGCAGATGATCCCCTTGATTAAGGCAGGTGTGGCACTGGGGGGGCTGGTCGGGGCGCACGACCAGTATATGGGTATGCTGCGGGGTGCTGAAGAAACATACCACTGCTGTGTGGGGTTGCCCCTGTAATAGCGCTTGCATGGTGGCAAAGTCGAGAGCCGTGACTTGGATCTGTTCTGCCAAGGTGCGATCGTATTGGCGGAGCGTTTGCCAGACGGTTTGTTTTTCTGCTTCCAGGGCGGCGATCGTCCCCTCCAGGTCGGCTTGCATCGCCCCGGAGCGGCTGCGATCTGCACCGACCAACTGCCCACGGGGTCCGTCGCCCTGAGCATCGGGGCGGCGTAGGGCATCAATTTGCTGTTGCAGGGTGTTGTATTGCGCTAAAGCTTGCTGCACCTCAGTCGGAATCTCGCCCTTGGCATAGACATCGGCTGTGGCCATCAACTCCACGAGAAACTGAGAGCGGGAGCGTTCCACAATTTCGATCGCTTTGTCGTAGCGCTTCAGGTTGACGTAGCTTTGCACCAAGTTGGCATAAACCTCAGCAGCTTGGGCATGAACCTCTTCCTGGCGGGTGGGGTCTGCCCAGGCGCGGCTCTGCTCCACCGCAGCAATGGCCGCCCTATACCCCTCAATTGCAATCTCCCACCGTCCCTCCTGGAATGCCAGATCGCCCAAGTTGCGCCCGATTTGTAAGCAATCCGCTGGCAACGTCGTTGGAGTCTGAATCTCTAAAGCTGCTCGATAACCCTCGATCGCCCGCTCTATGTTATCAGCCCGATCACCTCGGATGCGATCGCTGTAGGCAGCGGCAAGATTATTCTGGCTCGTTGCCCACTCGACAGGAAAAGCGGTGCGGGTTCTCACCTCTAGGGCAGCGGTGTAGCATTCGATCGCCCGCTCCAAGTTATCAGCCTTGTCGCCCCGGATGCGATCGCTGTAGGCAATGGCAAGATTATTCTGGCTCGTTGCCCACTCGACAGGAAAAGCGGTGCGGGTTCTCACCTCTAGGGCAGCGGTGTAGCCTGCAGTTACATTAGAAGATTGCTGTAAAGCAACATAACTTCCACCTAACATATAATGGGCACTGGCTATTTTCCACGGGTCATCCAGTTCCTCTGCCATATTGAGTGCCCGTAAGAGGTAATCAACTGCCTGTTCATAGTGTTGCCCACTACTATAAGCACACCCAATGTTATAAAGTGCCGACTGTTCACTTTGGCAATTACTCGTTAGCTGTGCAAGATTAAGACACTGCTGTTGAACCGTGATCACATTGGTATACTCATTGATTGAGCCATACAATTCTGCCAAGCTCCTGAGAGCTTGTTCATGCCAGTAGTAATTTTTAGTTTGGGCATAAAGATTAACCGCCTGTTGATAATGTTCAAGGGCTTCAGGAACTTGCTTAAGCGCTGCATAGCCTTTCCCTAGCATGAAGTGAGTGTCAGCAAGTCCCCCCTGCTCGTTTAGTGCAAATGCAAGGGTAAGGGATTGAGAAAAGCAGGAAATTGCTTCCTGATGTTGATTGCAACTATCCTGAATAACTCCAACTTGATACCATGCATCTTGCTCATTCTGACGGTTGCCGAATTGTTGAGCCAAATTAAGGCGATGTTGTTGCAGTGTAATCGCATTATCCAAGTCACTGATTGAGCTATATACCCCTGCCAAGCTCTTGAGAGCTTGGTCATGCCAGTAGTAATCCTTGATTTGGGTATAAAGATTAATTGCCTGTTGATAATGCTCAACGGCTTCAGGGACTTGCTTCAGGTCTGAATAGCTCTTAGCTGTATTGAAATAAGAGTGGGCAAGTTTCTGTGTAGCCAAGAAAAAAGAACTCTGCCCAGAGCTAGTCCCTTGTGTTGTGTCTTGCATAATTTTGCGTCCTATCTTTTAATCACACTAATGTATCAGGATCGATTCCCTGTTGGCGCAGCAACTCAGCAGAACGGGCTGCCCGTTGTTCTGCCCGTTCTGCCCGTTGGCGTTCTGCTTCTGCCCGTTGGCGCTCTTGCTCTGCCCGTTCTGCCCCCGTGGGAATGACCTGTCCCTCTCGATCGCACCAGCGCAACCACAGGCGGGAGAGGTCTTCCTCATAGCCGCCCTCCCACAGAGTCAGCCCAATCCCAACTCCATCCAACCAAACAAACTGCCCAACGTCCCGAAGTCCTTGGGGAGGTGTTAATTCGCTGTAGCCACCCGCACCAATGCCCCACACCCGCAGCAACGCCCCATTCATGTCAGTTTCGCCTGGTAGTTGTTGCAGGGGGTCAAACACAACATAGTAATCTACTTTAATCTGAGCATAAATATCCTTCTTGGCAACAGTTTTCCCCTTGCGTTGCGATCGTCGGCTCAGGGTCAACTCATCCCCTTGGCGATTCGAGACAATTTCGATGCACACCTCTGGCACTTTGCCAAACTCCCAGACAAAATAGGTGCGGTTCTGTCGTTGGGTATAGTCTGCCGATCGCTGCACCCCCAAGCTCAGGAACACATCAGGCACGATCGGCTCTCCATGCAGCTTGTAAAACACACCCACATTCGCAGCCGCTAAAAACGGCGATGGGAGCGCCTGAGAACTATAGAGCGGTTCCACCAGCAACCGCTGTTGGACTTCTGATTGAAAGTTATCCACAGGAGCGTCATCCTCAATATCGAGATGGCTGGTGTCGAGTTCAGTGATGGGAGCGCGATCGGGGTCATCGAAATCAGGATCGTCGAAATCAGGGTCTAGCTCACTCTCAGCATCGATGAGATTAGGGTCTAGTTCGGTATCAATCAAATTAGGAGTCATAGAAAATACCTAGAATCCGCTGCTTCATTATCTATCAATTTTTAACCTGAGTAAGGAAAGCCAACTGAACAGAGGGACTAAGGCAGTGGAGGACGTGCCCAGAGGCATCGCCCCCCAACCACCTGCATCACCAACCGTTAAGCAGCCTGGGGAAACTCGCGATCCTCCGGCTCATGGTCGCGGTATTCCTGCTTGCCCTGCTCCTCCAAAACTTGCCAATAGTCGATCGCCGCCCCATAGTCCGCCTTGATCTTCTCCAAGTCAGCTTTCAACCGCTTATCTAACTTGCGCTGCTCCTCCTCCAGCCACCGATCGCGCTCTACCTGCTCCGCCTGTTGCGCTTCGTCACCCGTCAAGCCACCCACAGGCACCTGTGGACGGGGGCAACGCTCACTCACCTTGGCAGATTCCTCCTCATCGCGCTGTACCCGAATACGACCCGCCGAAATCCCCCTCTGCGTTAGTATTTGCATCTGTTGTTTAGCAAACTGCATCGTCACCAACGCCTTTGCCTGCCCCACACTCCGCACCCCCTTGGGAGAGCGCGTCAAAGACACATACTCGATCGCCGCCTGCAACCGCTCAATTTCCATCGCCTCCAACGGTGCAATTAGATCCGGTGCCAAGTGAGCCTCATAGATAGGCAGCAACTTTTCGCACGCCTCCGGCACCTCCAGCCGATCGCTTCCCACCTTTGCCACTATGAGATTGAACACGATCGGAAACGTCGCACTGACCAGGGCAAAACCCAACCCCGCTGGCAGAGTCAACCAGAATGCCAGGAGACCTTCAATCCCGATCGCGATCCCCAACATCCCTGTATCTGCGGGAGATGGTTCTGCCAAATGCACCGCTTCCACCTCCCGCACCAGTTGTTTCTGTTCCGCATAGTAACGACCTTCCGTCTCAGTCGTTGGCTGAGCGTTATCCAGCGAGGTTTCAATCTCGTCTACAGCAGCAAGCGTATTACGACGCATCGCCCGTTTCCTCGTTTCGTGGGATGCAGACACTTCAGTGCCCACTGCCAACCCGCTGACTGCCAGGGTTCCCGCCAGTTGTGCGAGTGTCCCCCGCCCCGTTGCCCCTAAGATGGCACCAAAACCAGTGCCCACCATGACCGTTGTCACCACTCCCACCAATAGAGTCAGAATAAGTCGCAGTTGGGGGTTCCAGCCGCTATCAGCGATCGTCGCCAAATTGTCATACCGCTGTTGAGCCTTAGTTGCCTGGGCAAATTGCTTGCTCTGTTGTTGAATGGCAACCCGATCGCCCTCTAAAAGCCGCTCAGCCACCTTGGGAGCCAGCTTAGAGAAGCCATCCACTAGGCGATCGGATGGCTTCCGGTCTAAAGGGATAGAGATCAGGGAATTGTCTGAGGATGCAGTCGGGTCGATCGGGTAGTTAGGTTCCCCACCTTGAGGAACAGTGGTTGAAATGTTCATATTGGTTATATTCAACTCGTCAATTAGTTATCGATAGAAACCGTCAATTGTTTGCAAATTGAGAAGCAATTTAATCTGTTATCAATGAAATAGATGGAGTCCATACCGGCTGCATCACCACCGAGACGCAAAGACCGCAGAGATTTTCCCTGCCTTCCTTGCGCCTTTGCAGTGAATGTCCAAGTCGTGAACGTCTTGTTACTTTCCAGAAGGCAAGGTACGGGCATCCTTAAACGTGCTGCGAATGCAGGACTGATAGTCCGCAACGTTGCACACCCGTAGAGATGGATTTTGGGCACTGAGTTTGTCTAGGTTTTCCCGCAACTTGCCAGTGGGCCCAATAATCGCCACACGACCGCGATCGTCCGTAATCTGTTTAATCCGCTGACCCAGAGCAGCGAAATCCAGTGGAGGTAACCCCGGCCCCGGTTCAGCCGCTTGCAGCCATACCACCGCCGCGATCGGCTGTTGATGACCCGCCTGGCGTTGAATTTGCACCTGAGTCTGAATGCGATCGAGCAAGAGCATGGGCGATGTTCCCTGTCCCTTGCCCACTGTTGCCGGCCGCTGCTGCTTGGCATAACTCTGGCAGCGGGGAAACATCTGCGTCACAGTCTCCACTTCGCTACTATAGGTTGGCTCTGTGGTATCAGCATAGGCAATGTCGATCGCCCTATCCCCCGCCCGTAAAGCCTGAGTCTCAGCACGACAAATCTTTTCCACAGTCGCTGCATTATGCACCCCTGAATCTGAGACATCTAGCCCCAATATCGCAATCACCCCTACCATGCAACACTCCTCAAATAACGGGATTGCGATCATCGGGATCAGGGCTGCCAAGCCGACCCAGGATAGCCATGACTTCCAGATTGATGGGTGTTTCTTGGATCGACGGCGTTGACGGCGAGAAACCCGTTCCGAACAAGAAGATTGGTACATAGGTTTATATCAAGATAGAGGTGGGATGAACAAATGTAAGCCACTCTGCTGGCCCTAATCATTAATCCGAGAGGAGCCGTGGAATTTTGCAATCTCTCGATCGAACTTGAACAGCCATTGAAAACTACTCTCTGATAGCCATAGGTTGAGTGAGTCATTGACTCTCAACTATGAGGCAATACCCAATACAGCTCATTCCCTTTACACCTCCCCTTGGTGAGAAGAGGTGCAGAGGGCTTTAGATTCTAAACAGGGTCGGAATACTCCTGAAAATTGCCCTAATCATCCAGTTCGGACTTCAGGATATCTCCGTGAGTCAACCCCGGCGGCAACTCTCGCCCGCCCTGAAGATTGAGCAATGGATCGAGACTTTCGATGTGGCGGCGTTCTACAATCTTGTGGTCTTGTGTCTCAATGCAGGCAACGTACAGGACATTCAGGGGGCTGCTTGGAGTGTCCTTTTTCTGTTGCAACAAGTCCCGCACCTGCTTGCTGCCATTCGAGTGACATCGCATATTCGGTTAGGTTTGCGCTGGAGATGAAAAGGTGTTGCCCGTCACAAACAGCACACTTGGCATGAAGGGAGCCAGATCTCCCCTGCTCATCAACAGGACGGCTTCCCTTATGCCAAATATAGATTTGAGATCGTTCTAAAATCTCAGCCCCAAAGGTAGCTAGTATACCAAAGGAAATTTTGCCGTTACTTGCTCCTGGTGTTTCAGCAATGATGCGAACGTTAACTCCTCGATCGATTGCAGCGACCAATGCCCTAACAATTTCAGGAATGTTGTAAATAGCAAAGCTGACAATCAATAGATCCTGTTGTGCGGCTCGAATCAGTTGCAGCAGGGCTTGGTCGGTTCGGCGTAATGGAAGTGATGCGGGATTCGGTCCTGTCCAAACCAATTCAGCCGATAATTCCTGGAGCATTTTGATTTGACAATATGCGGCAGTTGAGAGAGCGATCGCCATTACTTCCCCATCCAAACCATTGGCTTCTGCTTGCCACAAATCAATCAAATTATTCGTTACTTGTCGCCAGGAAGCTCTGGGTAAAAGTTGCAGAAGTTTTTGCTTCACCTGTAATGGCTCACTCAAACTGACCGTCATCAGAACTCGAATCAAAGAGTCCAGGGTGGAGGCAGGCACTTCCTGAGCAACCTGACGAATCTGTTCCAGCAGTCTGGGTGAGAAGCTATTCACATCATGTCCTTGAAAAAGGCGAGTTGGGCTAGTTCGGATTTGAGAGTTGGAATCAGCAGAGTGCGATCGAGGTACTTGTTGCCTCGTTCGCAGGAGGTTTCTGGGCTGAAGAGGCAGGCATGGCAGGCAGCCCAATGGAGAACGTTCGGATTTTGCAAAGGACTATGTTCTGCACAAAGCGGATCGGAGGTACATAATCGCATCTGTTCTAACGCCTGGTCAATATGGCGACCGAGGGTGGCAGGTTCACCCAAACTCACCAAGCCTCCTAACGTTCCCTCACTATCGGGTGCGGATGTATAGATGAGAACTCCTGCCATGGGTCCATTGTCATCATGGGGTGATTTCGAGTAAATTCGCTCCCGCAAGCTGGCAGCGGTATAGCCGCACTCGATCGCCAACTGTCGCATCAGGGCATGGGCAAAGGAATGCAGAAGGATGTACCGGACACCGGGATAATTGGCATTGGGGTCGAGCGATCGGGCAGTGCGCCAACGCTGATGTGCTTCCACAGTCTGTTTTTTATATTCCTTGAGTTGCGGCAACGCTTCCCATTGGGCGATCGCTTGTTCACTGAATTGAATGAACAATCCTTCACCCCGCACTTCTGTCGCTGGCACCCATTTTGGCTCCTGGCGGCTTAAAGGTGCCCAGGAGTTCTGGGGGATCTCTCCTGTTTCCACAAAGTCTCCAGGAGATTCAATGCGGGTAAACCCAACTAAGGCGCGGACTTCCCGCAAACGTTCAACCAACAGGACATGACTGAAGTAAGATTCATAGCCCTTTGGCGGAGCAACGGGAGTCAGCCAGAAATCTGCCGAATTGAGACTGCTATCCGCATTCGAGAACACTTGCCACTCTGGAGTTTTGATATCTTTTGCTTCGTCGTCCTCCTTGTCTGAGGTTGCCGATCGCTTTTGCTGTATCTGTGCCCAAAGCTCTGCATCTGAATACTTGGCAAACTCCTTCAATTGTCCAATTTGTCGGAAGGCAGCCAAAACTTCTAGGCTGACGGCTTTCTCCAGCACCGTCCAATGCTTCTCAACCAGTTGCGCTAATTTATCAACTGCGGTTGGAATGGACAGGGCAGAGAGGGTAATGGGAAACCAGCTATTGGAGGCACCCAGGGAAATACCAATCATTTGCTGGTCACAACCGTCGTCATCAAAATTTCGCAGGTGAACATGGCGACCGCGACACTGGGGCAGATTCTTCTTACCTAATTCGCCAAAGGCATCGGACATGCGTCGATTAGCTCTACAGGTAAAACATTTGACCTCAATATCGGTAGCCGAACCTGAAACACCATACTCAAATAGATGTATTTCACTGTTATGGCAGGTACTTTGACCCCGATGAACAAAGTAGTACCAGGGGAAATCATCTAAATGGCCACGTTTGCAAGCTACCAGGAAGCGGGCAGGAATGACGGTGGGAGGATATTTCCCCTTGAGACAATTGATGTGGACGTAGCGGTTTTGGTCGGGACGAAAGCGATCGGTCTTAAGGTTAAACAACCCAGATTGAAGCGGAGACAGCAGACGACAGTTTGGGCAAAGCATCCAAGTGGGAAAGGGTGATACTGGAATGCCAATCCGTTGGCTTTCATCCAACAGATTAGAAATGCCTTCTGATTCCGGTGGCAAGGGGGGTGACAGCAGTCGCTTGACTGAATAACCGAGCGATCGTCGTACTGCTGCCAGCAAGCGCTCTTCTCCCAATTCTGTGGTGTGGGTAATGTCCCAATCATCCAATCCCATCACCATTGTGGAAAGGTTGGGCAGATCGATGACAGAGCCAATGCCAGCGGAAAAGAGAATTTGGCTGGGACGCAGTTCACCGACTTTGTTGCGAGTTTGTGCTTGTGCCATCTAGACCTCTCAGGGTGAACTGGGCATGGGTTGGGGTGACCGAAAATCATCATCGGGAATGCGATCGTCGAGAATTAGTCCGATCGTCGGCTCCACATTCCGCAGGGAATTGAGACAGGTGAAGGGTTTCCAATCACCCTGCCCCGGTTGTTCCAGCAACCCTTGAGTAATGCCGTCTCGCGGTTTGTAGCCAAGTACGGCTCCCCCAATCAGGTTGTCTGCTTGCTCTAACCAGTAGTCCAACTTGGCTTCTAATTCCTGCTTGACCCGATCTCTGGTTTTGAGTCCATTCACATTTCCAGCACGAGTCACGATCGTATCAATGGCTTCTTGAATAAAAGGATGATTGCGATCGATGCGTCCAGCCTTGTCGTTTTTGTTAAGTTCTATGCCCTTCAACCGCACCAGGGAAACGAGTAATGCCGCCAGACCCCGATCGATGGCACGCGGGGCAAAAGGAGTGACGGAGAGAGCTTCGACGTGTTTATAAAAAGTGGCATGGTAATGTTCAAACTGCTCGTAATGGGACAAATCCCTGGGTCGTGCCCAGTTATAAACCGTGAAGATAATACCGGGGAATGTTCGCCCCACACGGGAAGTTGCCTGAATATACTCAGCCGTCGTTTTAGGCTGACCTGTCACAACCATTGCCCCCAGTCGCCGCACGTCTACACCCACTGAAATCATGTTGGTTGCCAGGAGAACATCGATCGGTTTACGAGGATCAGTTTTTTTATCCCGATTTGGGTTGAAGGGAACTTCTAGGGCATCCAGGATAATGGGAATATCGGTAGAGGCAATGCGGGAGGTCAGTTCTTTGACTTCGATGCGCGATCGTCTTGCCAGTCCCCGTTGATCCATCTTGCCCAAGCGCGATTGGATGTCGTCATCCACGAGCCGTCGCGTTCCGCCTAATTCCCGCATGGAGTTGAAGTAACCTACGGTTGTCATCCAAGGGTCAGCCGCTTCGCCATAGTTCTCATAGAGGGCTTGAGATGCTGAGAGAACCGCTGTGTAGACCCGAATCAGAGCCGCTTTCAGCCTGCGTCCGGTGGCACAGATGCCCAGGTAGCGCCGTCCAGGATGATCTTCGCTGGGTAGGCGTTGGAGGGAGAAGAAATTATCAGTGACATCCAAGCCCTGGGGCGGGAAGATCTCTACCTGGCGCAGGAAAAGGTGATGAATTTGTTCACGGGCTTGTCGGATCGTGGCTGTAGAAGCAATCACCTTGGGACGCACGGTTTTGCCCTCCACCGTCCAAGAGCAGAGCTTATCGACGGCGGTTTCGTACAGACCAACCAAGGTTCCGAGTGGGCCACTAATCAGATGCAACTCATCCTGAATGATCAGATCGGGGGGACGCAGCGGATTGTGGGGCAGAGTTTTGGCAGAAGGTTGACCGTACTTGGCCGGATGGGTGAGCGAGTCCTCAATTTCAGGTGATACAAATCCATGTCGCGGACAGTAGCCCTCAACCTGCCCGAACAGCATTTGAACAGCCCCATTCCAGGGCATTTGGGCGAACTTATCGACGGTTGCAATCAACAATGTCGGCAGACGACGGTAAATCTCCTCATCCACCACCAGAATGGGCAAACCTTCGGTGGGCGCTTGTTTCTGGGTAAATAAACAACGACCCAGGGAATCCCCGCAGTAAATTAGAGTCCGCGCTTGCCCTTTGGCAAAAGACTCCACTTTGATGTGTTGCTTGCCTGGATCAATTTTGGAGCCACACCAGGGGCAGTTTGTCAGTTGATGGGGAGATCCGCTACTGGTTGGTTGGTACTGTCCTAGCTTTTGTTTGAGGAATTCTTCGCTTTGCTCTGTGCGGTTGGGCGTGGTTTTCTGACCGACCCATAGCCCGATACGGAATGGCTCTTTGCCCCACTTGACGGGCTTCTCGCGGCGAATCGCTTCACAGGCACAGATGAGTGCGGTTGCCCGTTGAAATTGCTGGAGGGTCAGCAATCGCAACGTATATCGCATCAACACAGCAACGCCTGATTCTCCAGAGCGCCCGGCAACGACTCCCTGTAACCGTCTAAGTCCAATGGTGTAAGCGGTCAGTCCCAGATAGGCTTCCGTTTTTCCGCCCCCGGTGGGGAACCAGAGTAGGTCGGCGATCGCCTCGGTTTCATGACAGCGATCGGGGTGGTGCAGGTCGGTAATACTGGGGAGATTGAGCAGGATGAAGGCAAGCTGAAACGGTCGCCAGGAGCGATTTTTTGGCACATCAACGGTGTCTAATTCAACATCCACGCCCCGTCGATTTTGCTCGGCATAAAGTGAACGAACCCGTTGCTGCCACATTGCTTGGTTCATAAACTGGAAAGCTTCCAAGCTTTGTGAGTTAGATTGCAAGAGATCCAGTCCTGCTTGAATTCGTTCCAAGGCGTGGGTGCAATTTGCCAGGACATCGTTGGCGATCGTCTCATACCCCTGCAACTGATTTACCGGATCAGCAACACGATTCATTTGCTTTGCGATCCAATCGGCGTAGGCAGTGACTAAAGGATTAAGGTTGCCAATCAGATCAGCCGCTGTAGATTCGGCTAACTCCTTCATATCGAGAACCAGTCCTGCCAGCCCTGGAATTTCATTCGGGGTAGGGGCATCTGTTTTGGGGACTTCGTAGGTCGGAACTACCTGGGTACGAAGACGAACAGCGCGATCGGTACTCCCTGGGGCTAAATCGGCATGAACTCCAGTTCCATGTCCGACCGCAAATTCCACCTGATGCCGATAAAGCATCTCCATTGCCTGTTCTTCGGCGTATTGCACTGGGTCAAGTTTGCCGAGCGATCGGTGCGTAGCTCTGCGAAGGAAAATGTCGGGTTGATTGGGGTCAGCGGATTCGATGCTGAGTTCAGGCTGGAAAAGCCACGCCTGGTCAGGTGAGCGATCCGATTCTCGTTGTTCGTTGACTAGAAACAAGCTGATAATCCAATCCTCTCCACAAGGACGAATTTGCCCCCGCACGTACACCTCGCGGTCTAGATCGATACGCCAGGAGTCAATTCCACCAGTTGTTAAGGAAACGGGAGGCGATTGCCCCACCACCGGATACCTGCGCCAAACCGTCTTGGGTGCGCCCGTTGGTGCTTTCAGAGACTCGCTCTGGGTGCGCTCGTATTGTCCCCATCCGGCTTTGATGCGAATCGCTGTTGCCTGGCGACTCACACAAAAACTCATGCCCAATGAGGAGGGGAACATGGTTTCGATCACCGGATTAGTCGTTTCGGTAGTGCCATCGTCGATCGTGCCTATGCCACCGATGGCTAGTTCATCCAGTTGTTCGGGACTCTCATCAACTGTTCCCACGTTAGCAGCGACTAGTTCAGCAGTCTGTTCTAGCGGGTCATTGGGCTGATCGATGCGATTGCGTCGGTGTAAAGGTGCGAGTAAGCCGACCAGATAGCGATCGCTCACTCGTGCCTCATCAACTTCTTCATACTCTCCACCTGCTGGACCTAAGAGATCGGCGAGAACTGCCTGTTCTAGCTCGGCTCGGATTTGGTAATGGGAAGGAGGTTTGAGAATAGGCGGTTCCAATTTGCCTTGTCCTTCCTGACTCTGAGGAGTCGCGACGTAATCAAGTTCAATTAAACTTGATTGTTCCCAGGTAGCAGGAGTGACTTTGGGGGCGGATAGTTTTGGTTGAGGAATTTTAGATTGCTTTGGTAATTCCTGAAGCACCTGCACCACTTTTGCCGCGATCGTCTCCGACAAGGTATCATCCCCCAGCACATCGGCATCATTGGAGAGATCAAGTCCTGCTAGCAAGATGGCGAGGTGCTGTTCGGAAGCGGAGATCACAAAACTCCAATCCAACTGGACGGTGCGTTCGCCAGAGGAGTGTGCAGAACACTCCTCGCGCAATTGCTGATTGACCGCTGCCAAATCTAAATCACCGGGAAGGATGGAGGGAAGCTTGATGATCTTCATGGGTTGCCGAGGTTCCAGAGGTGGGGGTCGAAGACTTGCAGGAGGGGTGAGGGTTTGTGTTTAGGAACCAGAACCAGGAGGGCACGCATGGCTCTGGTCATGGCGACGTACAGAGTGCGCCGTTCCCGATTAAGGACTTCGGTGACGGCTTCTGGAGCAGTCCCTTTGGGGATGGTGGGATAGGGACTCTCTAGAAAGCCCGCGATCGCCACGATGGGAAACTCCAAGCCTTTTGCAGCTTTGAGGGGCAGCACTTTTACTCCCTTGCTGTTGAGATCTAGGTCCTTACTGGTCATGAACTGAGCCTCAATGCCCAGGTAGTTAAGCTGTCCTGTGATATTTTTTCCCGCTTTTTCTGACGGAACCAGGATGGCACAGGCTCCCAGTCCAAGGCGAAATTCGTGGGCAGCGGTGCGGCAGAACTGAGCCAGAAGGTTCCCCTCTGAACCGCGATCGGCAACTGCACGAACCGCAGGCGGCGGACCTGTGTGAATGTAGAACCGTTCGCTCTTATCTTCGTCCAGTGTGCCCTCTTGCAGGTAAGAATAGGCGGCTTCCCCAACTTCCTGAGTGGTACGGTGATTGATTTTGAGAAGTCCAGTTCGCCCCACGAACTTGAGCGACTCATGAACCTCGCCCCAGCGAAAACTGCTGCCATAGATAGACTGATTGGCATCAGCGGTGATAAAGAGGCGGTTGAGTTCCCGACAGAGTTGAATCAGGAATCGTAGGGTAGTGGGACTGAGATCCTGGGCTTCGTCGATGATGACGGCATCGTAAATTAGTGGCTCCGGCGTTGACTGAAGCAGGGCTAGAGAACGGTTTCGCATCTGCGCCCAGGTTTCAATCTCCTGGCTTACTAAAAGTTCATTGAAATGGTGTCGCAGCGCCCAGATTGCCTGCCGCTGGGTTTTATTGAGTGGAATGCAGCGACCTGTGCGAGGGGTTGCCTGGTAATCTTCTAAAGTTTCGATACCTCTGGCATCAATTACTTCAGTGAGTTCCTCTACTAAGTATTCTGGCTGAAGTCGTTGCAGAATCAGCCGCTGAGCTTGCTGTTGTAGGACGTTGCCTTCCAAGGTAGAAATCACTTTGGGAATGGCTTGTTGAATCAACTTCAGCAGATCTTTAGCCGCTCCGATGTTTGGTTGTCCGGTGGAATAGCATACCAGCGAGTACATAAGGGCATCAGCGGTTTTGACCTCCACAAACTGAGCTTCTTTGCCCAAAAGCTGTTGCAGCAGTTGCTCAGAGAAAGCGACGAGAGCGTTGGTGTAGGTGGTGAAGAGGATTCGGGGTTGACGAATGCCGTTCGCCTGAAGCTGTTTCAAAATCTCGCGGGTACGGTAGAGTGCAACGGTGCTTTTGCCAGTGCCGGGGCTACCTTTGAGCAGGGTAGGGCCCGTGGCTTTGACTGCCCAAGTGACGAATTTCTCTTGTTCGGGATTGAGTTTGAGCAGGAAACCAAGTAAATCTCCTTCCTTGAAGCGTAGTAGCTCGTCTGGGCTACCCGTAACAAAGCTCGGTTGGCTCAGGACTTGATCAAAGTTGGGAGCGGTGATGCAGTCAAACAGACGATCGCGCACTGCTCCAGGAATATCGGCTTCTAGCAAGTCATCCAAGGTAAGACAAGCAAGGAGCGTAGGGAAGCAAGCTTTAGGGATGAGCAGGCGATCGAGGAGGTCTTCGGTTAGCTCTACAGGGAGCAGGTTGTCTGCCTGGGAGGGTTTAGGCGAAGGAGAGGTGGCTCTTTCGGGAGTGAGGAGGTCATCCAGTTTAGAAAAAGGGGTGACATCAACCCCAGCCCCTTCGTCAATTAGTTTGTCCTTGTTGTTATCTTTGTAAACATCCTTACGGGCATCGACACCCAGCAGGGCAACCCAACCGTCTCCGTAGGTATAAATAATTCGGAAATCGCCGGAACGCAGGCGGTAGATGTCGCCTTTGTAGCCGTGGAGTTTTTTCTTCAGGTTGCCATGAGGTTTGGGGTCATCCTGTAGCACCTCGATCTTCTCCAATATCTGTATGACTCGCTCTTTAGGGATAGCGAGGAGTTGGTTGGTGAAAGTAGGTTTATGAATAATCTCGAAGGACACAGCAACACACTCATTAAGCTTCTGTTCTAGTAAACCCAAGAAGTCGGGCGATCGCCACAAGGATGATGAAGCTGTTTAGGATGGATTGCACACTACACTTCAGTCATGGCGATGATTTTGACGATCGCCAACTCTAACTGCGGAAATGTTGGAGAACTAATGGTGACTTCTCCTTGATAGCGCTGTGCCTGGTATTCACCATCAATGAGGCGGTTGATAGTCACGGTGGGCTGCTTTGGCGATCCAATATACTGCACACCTCCCAACCCTGCGTAATCAACAATCCAATATTCCAGAACTCCTAATGTTTCATACTCATTCAATTTGATGCGGTAATCATCTCGCCAATTAGTACTAACGACCTCGATCACTAAGGGCGGTGGGATGTAGGCAGCAGCAGAGGCAGAACTTTGGCGCATTCTGTCCCATTCTTCTTTGGCAAACACCACAATGTCGGCTTTGCGGCTCGATTCATTTTCGCCAGGAGCAGGGTTTAATCTGACTTGTTTACTCTGGCGGGGAACGTAGGGCAGATTGAAAGCTTGGCAGTGGTCAACCAGGAGGCGACATAGCCCATCGACGACATCCTCATGTTTCGCGGTGGGTTCGCTGAGGGGCATGGCAACTCCATAGAGTAGCTCGAATGACCTGCCGGAGCCGTCATCCCAGGTGAGGAATTCCTCGAAGTTAAGGGTTTTTTGGACGATGCTGTAAGCAGCCCTACGGTACGCAACCATTGCTGTTGACCTTTTGAACAGGTTGGCTCTCTGTTGTCTGGTTACAGTCTAAAACAATTCGCCTTGTTGGACGATTTTTGGCACGATCGCGCTCAATTCCTCTTTACTCAGGGGTTGATCATCTGCTAGCTTACGGCTGCAAATACCTGATCAACCGTCAGGTTTAATTCTGGGAATGTCGGCGAGAGGATACGATCGCCCGATCGAAACTGCTGTAACTCATACTCTCCATCCACTAAAGAGCCAATAGTGAAGGTGGGCTGTTTGGGAGAGCCAATGTAACGTCGTCCGCCAAAGGCAGCATAGTCTACAAGCCAGAGTTCTGGAATCCCAAGGGCTTCATATTCTCCTAGCTTCGTCAAGTAATCATCACGCCAATTGGTGGAAATGACTTCTACAATGACTTTGATAGATTTCCCTAACGTCAGAATTGAGCCGCTTTCCCACTGGGGTTCATCCATGAGGGCGGGTGCGTCTAGGACAATGACATCGGGTTCGTAGCCTGATTCTTTATCGAGTGAGCGCACAATGCATTCTTTGGGAATGAAGTAGGGTCGTTCTAGTCGTTCAATTTCAATGCCTACTTTGAGGGCAATATATCCAGCAACCTGGGAATGTTTTCCTCTGGGTTTTGGCATTTCAATGATGACCCCACGATGTAGTTCGTAGCGCTGTTCGGATGATTCTGGGAGCCACTCAATAAATTGGTTAAAACTAACAGGTGTTTCTAAAAGTCGGGCTGTCATTGAAACCTCTTGGGTCTGCAAACCGCAATATTGCAAGAGTTGCAAGCATTCTACTTTAGGATTACAGCCCTTCCCCAGAATAGCCAGTACGCCTAAATTAAAGGAAGTATTGTTTGCTAAATACTGCCGCTGTACTGAGCTATGAAGGGACAAGCTTTAGTGACCATTGTATCAGCGACAAACTGGGCTAGAACAGGAGGCGATCGCCACTGCTTGATGATTGCTCTGGGCTTCAATAGAAAAGCGTTAATCTGAGTCAATCCCTCCTAATTTCCTATGGTTTAAGCATCTGGGTCGTATTCAACACAAATCGCTAGACCTGCCAATAGTTCTTTGAGCCGTTCGTTTTCAATGCGTCCGATTTGACATACAAAGCGTTCTGTTGAAACATTGCGAACTTGCAGAACATTACCAGCGGAATCTCGGTCTAGCCCATTTTCAGGTGTGGAAGAGATTTTCACCATAAAGGGACGAGTCTCAAATTTCTCTTGCCAACTTGTAACTGGAATCACGATTCGGAGGGCGATTGGCTGATAAATGTCTGAGCTAATGACAACAACTGGACGAGTTTTTTGGATTTCTTGCCCTTTTGTGGGGTTGAGATCGACCAGCCAAATTTCACCCCGTTTGGGAGTAGACACGATTAGTCCTCCCAATCTTCGGTATCTAGTACAGAAAACTCCGTGAGTTCCGGATCGGTCTGAAAGTCGTCTACCATTGCAGCAATATAGGGAGCGATCAGTTTATGACGATCGCCAATGGGCAGTTTAGCGATTTGCTGGAGTGACAGCGGCAACGGTTGGAGCGGTTCTGCGGCAACGGTTGGTAAGGATGCAAGGTTCTGGGAGAGCGATCTCGCAAAGTTAAGCACAGCTTCCTGTTGGGATTGAGGGAGCGATCTCACAGTTTCCAGTAGAGTTCCTTCCAGATCAGCGATTTCTGCCATACCGATTTCCCTTCAATTTGCTCTTTTTTACTGTATCAAACTGGGTTATTAAAATAGGCTAATTTGTTCGTCTGGAGGGAGTTCGCCGATCGCCCCTGATTTTTTTCCTTTTCCCTTCTGCCCTTTGCCTTTTTTCTTGCCCTTGTCATGCAAGCCCTGGGCGACTTCTTCGGCATAGCGTTGGTGGTTTAACTCCAACAACCGATCGAGAACTTCCCGTCTTGCCGTTTCGCTAATGGTGAAACGATCGCCCTGTTTCGTCTGATGGAAACCGTGCCCCAAGTCGAGGTCTTGCCAACCGTAGGCAGCCGCCACTGCCTGATCCATTGCAATGTGCAGCGATCGCAATTTCTGAATGTCGCTTGCTGTTTCATCTGGATTATGGAAGCGGTTGTAGGTTTTGGTTAGCTAGGCTTTGCATGGGTCAATCTCCGCTGTCGCCTGTTTCTAGCTTAAAACAATTTGCCTGCACGGTAAGGGATGCTTTGTTTGGCGGGGTAGAAGCCGCGATAATGGGATTGAAATGGATAGAACGAGTCGATGAGTTTTTATATTTCACGCCATGCAGAGGAGGAGCTAGAGCGTCGGGAGATTCCAAGAGAGTTTTTGGATTCGGTTTTGCAGAATCCGCAACAGATTGCTGAGGATCGGGATGGCAAAAAGGCGTATCAGTCGCAATTTGTGTTTGAAAACGGTAAAACGTATTTAGTTCGGGCGATCGTGGCAGATATTACAAAGCCTGCGATTGTGCTCACGGTCTATCGAACCAGCCAGATTGCTCGATATTGGAGGCAAGTATGAAAGTAGTCTATGACGCTGAAACCGATATATTACGAATTGTGTTGAACGATGCCCCGATCGAGGAGAGCAACGAAGACACATCCGGGATTATTTTGGACTATGACGCAGCGGGGAATGTGGTGGGTTTAGAAGTTCTCAGTGCTTCTACACGAGTTAAAGATCCACGATCGCTCGAACACGTTGTTACAGGTTGAGCCTTATTCGCCTTCCCCTGCTTGTTGTTTTAGCAGGTTCACAACCGCCTCTGATAGCCATAATCCTGAATCTTGAAGTAGTTGTAGACGATCGCCCACAGATTCGATCAAGCCTCGCTGTTTTGCTAGTACGATCGCACCTCCTGTCCCTAATGTGGCAATTCCCAAAGCACGGGCGCAGCGCCTTGCGGCAGCGTCGTCTACCATTGCCCGGTAGTCAGAGTTTTCTAGGGCAAAACTCAAAACGGTGGATTCACCTGCTCCGAGATCCCAAGCAGCGATCGCGGGATGGATAGTAACATCGAGGGAATTAGCCCAAGAAACGTTGGGCAATTGTTGGGCAGCAATGTCGTTTTTGGAAGCAGTGACTTCTTCCCAGACTGCTTGAGGAATTAGAATTTCGTTGAACAGTCGAGGTAATAGCTCAGCTTGACCGCTTTTGAATAACACGATTAATGGAGAAGCGTTGATGACAACTCGATCAATCGGCATTCGCTAACTCCTGGTCGAGTTCTTCAGGGGTGTATTGCAGGACAGAGACTTTGTATCGAGAGAGGGCAGTAATGAAGTCTGAGCGGGATAAACCAGCAACCTCAGCCGCCTTCCCTTGGGAAACTTCGCCCAGTTCGTACCATTTGACGGCTGCCGCAACTCGCATCTCTTGAACAAACTCTTCAGGCGCTTTGCGGAGAGCCGAGAAAACGGTATCGGGAAGTTGGATTTGGACGGTTTGCATAGGATTTATGTATTGTGGAAGCGGTTATAGGTTTTGGTGAGTTCTTCCTGGCGATCGCGCATCAGACTTACCACACAGTCTGGATGTTTTGCAAAGCTTGAATTCGATGGTCGCGGGTGATTAGGGGTACATTCAAATGCAATGCAGTTGCAGCAATAATTCGATCGGGCATTTCGGGAACTGTAGCACGATCGATTTGGCGAATGGTTTGAGCGATCGCCAGATCTAAAGAAACAATCTGAAAACTGGTAGTCAGATCAGCAAGCGCCTGATTCAGTTGCTCAAAGGCAATTTCAGGAATTCGGGATCTCTCAACTAGATAAGCAATTTCGACTAGAGAAATGGAAGCGACATAGATTGAATCGCCTGCTTGAATAGTTTGATCTAGGGTGGCGATCGCAGTGTCAGAGAGCTTGTTCGATCCAC
The DNA here is from genome assembly GCA_030248885.1 of Leptolyngbyaceae cyanobacterium MP9P1.79. GTDB lineage: Bacteria > Cyanobacteriota > Cyanobacteriia > JARCMD01 > JARCMD01 > JARCMD01. The sequence goes on along the minus strand of JARCMD010000109.1, from coordinate 1,966 downwards.
GCAAGTACCAGATGAAGGCGTGAGTATCGGCAATAACAGCCATTATTCAGGAAACTCCCTGGGAAAGTTACCCCACATTTCACGACGAGCTTCTGAGATGTCTTCTTCGCTGATGTGGATGTCTAAATCTGCCCAAAGCCCTTTGAGACTGCGACGCGGTTGTTTCAGTGCTGTTTTTTGTCGGAGAAATTCAGCAAAGTCTAGAACTTCCTGCTGCTTTTCGGGAGGGAGTTGCCGCAGGTTTTCGAGGATGGCTTGCTCAAGGTTGGCTAGGCTTTGCATGGGTCAATCTCCGCTGTGCTTGTCTCTAGTTTAAAACAATTCACCTTGCTGCACGGTTTCTGGCTCAGTCGCCCCTGATTTCTTCCCTTTTGCCTTCTGCCCTTTGCCTTTCTTCTTGCCCTTATCGTGCAAGCCCTGGGCGACTTCTTCGGCATAGCGTTGGTGGTTTAACTCCAACAACCGATCGAGGACTTCCCGCCTAGCCGCCTCGCTGATGGTGAAGCGATCGCCCTGTTTCGTCTTGTGGAAACCGTGCCCTAAGTCGAGGTCTTGCCAACCGTAGGCAGCCGCCACTGCCTGATCCATCTCAATGTGCAACTCGCGCAATGTCTGAATATCACTCGCGGTTTCGTTGGCAGCATGGAAACGGTTGTAGGTTTTGGTGAGTCCTTCCTGTCGCTCGCGCATGACTACCTGACGATGGGTGTAGTAGGTTTCGCCGATCGTGTCGAGGGTTAGGAATTGGGTGCTGAGGTCTGAGGGATCGGGTGTGGGGAAGGGAAAAGTTTCAAAGCAGTCTGAGGGAGTGTAACGCAGTAACTGCAAATTATATGAACCATATTGCCTAGCCCATATCTCATGCAAATTGCTACTTAAAACAGCAAATGCATCATAAGTATTGAAGACAAGAATTGTTAGAGCATGAGAAAAGATAATTTCTTTAGGAAGAAATGCAAACGCTACATATTTAGTTGCTTGGGCTGCAATAGCTAAGATTTTATCTGTATCCTCAGTTGCATTTTCGAGTGCTTTTGCTATGCGCCCGTACTGCCACCAATACTCTTTTCTTCTTCTTCCATCCGCATTATCATCTTTCAATTTCTCTCTTTCTGGCTTTACTTTTTGCTTTATTATTTCCAAACAGTCGGGATAATCTGCTGCATATGGAGAACCTTTGGGATTTTTAGGATCATCATGTTCAGCATCTAAAGCCCAGTCTTTAAAGTTAATTACCCAGCGACTAGGAGATTGACTAAAGTGAGCATTTAACTCCTGTCCAATCATGTAAGGGAAAATAACTTCTCTGTTAATAACGCTTTTTGTTAGTAAAGACTGCGCTTGTTCTGGAATTAAAACAAATCCTTCTCCATATATTTTATGACCATTGAAGGATTTTCTAGAATTTGTAGCAAGCTTGAAAGGATTACTTAGATTAGAGGTTTTAGCCGTTAAGGCAGACGTAATTCCACTAACCTCCTTGTTATCCAAAACACATTTTGCCAACCACCTTCCTTGATATAACCAAATATTAGAATAGGTTACGCTGGCAGAACCTGACCAACGTTGAAAAGAAATAGCTCTAATAATTCCATAACTCTTTTGAAGAAGCTGCTCTAGGCAGACTTCACGGGTATCCCCTTCTAAGAGCGCAGTAGTAGATACAAAACCTAACAAGCTGTAATTTTGAACCAAGTTCTGACATCTCAATAGAAAATAGGCGCAAAAGTCTGCATTTCCTCTTTTGCCATCTGCAACATGATTAACCAAGTAATTTCGGTAATCTAATCCAAACCTGCCTGATATGTTTGTTCCTCCCATAAAAGGTGGATTGCCAACGATCGCCGAAAATCCCCTCGGTGCATCGTCCTGTAAAAACACTTCAGGAAACTCCAGCAGCCAATGAAACGGTTTGCGAGGCGGTTGGTTGGCTGGATTACCCAGATTCATCATGCGTTCCGTCTTT
>JARCMD010000108.1 GCA_030248885.1 Leptolyngbyaceae cyanobacterium MP9P1.79 | reverse complement strand
GATGGGCCGGGCTAGATTCGAACTAGCGTAGGCGTAGCCAGCGGATTTACAGTCCGCCCCCATTAACCACTCGGGCACCGACCCATTTGTTCCACGGAGAACTACATTATCACAAAGTGTGGACTGCCAATCTCTATCTACGCTAGCAATTCTCCAGTTTCTTGCAGCGAGTGCAGGCGACTGTAAATTCCCTGGTGACTGAGTAATTCCTCGTGGCTGCCTGCCTCGACGATTTGCCCCTGATCCAGCACTACAATTTTATCGGCTTCACGGATGGTACTGAGGCGATGAGCAATGATCAGAGTGGTACGAGTTCCCAGAATCGATCGCATGGCCAGTTGAATCGATCGCTCCGACTCATAATCTAAGCTGGATGTCGCTTCATCAAACACCAAAACATCAGGCTGCACCAGCAGTGCGCGGGCAATTCCTAATCGCTGACGCTGCCCTCCTGACAGGCGCACTCCCCGTTCTCCGACGATCGTGCCGTAGCCCTGGGGCATTTGGCGAATAAACTCATCGGCTCTGGCAATGCGACAGGCTTCTTCCACTTGCTCAAAGCTGGCTTGGGCGTTGCCATATCTGAGGTTGTCTAACAAAGTACTATTAAACACATCAACTTCCTGATGGACGATCGCCAGTCGCTGTCGATAGCGGGTGACATCCAAGGTGCGAATGTCGTGACCATCCATTAAAATGCTGCCTTGGCTAGGTTCAAAATATCGGAATAGCAATTTTACCAAGGTGGATTTACCAGAACCCGATCGTCCAACGAGGGCAACAGTTTGATAGGGTTCGATCAGCAGATTAATATCTTGCAGCACGAGGCGATCGGGGTCGTAGCCAAAGGCTAAATGGGAAAATTCCACCTTGCCAGTAAAATCATAGGCGGGTTCCGATGCGGAGACTATAGTTAATCGCCCCGCATCCTTGCCAGCGGGGTGTTTCATGAACCGATGAAAGCGCATAATGGAGGCATAGCGCCGAGCGAAGGTTTCAGCCAAATTGCTAATTGGCTCTAGCTCTGAGTAGGCCATGCTGGAAACGGTGAAGGTTGTCACAAAGTGTCCCAGAGAGATTTTCCCTTGCACCGTTGCCATGAGCGTGAAGGCTAGCACCAGAAACACACAGGTTTGGACGATCGTGCGCTGCCATGTATTTAGCTGCACGTAACCCTTGTGGATGCGATAGTCCAGCACTTTGAACTCGCGGTTCCACCGTTGCTGTTGGCGGGAAAGTTCCACAGCCTCAGTTGCAAACGCTTTCACTGTCTTGATATTCGTAATGATTTCAGAGGTGCGGCTTTCTGTCCCTTCGCCATAGCGATCGACCAGTTCTTCCCGCCGGATCAACTTCCGCAAGGTCTGCATACTCAAGCTGAGAATGAAGATGAAGGAAATGAGAAAGGCAAGGGCAATGCGCCAATCGATTAGCAAAATCACCACAAAAATACCCAGAACCCGAAAGAGTTTGGGGATCAGTTGTCCTGTAATTTCTGGATAGCTCCACGTGTGGTTGGAAATACCGGTGGCGATGCGACCCGCGATCCGCCCTGGATTGTTCTCGTCGTAAAACTCTAAGGGCAGGGTGAGGATTTTTTCTAGGGATTTTTGGTAGGAGTCACGGCGGGCCCGAAAGGCAATATCCCAATTGAACCAGGTTCCTAACCAAGGCTGGATGGGGGCGCGACCTACGCTAATGAGGAAGATGCAGCCCAAAAGCACTGCCAAAGAGAGGGTCTGACTGGGTGGCAGGTGTAACCCACCTGCCACCCAGGATGTGATCATTTGCACGGGAGGATCGACTGTTTCGCGAGATAAGACATTGAGAATTTGTCCGATCGCGTAGGGGACAAATAGGTCAATAATCTCGAAAAGACTCATCATTACGACACTAAATAGCGTCACGAGCCAGTAATCTCGGTAGTAACCGACAACATCACGAAAGCTTGCCATAACACCTCCAGGAAGCAGTTTGGGCAGGTTTGAGTCAAAGGAACGCTTCCTAGACTTTTTGACGTAACATACGTATTACATCATACTACAAGCGAGGTGTAGTTGTTTAGTCAGAATTGATAGAGCCTTGTCTACTACCAGGTATTGCCTCAATCCTAATCGCACCACTGGGGTGATCTTGCCTTAGGGGACGATTGCGGCCCTCATCCTAAGGAGGATAGATGAAGTAAAAGTAACGACTCAGCCTGCCTACTCTGCGGAAAGCAAGCTACACCTTAAATCCCTTTTCGTACCACTCAGCCCTCACCCTAAATCTCTCTCCCCAGGGAGAGGAACCTCAATCCGGCTCCCCTTCTCCCATTGGGAGAAGGGGCTGGGGGATGAGGGCAGGCTCGACATTGAGTTAGCAGCCTGAGTAGTTACCCATTTTCTTAGGTAGAGGAAAGCTAGCTCCCTTTCTCCCCCCAGCTTGTCATTGCCAATAGGTTGGTCATTTAAAACCCAATGCCCTCTTTATCGCTCAGGCTGCGATCGAACTTGTTTCAGCATCTCCACGATTTCGAGCCGCCCCTCTTCCGCGGCCCAGATGAGAGCCGTCCAATTATTATTATCCTTGGCGCTGCGATCGGCTCCCCGCTTCAGTAACATTTGCACCGACTGCCCATCTCCTTTGCTGGCTGCGCTCATCAGCGCCGTCACCCCAAACTTACTTTGGGCATTCACCTCAGCCCCGTGATCTAACAGCGTTTCTAGAATTTCGCTATACCCGGCTCCGGCCGCACCCATCAACGCTGTCCAGCCATCCGGGTCTGTAGCGTTTACCTCAGCCCCATGACGCAACAAAATTTCCACAATTTCCAGGTGACCTGCCTCAGATGCAGCCGTGAGGGCACTCATTCCTTCCGAGTCTTGGGCATTTGCATCTCCTTCCTGCTGGAGCAAGGTTTGCACCTTAGATACGTCACCTTCCTTCGCGGCAATTACCAGTTCTGACATAGTTCGTGCAATAAATTAATCTTTAAGGTAGCCGATCGCAGATTGTATCAGTTACGCCACGCCCACAAACTTATGCAGCTTCACCCTTCACACTTTTCTGTACTGCATTATTCTGTGCTGCATCATAAAGTTAGCGCATGATCGTTAGCCACGTAGACGGGCCAACAATGCCATCGGGGTTAAGGCTGTAGTTTCGCTGGGCTGCTTTAACTGCATTGCTCGTTTCTGGGCCAAACACACTGTCTACAACGCCTTGAAAGAATCCTTTCGCTTTGAGGCGTTCCTGCAAGCCTTCTACAGCAGGTCCGCGCATTCCAGGTCTGAGAATGGGAAACTCAGCGATCGTACTTTGAGGATTTGTCGCAACCTGAGTGGGTGAGGGGGTTGGTGGTTTTTTGACGGTAGAGGGAGAGGCGGGCTTGCTAGAAGTGGCTGGACTGGGCTTGGTTGCAGCGGGGGTGGGCTTGCTACTTGCCGCAGGCTTGGTCGTTGCAGTTGGCTTCACCGTTGCGTTAGCAGCAGAAGCTGAAGGAGATGTGGGGGGCGCAGGAGGAAAGAGCCGACTCCAAGTGACTGCACCGACAATGCCATCGGGGTTGAGTCCAGCGGCTTTCTGGAAGCGGGTTACGGCGATCGCGGTTCCATCACCATAAATGCCATCTACGGCTCCAGTGTGGAAGCCCAACAATTTAAGGGCGGCTTGTAATTCCTGCACATCATCTCCTGCGCTGCCCGGCTTTAAAACCGATCGATTAATCCCTACTGGTGCGGCAGCTTGAGCCATTCCTCCGGGTGAATAAACGACACTCATCAAAAGTATGCAGGCTGCACTGCCCAGCCTGAGCCAGCGTTGAGTCATTTCACGGGTCATTGCGCCTCCTAGTTAACGGTGGGGAAATCGATCGTCTGCGGTTACAGACAGATTATGGCAACTATAGGGTAAGCGTTCACTCTTTTACCTAATGTCTTCTACCTAATGTCTCAGGCTTTTTGGTCTGGTTGTCATCCTAATACACTCACTTTTTTGTGGCTCAGAACAGCGGACAAAATTATGGTGTCATGTCTGCTTCAGCCGCAGGATCAGTGAGCATAGTAGTACCGCCTAAAAATAAATTGCCCCACCGATCGGGTTCGGCAGGGCAGGAAGACAGTTGATAGTTAAACGCTACACCTACTATCTCTGGTTTTGACTTTTTCTATTCTGGAGGTGTGACGGTTTCCCTAGTGTCCATTCCCTAGTGATGGGTCAGTTACTGATTGACAGGTCGCTGAAAGCCGGGAGCTTAGTTAGAGTCAAAGTCTGAGGCGCATAAACCCTCAACATTTTTTTGACAGAACATTAACGTTCGGGTCACTTCCAGGCTAGACCATGATGTGAACCCAGCAACGAGTAGAGTAGGAGACGGGACGATCGCAATTCCAGACTTACCATGTCTATTCCCTGCCTTGATTGCCTTGAATGGAGGCGTGGGAAGCCGATCGCCCCTTAGAGTTGGGACTTACACATGACAGAGTTGGACGTGCTGTGAAAATATTTTGGTTTTGGCTAACTCATTGGCAGGGAAGGCGCTACGTGGTGGCTCTGCTGAGCGGCATCTTAATGGGGTTAACTCCCTCTCCAAGTAATGCCTGGTTTCTCGCCTGGGTTGCCCTAGTGCCGCTGTGGTTGCTGGCTTGGAATCCAGAATATGAGTTGCCTTTCAGTCGAACTAGATTCATCAGCACTCAATTTTTCACTGGACTAGCCTGGGGCATTGGCTACCATGGCTTTGCCCTGTCTTGGATTACGGGCATTCATCCCATGACTTGGTTGGGGGTGAATTGGTGGGTCAGTTTGATGATCGCCTTCTTTGCCTGGAGCTTCATCACGCTTTGGGGAGCCGTTCTTGTAGGACTGTGGGCCGTGGCGATAGCAGGACTGGAGCGAGTAAGCAGCCCCGGCACCAAACCTCAACTCCTGCAAGGGATGCCCATCTGGTTGAGAGTGCTGGTGGGCACGGCGTTGTGGTGTGGGCTGGAGCGCCTGTGGGAATTTGGGCCCCTGTTGTGGACCTCTCTTGCCTATACCCAAAGCCCTTACAATTTGGCGATTTTGCACCTGGGGCAACTTTCGGGACCGCTGACGGTAACAGCGGCGATCGTCGCAGTGAATGGGATGTTTGCCGCTGCCTGGCTGCAATTTAGGGAACTCAACCGCCGGAAGATGCAGCAAATTTTGGCCATTAACGTGTCCTTACTCATAGGACTGCATTTGCTAGGATTGGCGCTTTACAGTCTTCCCTTGAATGATCTCCCAAACACGGCGTTGCGGGTGGGGATTATTCAAGGCAATATTCCCAACCAAATCAAGTTGTCCCCAGAAGGGTGGCGCAGGGCGATCGAAGGCTACACAACAGGCTATCGCACCCTGGCAGATCAAGGGGTTGAAGCGATTCTCACTCCAGAGACTGCGCTGCCGTATTTATTCGATGTCCAAGACCGAAGTCGCAGTTCTTTCTACGAAGCGATATTGGAAAAGCAGGTGCCTGCCTGGGTTGGGGCGATCGGAAAGCAGGGACAAAGTATTACCAACAGCTTGTTTACAGTGATGGGAACGGGCAAGATTTTCAGCCGTTATGACAAGGTAAAACTAGTGCCCTTGGGAGAATATATTCCCTTTGAGCAGGTTCTGGGGAAGCTGATCGATCGCCTCTCGCCCTTGGAAGCACACATGGCAGCGGGAAAACCAGGACAGCGTTTCGACACTCCCTTTGGGCGCGCCATTGTGAGTATTTGCTATGATTCTGCCTTTACAGAACACTTTCAAACCCAGGCGGCTCAGGGAGGACAGTTTATTCTGAGTGCTGCAAATAATGCCCACTACAGTGCTAGGATGCCAGCTCAACACCATGCCCAGGATGTGATGCGGGCGATCGAAACCGATCGTTGGGCTGTTCGGGCGGCTAACACGGGCTACTCTGGCATCGTTGACCCCCATGGCAAAACCCGATGGATTTCAGTTCTCAATACCTACGCGATACATACCGGAACTGTTTATCGTCGCCAAACCAAAACACTCTATGTCCGCTGGGGTAACTGGTTAACTCCATCCTTAGTAGGGCTAGCGGTTGTTAGTGTTCTGTCAAGAAAATTTTGAGGGGTCGAAGACCCTCAAAATTTAACTCCAACTAACCTCCCAACTTTCAACTACCCGTCAATTAATGATTGACAGACTACTAGTTTAGTGTCTAGGGGTTTTAGGCAAACGAAGTAGAATCAGGGTCTGCATCAGCCACATTGCCACTGCTACAGCAGAAATAGCCTCTTGCCCAAAGGTACCGCTTGGACAAAATCTTCTAAGATGATGAAATTTGAAGATCAGCTAGGAACCATCTACGTCATCGATCGCCAAGCATGGCGGGAATGGTTAAGCCAAAATCATCTCACCCTGCCTGGCATCTGGTTGGTTTACTACAAAGTCAAGAGCGGTAAACCAAGTGTTCGCTACAGTGAGGCCGTGAAAGAAGCTTTATGTTTTGGGTGGATTGACAGCAAGGTTAAATCGTTAGATGCAGAGCGCTATCAACAGATTTTTACCCCTCGAAAACCGAAAAGTGTGTGGTCAAAGTTAAACAAGCAATACATTGAAGAACTGATTCAAGCAGAGTTGATGCGTGAAGTGGGGTTGCAAAAGATTAATGTAGCCAAACAAAATGGCTCTTGGACTGCGTTAGATGATATTGAGGCGTTGGTGATTCCGATCGACCTACAACAAGCGTTGGCATCAAATGCAACGGCAAATCAGAACTTTCAGGCGTTTAGCAACTCATCAAAGAAGAACATTCTCTCCTGGATTGCCAGTGCAAAACGGTTGGAAACAAGGTTGAAGCGCATTGAGCAAACGTTGGCTTTAGCGGTGCAAAACAGAAGTCCCTCAGCCCGATGAGAACACTTACATCTACGAGCCATGATCAACTTGATGCTGGACACAAAAACTAGCATCGAACTGAGTTGAATCTGAGCTAAATCCAGTAGAGAGCAACTGGAGTATGCCACGGGCATTTTATGTAAAACAAGTCTGCAAACACGTCTATTTCAAGCAACTCAAAGGATGGGAAGTTGTTCGATCGCATCCTCTAATTCGGCAAAAACTGAGTCAAAAACCTGATTTAAAAATACAAAGAGACTCAGAACACTTAATTCTGAGTCTCTTTGATTGAGATTAATTGACGCGCCCTGGAGGACTTGAACCCCCGACATCAGGTTTTGGAGACCTGCGTTCTACCAACTGAACTAAGAGCGCAATACAAAACGAAAACGCATAATCTAGATAACTGGGGGAGCTATCTAGATTAGTTTAGCAGCTAGCAATCAGGGTGTCTCGATCGCTAGCCAAGGGATTTGACGCTTAACTGCTACAGAGGGCGATCGAATCTCTGCTTCACGCGAGTCGCCTTACCAACCCGATCGCGTAAATAGAACAATTTAGCGCGTCGAACTTTCCCGCGACGAATGACTTTGATGCTTTCTACACCGGGAGAGTGAACTAAAAATATCCGTTCTACCCCAATGCCTTGGAATACACGACGGACTGTGATGCTCGTATTAACACCACCGTGGCGCTTGGCAATCACGATGCCCTCGTAGGGCTGGGTGCGTTCCTTGCCGCCTTCTTGAATGACGACACCGACTTTAACCGTGTCGCCGATGTAGATTTCAGGGAGATCCGACTTCAATTGCTCTGCTTCAATTGAGTGGATGATGTCATACGCGTTCATATACTTCAAAAAATTCATGGCTCTTCACTATAGCCCGCTAACCCCCTTAGAGTCTAGGGGTCACAGAAATAACAGTAAGAAAGTGGTAACTACTCAGGCTGCTAACTCAATGTCGAGCTTGCCCTCATCCCCCAGCCCCTTCTCCCATTGGGAGAAGGGGAGCCGGATTGAAGTCCCTCTCCCTGGGGAGAGGGATTTAGGGTGAGGGTAGGCTGAGTAGTT
>JARCMD010000540.1 GCA_030248885.1 Leptolyngbyaceae cyanobacterium MP9P1.79 | reverse complement strand
GGGAGTAGGAGGGTAGGGGAGTAGAAGGGTCGAAATTTACTTCTGATTTCTGTCTTTCGGGTTTTGTTTGGAGGGTATAACGATCGCCTCCACCCATGCTAAGGATTGTGGATTAAATTACATAGAACAGTTCTGCTGTAGGGGCGAAGCATCCGGCAGACAGAGCCTGGAATCGACCAGAAGGTTATTGCCCGGATGCTTCGCCCTTCCGGTGCCTGGTATAAACTTTTCTGAAAATCTTCTAATATGAAACATTCTCCCTCAGCAAATCTCGAACTTATTTAATTTTTGGTTCTATGATTCCTTCGCGCCGAGTTTATGAGTTGCTGATTTTGGGAGTGGCGATCGTGCCCCTCATGGCGGCTGTGCTGAATCCAGAGGCTCGGCTCATCGGGTCTTTGGCGACGGCCGTGGTGTTTAATGGGGTGGTTTTGGGGTTGGCATTTTGGGATAGTCGGCGGGTAAAGGCGCAACGGATACAAATTACGCGTCAGCCGCTGCAACGGCTCTCCATTGGTCGCGATAATCCGGTTGTGCTGTCGTTGCAAGGGGGCAGCCGGGACAGTGAAGTGCAAATTAGTGATGCCTATCCAGGGGAATTTTGGGTCTCTAAGCAGGTGTTGCAGTTGCCGATCGCCGCCAATAGCCAGCAAGACTTGACCTATACTGTGACTCCCTTTCGTCGGGGAGAATACCAGTGGGGCGATGTGCAGGTGCGGCAATTGAGTCCTTGGAAGTTGGCGTGGGACGATTGGAAAATCCCCCAATCTCAAACGGTTGCCGTTTACCCCGACTTGTTGGGGCTGCGCTCCCTCGCCATTCGGCTCGCACTCCAATCCACTGGGGCTGTGCGGCAGTTGCGGCGCATTGGCATGGGGACAGAATTTGCAGAGTTGAGGGACTACGGCACGGGGGATGATCCCCGTCTGATTGACTGGAAAGCGACGGCGCGGCGGAGCCACCCACTGGTGCGGGTGTTGGAGCCAGAACAGGAACAAACCCTAATGATTTTGCTCGATCGCGGCCGCCTGATGACCGCCCGGGTCAAGGGAATGTCTCGGTTTGACTGGGGATTGAATGCGACGTTATCCCTGGCTTTGGCGGGACTGAACCGGGGCGATCGGGTCGGTGTGGCGGTGTTCGATCGGGAAATTCACACCTGGATTCCCCCAGAGCGCGGACAACATCACCTATCACGCCTGATTGAGCGTCTGACTCCCATTCAGCCTGCCCTGCTGGAGCCAGACTATATTGGTGCAGTCACAGCCATGGCCAAGCAGCAAACCCGCCGCGCCCTGATTGTCCTGATCACTGACCTGATTGATGCGACCGCTTCCGCAGAGTTACTGGCAGCAATGGGGCGCTTGACCCCCCGTTATCTCCCTTTCTGTGTCGCCCTACGCGATCCCCAAGTGGATCAGCAAGCCAATACGCCGACCCAGGAGATCGAGGGTGCCTATGCCCGATCGGTTGCTTTGGATTTGCTAGCCCAGCGCCAAGTTGCCTTTGCCAATCTGAAACGGAAGGGTGTCCTAGTTTTAGATGCGCCTGCTGACAAGATCACCGAGCAATTGGTCGATCGCTACCTGCTACTCAAGGCTAGGAACCAGTTGTAGCCTCGGTGAATTCCTACTCAGACCTGACATCTAGATGCTGTTGAACATGGCGCAAGACCTGCGTTAACCCACCAATCCAGCCCGGAGCGCGCGCACGGCAGCTTGGGTGCGATCGTCGGCACACAGCTTGTTCAAAATATTCCGCACGTGGGTTTTCACCGTTCCTACGGTGATGTACAGCTTCTCAGCGATCGCCGCATTGCTGCACCCTGCCACAATTAGTTCCAGGACTTCCAATTCCCGTTCAGTCAACGGATAAGCCTCGATCATCTGGTTGTAGTCGGAGTCAGTCGCGCTAATTGCCACTTTGGAGGCATCATGAGCGGCAGCAGTGGCAGCCGGAACGCTTTCACGACTTTGCTGCAACACAATCCGGGCAATGGCGGGATCGATCCAGCTATTGCCTTCATTGGTCGATCGCAATGCTTCCAGCAGACGATCGACATTCACATCCTTCGTGCAGTAGGAATCGGCTCCAGCAGCAAACGCAGCCAGTACAGAATCTTTGTTATCCTGCATGGTTAAAATCATAATTTTGGTTTCAGAGAGGTCTGGCTGCTCTGATTCTGCCAAAATCGCTTTGAAGCGGCGGGTGAGTTCAATCCCATCCATATCGGGCAGACCAATATCGACAACAGCCACATCTGGACGAGTTGTTTTCAGTAACTTTAAGCCTTCTGCTCCTGTGGCAGCTTCACCAATCACTTCCACTCCACCGTGATGCAACAAGGCTGTTCGCAATCCCACGCGAGTTAAATCATGATCTTCAATAAGAACAACTCTGATGTTATCCATAACTTACTCGTTAAACTTACTCGTTAATTAATGCTGCCAGTTTTTACAAAATCTCACTAATCTTTCATCGAACTGGGTTCTTTATTCAACCGATTACAAAAGGGTATCATTAACCATAATATTACCGATTTGAACTCAATCGATCGTTGCGTCAGTATAGATGCCAAAGGTAGCAAGGAGCTATCTATCTGAGGGCGGAAGTAGGAGCAGCAGTCAACTTTTTGGGCAACGTTTGGAGGAATGAGAAAGGAGTGCATCTCACTTTTGCAGATCTCCGATCCGCCCACCCTTCAGGAAGCAAGCTACATCCCCAACCCTTCTCCTTAGGGAGAAGGGAGCCGGAATTCAAAGTCCCTCTCCCTAGGGAGAGGGATTTAGGGTGAGGGTGGATC
>JARCMD010000539.1 GCA_030248885.1 Leptolyngbyaceae cyanobacterium MP9P1.79 | reverse complement strand
GGGCGAGGGGAGCCGATCCAGGTTTTGTTCCCTCTCCTTCGGGAGAGGGCTAGGGTGAGGGGGTTCGGATGGGTATGAGATAATCTCACGTTTCCACCAGTTAAAGATTGTGCAGGAATGCAGCATTTAGTCAGAACTTTGGAACTCAAGCAGGGTTCTTTTCTGAAGGCTTTTCCCTTGCAACAGACTGTTCGATGGAATTGGACTTACGATCGCTGGAATAGAAATGGGAGCCAGGGTGCGATCGTCTACAGCATGGCAGGCTGAATCGCCCTTCCTCTCTGGGTCACTTGCAAAAGCGACTACTCAGCCAAATTGGGGACACGCTTTCAGATAAGATAAGGAGTGTTGGAGATTACCCTCCTGCTCTAAATGGGTGTTGCAGATTGCTTAGCAACCAACTCCACTGAGCAGAGCCATCTACTCAATAGGTGGACGTGCCAATAGACGGACGCGCTGATGGATGCATTTGATTGTGACTGACACCGAGCCGCCACAGAAACGAACACACGAACCAAAAACTATTAAATCGCAGGATTAATCGAGGAGTCGCTATGAATCAGGAAGAGATTTTGACTAAAGTTCAAGAAATTGTGGCTGAGCAGCTACAGGTTGATAAGGCAGAGGTGAAGCCTCAATCCAGTTTCGCCAATGATTTAGGGGCTGATTCCTTGGATACGGTTGAATTGGTTATGGCTTTGGAAGAAGCCTTCGATATTGAGATTCCTGATGAATCAGCCGAGTCGATCGCCACGGTGCAAAATGTGGTGGATTTCATCGCTACAAAAGTCGCAGCTTAGGATTTAGAGATGAGGGTTGAGGCTGCCATTATTATTCAATTGAGTTCATGACGAATTTAGTAACTAAGCGGGTTGTTGTCACGGGGCTGGGCGCAATTACACCGATCGGCAATACGGTGACCGAGTATTGGGACGGGCTACTCAGTGGACGCAGTGGCATTGCGCCCATCACGTTGTTTGATGCATCGCGGCACGATTGTCGGTTTGGCGGCGAAGTCAAAGGGTACGATCCCCACGATTACCTCGATCGCAAAGAAGCCAAACGCATGGATCGGTTTTCCCAGTTTGGGGTTTCAGCCAGCAAGCAGGCGATCGAGGATGCCCGATTCACGATCAATGACCTCAATGCAGAACAGGTGGGAGTCGTCATCGGCACGGGCATCGGTGGGCTGAAGGTGTTGGAAGACCAGCAAGAAATCTATCTCACCAAGGGCCCCGATCGCTGTAGCCCGTTCATGATTCCGATGATGATCGCCAATATGGCATCGGGTTTGACCGCTATTCACACAGGGGCAAAGGGCCCCAACTTCTGCACAGTGACCGCCTGTGCGGCAGGTTCCAATGCGATCGGGGATGCCTTTCGCCTGATTCAGCGGGGTTATGCCCAAGCCGTCATCTGTGGGGGCACAGAAGCAGCGGTTACCCCCCTATCCTTTGCTGGGTTCGCCTCAGCCCGGGCCCTCTCCACCCGCAACGACGACCCCGCCCATGCCAGTCGTCCCTTTGATGCGGGGCGCGATGGCTTTGTGATGGGGGAAGGGTCGGGAATTTTATTTTTGGAAGAGTTGGAACATGCCCGCAGTCGTGGCGCACGGATTTATGCTGAAATTGTGGGCTATGGCATGACCTGCGATGCCTACCACATGACGGCTCCAGTTCCCGGTGGTGAAGGAGCCGCCAGAGCCATCCAATTGGCGCTTAAGGATGCAGAACTCACGCCTGACCAGGTGAGTTACATCAATGCCCATGGCACTAGCACGGCCGCCAATGACGCAAATGAGACGGCAGCCATTAAGACGGCGCTGGGGGAAAGTGCCTACAAGGTGGCAATCAGTTCCACCAAATCCATGACAGGGCATCTGTTGGGTGGCTCTGGAGGCATTGAAGCGGTGGCGACGGTGATGGCGATCGTCCATGATCAGGTTCCCCCGACGATGAATCTGGAAACCCCAGACCCCGCCTGTGACCTGGACTATGTGCCCAACCAGAGCCGATCGCAACGGGTCGATGTTGCCCTCTCAAACTCCTTTGGCTTCGGTGGACACAACGTGACGTTGGCGTTCAAAAAGTACGTGGAAGGCTAACCTTGGCTCTGTGGGCGTGTCATCCGACGATCGCCCTAGGAGAGCCAATTTTATTCGTGGGATGCAGAACACGATAAACCGGGGTTCTATTCAAGACGACATTCGATCGCCTCCAACCTTCGCAGAACCTCGGTTTTTATTTGTGGGATGCAGAACACGAGAAACCGGGGTTTTGTTCAAGACGACATTCGACGCTGACACTCTCGATCGCTTCTATGGTTGTCTTGGAAATCTGAGAGCTAATTCATAAATAAATCTTAAGAAACCTGAAAGCCTGACGTTGTTGTCATACTTGTGAGTCTGTGATTGTTTAACAAGAACAATTCCTCAAAACTCTTGATCCACCCAGGTTTCAGGCAACTTAATCAACCCGCTTTTAGCTCGTAGGATGCCGTAGGCGAATGTCGTGACCCATCACTCTGAATGGATGATGAGTTATGCTACAACTAACCATCACTTTTTTTGAGGAAAGATTATGTCTTACAGTTCCTCGCCTGTGCCCGTGCTGCGGACTCCCTACGAGGTGGAGCAAGCCCTTCGCAACTATAGAGCCAGTGATCTCAAAGGTTGGGATTTAATCCGCCAGTGGCAAGCAATTCGAGATGCAGCCCTCAATCAAGACTCCCCAGAGCCAAAAAACGATCGGGTGATCGGGGAAGAAAGTTATTAAAGACGGCTTATGTGAGTTGGGATCTAAAACCACCGTCGCCCAAGCGTCTCGCTTGCCGACTAAATCTGGATGCAGGCTGGAAGCCTGCGCGACGACTGCTACCTGAACACCTCACGTAATGCGTTAAAGATCATGGGAGTCGAGGACTCTGGCAAGATCCCTGGATTCTTGTCCATGTCCTTGCAGCAAAATTTCTGGGTTTTCGCAGAATTTGGGGATCTCGATCGCTAAGGGACTTGCAGATAAATAATGTACCCGCGCATAAACCTTGCACGGGCGAAGCATTCGGGCGAAAGTCTTTGTAACTCAATCAGAACCTTTGACCGAATGCTTCGCCCCTACGCAGACTTTGGAATGATT
>JARCMD010000538.1 GCA_030248885.1 Leptolyngbyaceae cyanobacterium MP9P1.79 | reverse complement strand
TTTTGCAGATCTCCGATCCGCCCACCCTTCGGGAAGCAAGCTACATCCCCAACCCTTCTCCCTAGGGAGAAGGGAGCCGGAATTCAAAGTCCCTCTCCCCTCTTGGGAGAGGGATTTAGGGTGAGGGTGGATCGGGCGGTTACAAAACTGGGATGCACCCTTCCCTCAATGTAAAAGCGTAAAATGGTTTGAGTGTAAAATAATGTCATTCAATCTGCCCCTTTCCCACATCATATCTACTTTGGCAATGACGGCAGCAGCAGCGATCGTCCTCCACACTTCTCCAGTCAAGGCCTTGAGCCTAAGCAACTCCACTGCAAGCTGGAGCAACTCCATCGGGGGTACCAATATCACATTTCCCACCATTGGCAGTGAATCACAAGTCCGCTGGGGCATCGCCGACGGGAGTGAGTCCAACAGTGGGCTAGGGTTCACAGGCGTGGGCGCATCGTCGATCGTGACTGGCACTGTGTTTCAACTGGGCACCCTGCGGCATTTCAACAACTCGATTCTGCCTAAAACCGCCCTGTCAGCCGTTGATTTTAATCTTGACTTAACCTTTGCTGATGCAGGAGGCATACCCCAGCGTCGAGGGTTTAGCCTTACCTTTAATACTGATGAAACGGTTAACGTCGGCCCCGCAACCACTTGCCCCTATCCCAGTACAACTCCCTGTTCCGACAAAATCTTTTTCTCGCCCTCCCTCGCTCCAGTGGCGTTCAAGCTGGGTCGCGTTGACTACACCTTACAATTGCTGGGGTTTAGTGAAGGTTTAGGTACGCCGATCGCTACCAGTTTTATTTCCGACGAAAATCAGGTGAATACGACGTTCCTCTATGGCAGAATTGCCGCCGTTCCCCTAGCCCCTAGGGCAGTGCCAGAGCCGGGAATGCTGTCGGGTTTTGCCAGCTTTGGCCTATATTTTGTGGCGCGCCAGCAGGGGCAACGCCGCATTGCCAACTAAGGACTGCCAATCAACCATGACTTCCAGGATCAGGAATGCTGCGATGGACACGATCGCCAGTTTGTTAAACTAGCTCAGTGTCTGTTAATTTTCGGGAGCATTCGATGACTGAAACCGCGCCCTACGGCTCGTGGCGATCGCCCATTACCTCTGACCTGATTGTGTCTGGCACGATCGGGCTGGGGCAAATTGTGTTGGATGGGCAAGCCCTCTATTGGCTGGAGTCGCGCCCGACGGAAGGGGGACGGAGCGTGATTGTGGGGCGCACGATCGCCGGAGAAACGGGGGATGTCACACCGCCAGAGTTCAATGTGAGAACACGAGTGCATGAGTATGGCGGCGGTGCCTATACGGTAGCGGATGGTGTGATTTATTTCTCAAATTTTGCTGATCAGCGATTATATAAACAAAGTCCAGGGCAAGCACCTGTAGCCATTTCGCCCGTGGGATCGTTCCGGTTTGCCGATGGGGATGTCGATCACCACCGATCGCGCTTTATTTGTATTTGCGAAGATCACACCGTCGCTGGGCAGGAACCCACGAATACGATCGTCAGCGTGCCCCTGGGTGGGACAACAGACGCAACTCCTGCTGTATTGGTGTCTGGCAATGACTTTTATGCATCTCCCCGCTTGAGTCCCGATGGCACCCAACTGGCTTGGCTCACCTGGAACCACCCCAATATGCCCTGGGATGGCACCGAACTGTGGGTGGCTCATGTGCAGGCAGATGGGACATTGGCAAGGGCAATCCAAGTGGCAGGCGGCAAGCAGGAATCGATCTTTCAGCCAGAATGGTCGCCCGATGGGGTGTTATATTTTGTTTCCGATCGCTCAGGCTGGTGGAATCTGTATCGCTGGCATCCCACTGAAGCCCCTTCGGTACAAGCGCTCTGCGAAATGGCCGCCGAGTTTGGTCAGCCGCAGTGGGGGTTTCGCATGGCGACCTATGGATTTGCCTCCGCCACTGACCTCATCTGCACCTATACTCAGTCGGGAATGCAGTATTTGGCCAGGTTAGACCCAACGACGGGGAAACTGACCCCGATCGCCACGCCTTATTCGACCTTTGGTGGGCTTCAAGTCACGGGTGAAATGGCGGTGATGGTTGCAGGTTCGCCCACTGAGTCGCTAGCGATCGTCCAACTGGATTTAACCTCTATGGAGATAGAGGTGCTGCGCCGCTCCAGTGATCTGGCAATCGACCCCGGCTACCTTTCGGTTCCTCAATCCATCACCTTCCCCACCACAGCGGGACAAACCGCCTACGGGTTCTTCTATCCTCCCCAAAATCACGATTACACGGCGACTCTGGGCGAAAAGCCACCCTTGCTGGTGAAAAGCCACGGTGGCCCAACTGCTGCCACCTCAACGGCATTTAATCTCAAAATTCAATATTGGACAAGTCGAGGGATTGCGGTGTTGGATGTCAACTACGGCGGCAGCACGGGCTATGGGCGGGATTATCGAGAACGGCTCAAGGGGAACTGGGGCATTGTGGATGTTGATGACTGTGCCAATGGAGCTAAGTATTTGGCTGAATCTGGTGTGGTGGATGGCGATCGGCTGATGATCGATGGCGGTAGTGCTGGGGGTTATACTACCTTGGCGGCTCTCACCTTCCGCGATGTCTTCAAGGCTGGGGCCAGTTTTTATGGGGTGTGCGATCTGGAAGCTCTAGCAAAGGATACCCATAAGTTTGAAGCCCGGTACCTGGATGGTTTGGTGGGCCCCTATCCCGAACGCCAGGATTTATACATCGCCCGATCGCCCGTTCATTTCACCGCTCAATTATCCTGTCCCGTTATTTTCTTCCAGGGTTTGGAGGACAAAATTGTGCCCCCCAACCAAGCTGAAATGATGGTGGCGGCGCTCACTCAAAAAGGTCTGCCCGTAGCGTATGTGGCCTTTGAAGGAGAACAACACGGCTTTCGGAAGGCAGAAAATATCAAACGCACCCTGGATGGCGAACTCTACTTCTATGCCAAGTTGTTTGGTTTTGACTTGGCAGAAGCGGTGGAACCTGTGACGATCGTCAATCTACCGTCTCTGTAGAAGCCTTGCTAGGGAATCGTCTGCCGTTTTCTGCCGTTTTTGCCATGTCCTATGCCGCCACAATTGAAGCCATTCTTTACCTAAAAGGACAACCTCTTTCGATCGCCCAAATTGTGGACTATGCCGGGTGCGATCGGGCGGCTGTGGAGGAGGGCTTGATTGAGTTGATGGCAGATTATGCCCACCGTAACAGCGCCTTGGAAGTGGCGGAAACCTCAGATGGCTACAGCTTGCAACTCAAGGCTGAGTTTCACAGCTTGGTGCAAACGTTGATTCCCGTAGACTTGGGTGTGGGAGCCTTGCGAACCTTGGCGGCGATCGCCCTCAAGGGGCCAATCAGCCAAACTGATTTGGTGGAACTTCGCGGCTCTGGCACCTACCAACATGTGCCGGAGTTGGTGGAAAAGGGGTTTGTCCGCAAGCGTCGTCAATCCGATGGGCGATCGTACTGGCTTCAAGTTACAAACAGGTTTCACCAATATTTTCAAATCCAACAATTGCCCCGATTTGATGAGTAACTGTAGGGGCAGGTTTAATAGATTTGCAGTCATCCTACAGACAATTTCATCCTTACAAGACCTAGGCGATCAAGACCTATGTTCCTATAATCTCTACATATCTACTAACCCTGCTCATTTATCCAGCAAAGTCCAGTTCTTTACAGCTTGTGCCCAACACACTCTACACCCTGACAACCAAGCATTAATTCGCTTGAGGCGGTAATTCCGCAGGGGAGAGGGAGCCGGGATCGAGGGGAGCGGGGGCAGCAGGATTGACCGCAGGCGGTGGACTGGCGGCGGCAGGAGTGCCGGCTGGTGCTGCTGGAGTGGCTTCAGCGGCACCAGGAGTGGGTTTTGTGGAATCAAAGGTTTCGATCGTCACGGATCTAACCACCTGTTCCCCCGTCTTCGTTGTCACTTGCAATATCAGGACTTCGCTCTTGGATTGAGGGCTGAGGGAATAGACCAGAGAGCCAGTGGGCTGGACATTGCCAGGAGCAGGCAGCAATTCCACCTTGAGGTCTTTGCTGCCTTCCACCTTCCAAGAGAGGGTCAGCTTTTGCAGGGTTTCCTGGCTGAGGTCAATCAAATACTTCAGGGGAGCATCCTCACCATTAATTTTGAAGAAGGTGATTTTGGCAACCACGGGTCTGGCTGTGACCTTGATCGTGTCTGTCTTTTTCGTATCTGACGCATCACCTTGCCGGGGAATCACGGCGACTTCAAACACGTAATCGCCCGCTTTGGTGGCATTCGTCTTGACATTGGCGCAGGTCAACTCCTCCCTCACAACACACACATCCTTCAATTCCTTGGGGATGCCCTGACTAAAGTCGTATCGTTGCAACGGGCTGCTAACTGAGCCATCGGGGGCCCGACCAATGAGCCGCACTTCCTTCAATTGATCAGGGTTGCTCAGCTTCCAGTTCAGCAGCACGATCGGCGCAGGGGGAGATGCTGGGGGCGTAGCAGCGGGGGCAGCTTTGCTGTCAGGAGAGGGATTGGGG
>JARCMD010000537.1 GCA_030248885.1 Leptolyngbyaceae cyanobacterium MP9P1.79 | reverse complement strand
CTGTTCGGCGCGCCTGCGCATTGGCGCAAGCACAGCAGTCTCCCACTCTTTTCAAGTGTTAATTTCTTAAAGCCTATCGCGAAATCGATTTCGCGATAGACTTCATTTTGTCGGTAAAAGTGTGGCTGAGCAGCGAAAATGGCACGATTTGCGCATGAGTAGGGTTTTCTGCCACCCCCGCCGCCACTACTGGTTCAAGCTTGCAAGCTGCTTTCAATTATGAAGCTTGAAGCATCAACTAGGCGAGCTTGAAGACTAGAACGCTTTGCTGCAGCCAGCCTTGCCAATGCGTTTTAGCGCTTAGAGCCTATCCGAAAAGTCAGTCGGCAATCGGTTGATACCGATGTTGACGGAAAACTCGTGGGTTGGGGAGACGGTTATTGCGCCAAGGGGTGCCGGGAAACCTAACTAGTCGATTGGTTGAGCACTGCCCTCAATGGAAGTAGTCCTCCTGTTTTTGTTCAGCCCTGGCACTCATGCCCCTCAAACAACCTGAACTACCGACCATCTGGCGCGTTCCCGATGCTCTCTGGTCGAAAATCGCCCCGACTTTGGTGGTCAACAAACCGCGTCAAAAACCAGGGCGACCTCGCAGCGCCGACCGACCGCTGTTTGATGCTTTGATCCACCTGGCGCGCACTGGGATGCAGTGGGCGGTTTTACCGAACGACTTCCCACCCAAATCGACCGTGCATGACCGCTTGCAAGACTGGTTAGAGTACGGGTGTCTGGAAGCGGCGTGGGCCGTTTTGTTAAAAGACTATGACGACACCCTGGGTATGGAGTGGCAATGGCAAGCGGCGGATGGTTGCATTGTCAAAGCCCCCTTGGGCAAACGTACCGCTGAGGGAGACGCTCAAGCCACCGGAGCCCCAATCCCACAGACCGCAGCAAGTCTGGTTCAAAACGTCATCTGCTCACTGATGTTAAAGGCCTTCCACTTGCGGTTGTGCTCAGTGGAGCCAATCGTCATGACATGAAAAAGCTGGCTGCTTTGCTCGATGCCAAGGTGATTGCCGCTCCATCGCCAGAGACCATCGAGCAACATCTCTGTTTAGACCGAGGCTATGCTTATGAGACGTGTCGTCAAGCCGCTCAACAACGGGGGTACATCCCGCATATGCCTGACAAAGATGCACCCCTGCCCGCTCCAACTAACCCCAACCGCCATCCGCCTCGTCGTTGGGTGGTGGAAGTTGGACATTCCTGGTTTAACCGCTTCCGCGGGGTCTTCATTCGTTGGGCAAAGTCATCCCAGTCTTACTTGGGGTTTGTTCAGATTGCGGCTTGTTTGATTGTCGGGCGTAAACTCCTAGCATTTTCCGGATAGGCTCTTAGCAGCGCTAAAACGCATTGGCACAAGCAGACCCGGTCTATTAACTAGACAAATCACATCCTTTCCGGCTTAGCGCCGAACAGGATCAAATAAAGCCAATACGTGCTTTCTGCGATCCCTTCACCGTCTGACCCTTTGGCTGTCGCTGCAGACGTATCTTCTGTACGGACTTCTACACGATCGGCGCGGAATCGCTTGGCATCAAACGGGTCTTTGTGTGCCAAGGGATCGCTCCTCCAGTGGCTTTAAGAGCGCTGCCATCTGTGCGAGTTGAGGTGCTGAAGCGCCGTACGCCGCCCCATACTCAGCAATCTCTTGCCAGCCATCAGCCAGCGCCTCGATCGTGGCCGGGATCGTGAACATCTGACTAATGACAGCGGGCACCAAAGAGCTCCAGCCCTCGCTCAGCGGCGATCGAATCAAGTAGAACTCAATTAAATACTGACCGTCTTCAGTGGCGAGATGGCCCAAGAACTTCGCCATCACGGACGCATAGGCACGCTCCCATGTTTGAGGATCCGCCAGGTCGCCATAACCAGACATCTCGGCTTGGAACGTCTGATCGCTAGCCGGGTCAGGCTCAGTGTAATCGCTAAGAGTGGTGTGGGTCAGAGCGGTGGCATCTAGATTAGCCATGCGCCGCAGGGCGCTCCAACTTTCGTATGTGCGTTCTGGCAAGGTCAGCTTTTGCAATGTAACCATGTTCCGCCTCCTGCGATCGTGGGCTTTTGAGACCTAGATGCGATCATTGCATCCAACTCACAAGAGTATAGAATAGATTTTGTACATTGTATACGGCGTAAACGTTGTGGCAGGAGAAAGATATTCCAGGCAGGAAGCGATCGCACTTTCAGGATCAACTTCCAGTCGTCTATCCTATTTGGATCGCGTTGGCTTGGTGCAGCCTGAGAAGATTGGAGGCGGGACTGGGAAGAAACCTGCGGTCCTTTACACCGCAGCGCAAATTGAGAGCATTCAGTTGATCAACCAAGCCGCCGCCTTCCTGCACACTGAGGCGATACAACTGGCTGTGCAGCGCCAATGCTTAGGCGAGGTGGTCGAAACAGTGGGCAAGTTTTTGGGCTAGGACTGGGGTTGATCGGGCTGATCAAAGGCTTTGCGATGTCTGCCCTCCCGATCTCAGGCAGATGCTGAAAAGGGATGCTATAGCCACCCCGTTCCAGGGCACTCAGGGTTTGGCTAATCGTCGTGCGACCAAGTCCGCAGGCTGCTTTCAGTTGGTCAAGGTCTTGCGGTAGCTCTGACAAGGATTGCAGGATGGTCTGAATCCTCTTCTTGGAGCCGTGGGGATCGCGCAGTTGCTGAAGGTCTGCCCCAGCACCGATACCAAAGCCCTGGCTAAATACGCGCCCTTGCTGTTCAAGGCGATGTGCAAGCAAGGGCTCACGTCGAGGAATCAACTGATTGCGATCGTCGGCACGGTCTACACTGAAACCTTCCCCAAGTGGACACCTTCCAAAGAAGGGGATGCCAAGGATACGCCGCGCTATGCCCCCTATCGTGGCCGTGGTTTAATTCAGCTCACCTGGAAAGAAAACTAAGCTTCGATGGGAAAATTCCTGGGCCGTGGCGCAGTACCCTAAGCACCAAACGTGACGTGGTGCCTACCGTTACACTCAATGAACCGAGTCTAACTGTTGCAGCTGAATGTGCTTACGCCTCAACTTAATGGCAAACGCATCACCTGGTTTGATTCCCATTTGGGCGGTATAGGCTGCGCCAATCAACAAATTGCCATTGGCATGGACCTGCACCCGATATGTCGTCGTGCGGCCACCCCGACCGTTACCATCCACCTTGCTGTCCAGCTCAATCCCTTCCGCTTCGAGTAAAGCGTTGAGAAAGGGCAGCAAGTTGACGCGCTCCACCCCACCCTTGGTCACCGTGGTGTAGCCACAGGCTTTCGCCTTCTGGGTTTTACTCAACGTGTTGAGTGTTTTGACCTTCGCCAGCAGTGCTGCCCCGGTCAGTGGCTCCGCTGACTGCTTTTTTTTCGCCATCTTGTCTTAGTGCTTCAACACCAGCCGATAGCGAGGCTTGCCATTGCGGAGTTTCTCCATCGCCTCATTCACCTGCTCAAAGGGGAACGTTTCGGTAATTGGCT
>JARCMD010000536.1 GCA_030248885.1 Leptolyngbyaceae cyanobacterium MP9P1.79 | reverse complement strand
CGGTCGTTTGTTTGACACTACTAGCAGTGGGGACAAGCTGCGACTACGCCGGAACGCCTTCCCATAGCAGAACAAGGAGACTGTTCTTAGCGTCCGCTCTAAAGGTCATTGCAACTCAACGGTAAAGGGTGCCAAATTGGACATCGTTGGTAAGCTATTTCGCATTTTCTTAGTCTCAAACAAAAACCACCCTTAAGGGTACCACCGATGGTTTTAATCGCGGTTACTTTAGGTTGAGTGATAAGCAACGACAGTTGTTGAAGGCTCGTGTTACAGTTGCGCTCGCACGTTCTTTACTTCAAGCCTTTTCAGAGACAGAGATAACACATGAGGATGGGGTGATGGTTTGAACTCATTTCAGCCAGATCCTTTGATGAAACTTGCTGAAGAAAAGATCTATTTGTTTGCCATTACTCTGCCAAGAGTTTTTTGGAGCCTTTTATACGGTGACGCGACTACATTGACCACAGGGTATGAAGCGTCGCTGAGGATTCAGAGCAAGAGGCTCAGTTTTACCGCGCTTGATCGCTGCAAATCTGCAACACAGGAATGATCAATCATGGCAAATGCCTTTGTGAACATCCCTAACTGGGATTCGGCTGAGAATCAGGGAGCAAACATCGCTGTTGCGGACTTAAGCAACACCGGACAAAAAGACCTGATCGTATTGAAAGTAGACAATCCACAAGGCAAAAATCAAGGCTTTTATCGAGTTGGTAAAGGATTGAATGCAACGGGTCAGGTTGCTGGCTGGGGCAATTGGATCGCGATTCCTGATTGGTTTTCGTTTGAAAATCAAGGAGCCGGGGTCACGATCGCCGACATCAACAAAAACGGCAAACTGGATCTGATGGTATTCATGGTGGATAACCCACCCGGCAAAAACCAGGGATTCTACAAGATTGGTTGGGATCTGGATGGCAATGGCAATGTGACGGGTGGCTGGAGCAATTGGATTGCAGTGCCCGATTGGTTTTCGTTTGAAAATCAGGATGTAGGCATTGCGATCGCTGACCTCGATCAAAACGGCAAGCCTGATCTGGTGGTGTTCACAATCGACAATGCACCCGAAATCAATCGCGGCATCTTTCGGATTGGTAAAGGGTTAGATGCCAATGGAATGTTTACGGGTGGCTGGACTGATTGGATTGATGTCCCAGATTGGTTCTCCTGGGAAAACCAGGGCGCAGGCGTGGCGATCGCTGACCTGGAAAACACAGGCAAGCTTGATTTAGTCATCTTCCATATTGACAATGCGATCGGGCAAAACCAGGCATTTTATCGAGTTGGGAAACGGCTGCAAGCCAATGGCGCGATCGCGGGTGGTTGGGGTAATTGGCAGGGCATTCCCAACTGGTTTGGCTGGGAAAACCAGGGTGGTGGTATTGCCATCACTCAGATTGCTGGCAAACACAAGCTGGTGAACTTAATGGTGGACAATCCACCGGGTCAAAACGCAGGGCTGTATCAGGTGTTGGATCTCGATCGTGACCCCACCACGCAAGGGAGATGGGAACTATTGCCCTTCCGTTCAGGCGTTTTGGCTGTCCACGCCGCCTTACTGCCGACTGGGAAAGTGCTCTTCTTCGCGGGTTCTGGCAGCAGCCAAGCGCGGTTTAGCAGTCCCGATTTTGGCAATGAGGCGAAGGGCATCTTCACCAGCGTCGTCTGGGACTGGGAAGCGGGAGCAACCTTTTTCCATCCCAAAACGATTCGAGCAGCCAACGGTCAACCCTTCGATTTTTTCTGTGGCGGCGATGCGTTTCTACCTGATGGTCGGTTGCTTTCAGCGGGAGGCACCTCCCACTACGACCCTTTTATGGGTCGAAACGATGCCACGGTATTCGATCCGCAGACCCAGCAGTGGGCGTTTGTGAAACCAATGGCTCACGGGCGCTGGTACCCAACCCTAACCAACCTGGGAGATGGACGTGTGCTTGCCACGACGGGCTTAAACGAAGATGGGAATGTCCACAACCAGGCATTAGAAATCTACTCTGGTACGACCAATACCTGGCAGGTGAAGAACTTTGCGCCCGGATTCCCCGGTCTGCCGCTCTACGCGCACTTGTTCTTGATGCAAGATGGCAGGGTTTTCTTTTCCGGTGGTCGGATGGATGACCCCATGCAGGTAGAGCCGTGCATTTTCGACCTGACCAAAAATCCAGTGCCCACCCAGCCTGTGCCTGACTTGCTCGACCCCGTACTGCGGAACCAGTCAGCCAGCGTGCTGCTGCCTCCAGCGCAGGATCAGAGGGTGATGATCATTGGCGGCGGCCCAGTTGGGAAGGAAGACAAGACCGATGCCACCGACAAAGTGAGCATTGTGGATTTGAAAGCAGCAAAGCCAGTTTACAAAGCGGTGGCTCCGATGCAGTTGCCTCGGCTACACTTGAATGCAGTGCTGCTGCCCGATCGCACCGTCTTTGTCACAGGCGGCTCGCTTAAACAGGAAGACACACCACTGGCACGGCTAGAGGCGGAAATCTACGACCCGGCCACCAAC
Source organism: Leptolyngbyaceae cyanobacterium MP9P1.79 (assembly GCA_030248885.1). Taxonomy (GTDB): domain Bacteria; phylum Cyanobacteriota; class Cyanobacteriia; order JARCMD01; family JARCMD01; genus JARCMD01. The sequence goes on along the minus strand of JARCMD010000536.1, from coordinate 5,219 downwards.
ACCTGGAGCTTGATGGCAGAAGCGACTGTACCCCGCTTGTATCATTCCACAGCCCTGCTGTTGCCGGATGGTCGAGTGGTGGCAGCGGGTGGCAACCCCGAAGGCGGTGCATCAGTCACTTGGGAACCCCCCGATCCTCAAGAGGAAATGCGGTTAGAAATCTTCAATCCGCCGTACCTGTTCAAAGGGCCACGACCGACGATCGCACCGCCACCCCAAGAGTGGAAGTATGGGCAAACCGTGACGCTGCAATCGCCTCAAGCTGGTAGCATTCGCTGGGTCAGCCTGATCAAAAACGGCGTCACTACCCATTCCTTTGATAGCGGTCAGCGTCTGGTGGATGTCGAGATTCTGTCTCAGGCAGGTGGCACGATTCAGGCGCGGGTGACGGATAACCCGAACCTGGCTCCACCAGGCTGGTACATGCTGTTCCTTACTGATACCAAAGGCGTGCCGTCGATCGCCCGGTGGGTGCATCTCACCTAGCGCCACAGCTTTTCCAACAACAACGTTCCTAGCAACTCATAGAAGAGGTAACTTATGGCGAATTTTGTGATTCAGGGTCGGGTCATCGATCGCAACTTCCAGAAAGGCCCACCGAGCGTGCAGGTGGAAGCTTGGGACAAGGATTTGATCATCAGCGATTTGGTCGGAGCCGCAACTACCGATGACCAAGGCGGATTTCGGATTGAGTTTGAGTCGGCATACTTTCAGGAACTATTTGCCGATCGTTCCCCTGACTTGTTCTTCAAGGTTTTTCAGAAAGGCGAATTGATTCGCAGTACTGAAAACGCAGTGCTGTGGAATGTGGCGGCGGGCGAAACCGAGATTGGCATCGAAGTTGAGTTGAAAGCCTGCCCGTTTCCCACTGCGCCTGGTGCATCCTCTAGCTCAACCCCTGCTCCGACAAAACCTGTCGTGCGGGAAGCGCCACAACCCTCTGGCAAGAGCTTGAAGCACGACCCCACTCGTCCAGCTGTGCCGAACGAACCCGTGCTGGCGATCGAAAACATCCAGGGCAATATCCTGTCTGGTTTTAATAAAGACCAGCAAACTCTGCTGTTTCTGCGGGTCGATAACAAATACGACTTCCGGCGCTGGCTGGGGGAGTTGATTCCCTTCATCGCCACCACCGCCGAAGTGCTGGCCTTCAATCGCCTGTTCAAGGAAATTCGTCGCCGCCGCTGTGCCGAAACTCTCACCGTGCAGGCCACGTGGGTGAATATCGCCCTCTCCTTCCGGGCTTTGCAACTGCTGACCGAGGAGGATGAGACTCTGCGATCGCTGTCCTGCGAGTTCCCCGACTACCAGCAGTGGGCAGACGATCTGGCAGTGCTGAAGGCAGACGCATTCAAAGATGAAGCCTTCAAACAGGGCTTGCAGGCGCGATCGATCGACCTCGGCGATCCGCGTGACGCAGAACCAGGAGAAGATCCAGAGGCGATCGAAGGCAACCGTCACAACTGGCTGGTCGGTGGGCCAAATAACGAAGCCGATGTCGTGGTCATCGTAGCCAGTGACAGTCCGGCAGAACTGGCAGCCGAAGTCGCCCGCATTGAGGAAACCATCTACTCCGGTCGCACCCACAACGGCAAACACGCCAACAGTGGCGTCACCATCCTCTATAAACAACAGGGAGCTACCCTGCCCCCCCCTCTCGTTGGTCACGAACATTTCGGCTTTTTGGATGGAGTCAGCCAACCCGGAGTCCGGGGTCGGATTTCGGAAGACGAGCATGATGTCCTCACGCTGCGTCAAAACCCCCAGGAGCCGCTGGATCAGGGCAAGCCAGGACAGGATCTGCTGTGGCCAGGAGAGTTTATCTTTGGCTATCCTGACCAAGATCCTCTCGCTGCCGAGGTTAAAGATCCTGGGGTAGATTCGCTCACAGGCGAAAAGTGGGATGGCAACAAGCCCAGCACCGACCGCCCCAAACAAGGTCCAATTTGGGCCAAGGATGGCTCCTTTCTGGTGATCCGGAGGCTGCGACAGGATGTGGGAGGCTTCCACAAGTTTTTAGCAGACACCGCTACGACGATCGGCACCACTCCCGAACTGCTAGGAGCAAAACTGGTGGGTCGATGGAAAAGTGGCGCACCAATCTTGCGAGCCCAGACCAAAGACAATCCCAAACTAGCGGACAACGACTGCGCCAACAACCACTTCGAGTTCGTCGGCGCATCCGAACCGATTCCGCCCCAAACCGATCCTGACAAACCCGATTGCCTGGTCGAGGATGCCCGCTGCATAGACAACGACCCTACGTTTGAAGTTTCCCCTGGTGATGCGTTAGGCGCAATCTGCCCCTGGGCGGGGCACATTCGTAAATCCTATCCCCGCGATGACGAGTCTGCCAGCATTAACCCCAACCTGCCACCTGGGGTGCCCAAAATTGGCGAAGTAAGTACTCAAACTCACCGCCTGCTACGTCGCGGCATTCCCTTCGGACAGCCTTACTACCCTCCAAATGACCCGGATAGGACGATCGACTCTGGCAATCGTGGTCTCGTGTTTGCGGCTTACCAAACCTCGATCGTCGATCAGTTCGAGTTTGTGACCCAACGCTGGGTTAACAGTCCTGGATTTAAGGAAACAGGCACAGGCCACGACCCAATCATTGGGCAGAACAATACGCCTGGAGAACAACGCAAACGTACCTTCAAGGTGACAATCGATGGCAAACCCCAGGAGCTGTCTACCCAAAACGATTGGGTGATTCCCACGGGCGGCGGCTATTTCTTCGCCCCGTCGATCAACGCTCTGTGTCTGTTGACGGGCAGGAAGAGATGATGTCGGTGTACATTGGATTAGTTCTAATTGCACCTGGTGACACGTTCGCTTCAATCACCCCGTTAAGGCTGAAATGCTTGTAGAGTAAACGTTCTAGAAAGCGCTTTTCAGTCTCAGTGAGACGTACCAAATAGCCTTTAGGCTATTTGGTACAGAAAGCTTGAACGGCATAGCAGGTGTTTCAGGCTCCTAGATTTCAGCCGGTTTAACTGGTACACCCCTCAACGGGAGTTCTTGTTCGCCTACTACTTAAACCTCGGCTACGACCGCTTGAGGGCGGTTAGTTGAGCAGCCGTACCGTTAAGCCGACCGACTTTAGAGTGTTGGCGTCGCTTGTAGGCAGCAGCGCCCGCCATCAAGGCCCCAAACGTGACGAGCCCCAAGGTGGTTGGTGGTTCCGGCACACCGGCAGCACTGATGGTCGTGGCAGCCGCCTCTGCAATGCGTTCATGTCCAGCCGTCGTGGGATGAATGTCGTCCCAGAATAAGTAAGTGTCTGGCGTTTGGCAAGCGGTGAGCAGGCAAGCGTCGGTGACATTAGTGAAACCGTATTGACTGGGTTGGGCGATCGCAGCACCGAAAAGCGCCGCGACATCAAAGGGAATTACTTGCACAGTCGGCGTGACTTGAGCTAGTTGCTGGATCGCTTGAGCGAGAGCAACATTGTGGGCTGCACTGAGCGCTGTTGCTTGCGCGTTACCCTGGGTACCGGGCAGCTTGCCTAAATCAGGCAAATTCGCGAGCAACACGGTTTGCGCACCGACTCCAGCCAACGCTTGCACAGCCCCAACTAAGTTTGTAACGGGTTGCTGCACAGGCTGCAACGGATCTAAAGCACTAACACCACCCAGATAATCATTGGCACCAGCCCATACAATGTAGAGCGCGTTGGGATCGGTCACTGGCGTAGACTGCGTGAAACCAGCAATTTGCTGTTGCAGTCCAAGTAACCCAGGCACAAAGGTGTTTTGAGTCCCCGTAGTCGCACCACCAAAGGCAAAATCAGTCGCAGGATTGAAGGTGAGTCCTAACTTGGGTGCCAGATATTCGACCCAGACGGGACCGTTGGGGAAGCGCCCAGCCGTATAGAACGGGGCCGGTGGCAGCAAACCACCGGTCGCGTTAAAGGCATTGCCGGTATCAGAGAGGCTATCGCCAAACACATAGAGTCCGGTAAAACTAAAGGCTTGGGCAGTTGTCGAAGCAAGAGCTGTGAGCGTGACTGAGAGGGTACTCAGCAGTAGAGACTGCTGTAGTTTGACAACCAACGAGCGGGGGCGCATGCGGTTCTCTCCTGAAACAGTCGTGGTGACGGTGGGCTTTGTTAGTCACGCCAGTGACTACTAGTGTTGGCGTTGAGGCACTTGAACGCCCAAAAGGCGACACTCCTGACTCTTTCTATACTCAGAGGATAGAGATAGATCGCGCCGCTGGCTCATACTTTGTTTAAAGTTTGCATGAAGCTTGCCGTTGACAAAAGCAAAGGTCGCTTGGGTATCCGCATGAGGGAAAGGTCCCTGCCAAACCGTCATCACTGCACCTCGCCACCCCTTACGCTGACGCATTGGACTGGCAGCCTCACAAGTTCTTGGCATGACCGATTTTGGGTTGAAAGTTGGGAAAACATTCACAGTTCCAACTCATAAATGGCAGCGATTTATTCGACTGAATCCCCAGATACGCCAGTGTTTGCTGTTGCGTCGCATGCCCAAACGCTTCCATCAGCAGGGGAATCGCGGTGCCGCGCTCCAGGCGGTGCCAGTAGCCCCAGGTCTTGCGCAGCGTATGGCTGCCATAATTGCCCTTCAAGCCCACCGACTGGCACCACGTCTTCACCCGCGTACTCATCGTTTCCACTGTCAAGCAGCCTCGCTGTCCTGTAAATAGGTAAGCATCCGCCTGCAAAGCACTCACCTGTAGCCAGCTTTGAATCGCCGTGACGGCAGTGGCATTGAGCGTGACCGGGCGATACTTATGCGTCTTCCGCTGCTTCAGGTCCAGCACATCGCCCGCTCGCAGCCCTTTCACCTGTCCCACCTTGAGCGACAGCAACTCACTGGCGCGATAGTCCGTATTAATGCCCAGCGTGAATAGGCATAGATCGCGAGGACGGTCTACCAGAATTTTCTTAATGCGGGCGATCGCTTTCTTGTCGCGAATCGGTTCCACTTTTATCGTTGATCCAGCGGCGGGATGATTGGGATTTTGCCCCTTGGGAAACGGCATCGCGATCGCGCTTTTAATTGATTAACTTTTCTGCATTTTAATCCAAATACTTAATGAGCTGAACATCACCTGTCTAGACCGCCTGCTCACCCCACCCCATGCAAACCGCTTCTCAGCCTTACTTCCAACCCTTTCTAAATCCCATTAACTATTCTATAAAAGTTAGTGAGTCTGGGAAGCGACCAGCGGCACTCACGCTTTTT
>JARCMD010000535.1 GCA_030248885.1 Leptolyngbyaceae cyanobacterium MP9P1.79 | reverse complement strand
TTCAATCCGGCTCCCCTTCTCCCAGAACGGGAGAAGGGGTTGGGGGATGAGAGCTAGCTATCGAAAAAATGTCCGAACTATTGCTTTTCCAGATTCGCTTGAATGTTTAGGCTGAATTCTTCCCATCACCAGGATTGAATCACTGCTATGCAACCGTCTATTCCACCCGGAACCCTGCTACAGAACCGTTACCGCTTGGTCAAAGTTTTAGGACAAGGGGGCTTTGGTCGAACCTATCTGGCTGAGGATCAGGCTCGCTTTAACGAGCGGTGTGTGGTGAAAGAATATATTCCGATGCAAGGTGACACCTACGCCCTGGAAAAATCGAAGGAACTGTTTCAGCGAGAGTCAGCGATTCTGTATCAAATTCAGCACCCCCAGATTCCGCAGTTTCGGGCGAATTTTGAACAGGGACGGCGACTATTTTTCGTGCAGGATTATGCTGATGGCAAGACCTACAGCACCTTGCTAGAAGACCGGCTGGAGCAAAACCAGACATTTTCTGAGCAGGAAGTGTTGCATTTGTTGGAACAGATGTTGCCTGTTCTGACCTACATTCACGGGAAAGGATTGATCCATCGAGACATTTCCCCAGACAACCTGATTTTGCGGGAGAGCGATCGATTACCCGTACTCATCGACTTTGGTGTCGTCAAAACCATAGCGGGTCAGATTCAGTCTGGGGGAGAAGCCCCTGAAGGCACAACAGTGGGTAAGCTCGGCTTTGCCCCCAATGAGCAGTTGCAAACGGGTAAAGCCTATCCTAACAGCGACCTCTATGCCCTGGCCGTCACCGCCGTTGTGTTGATGACGGGGCAACGACCCCAAGATTTGCTAGACGAGAATACCTTGACATGGAACTGGCTGCATCGTGTGCCAACGCTCAGTCCCTTGTTGGCTCAGGTCATCAATCGGATGCTCAGTCCGAAGCCCAATAACCGCTACCAATCAGCGATCGAGGTCTCCCAGGCGTTGCGATCGCTCACGGGCTTGGTGCCCCCTTCTACTGCTCCCATCTCTGATCCCACCCAGTTGAAACCCCAAGTCCGCACCTCCGCCAAGTCTAAGATGTCAACGTCACAGGTGGTTGTGGCTACCGAACCCTCTTTCTGGCAACGACCTTGGGTAGGTAAAGCGATCGTGATTAGTATTGGCATCGCGATCGCTCTCAGTCCCTTTGTCTTAATGGCCTCCCTGTTGCGGCTTAATTCCACCCGCACGGTCACCACACCCATACCCCAGTCCACGATCGTGATTGATCCCGATGGTAGCCCCTCCACCGTTACATCCGCTCCTGCAACCACCGCCGTCACAGCCTCTCCCAGCACTGCTGCGGTAAGTTACAGTGCGGAATCCCTTAATTTAACCCCAGAACAAAGCACGATTCAGGCATCTGGACGCACTAGTCCCCAGCAGGTAAAGCGCTATATCGTGAGAGTCTACGTAGGGCAGACGATCGCCGTAGACGTAGTGAAGGGCGCAGTATCGCTTAATATTTCCGATGAGGCAAATCAGCCCATTGCCAATGGCGCGGGAGTCTCAGCGTGGCGATCGGAACCAGCAACCGAAGGTCGCAACTACCAAATTGATGTCATTGGAGCATTGGAGACAGATTTCACGCTGTCGGTGAGTGTGCAAACGGCTGACAACCCACTAGGTACTCCCTCACCCTCACCCTCACCATTGTCCAGTCCTTCCCCAATCCTGGAAAATCGACCCACGATCGACACCCCTGTTAGTCCCAGTCCCTCAAATTAGGGGATGATGTCGTCTTGGCTCTAAGCCAAAGATAGATGTTCTAAGTAATCTGGGGAGCGTAGGCTAAAGTGCAACCAGACTTTTAGAGCCGGATCAAAAAATCTAGAACTGATGGAGACATCTGTATGTATGCAGACGAAATGGTAGCTACAGCCCAAGCAATGGTTACGAGTGGCAAAGGGATTTTGGCAGCGGATGAAAGTTACAGCACAGCCAATAAGCGATTTGAGAAGCTCGGCATTCCGACCACTGAGGAAGCCCGCCGCGCTTACCGGGATATGTTGTTGCTCACGCCTGGTTTAGGGGACTTCATCAGTGGCGTGATTTTATTTGACGAAACCATTCACCAATCGACTCATGACGGAGTGCCCTTTGCGGAGGCGATCGTCACTGCGGGGATGATCCCTGGAATCAAACTCGATACGGGGGCTAAGCCGCTAGCGGGGGCACCGGGGGAAACGGTAACCGAAGGACTGGACAATCTGCGCGATCGGGTTGCTGACTACTACAAATTGGGGGCCCGCTTTGCTAAGTGGAGAGCCGTTTTGACCATTGGAGATGGTATTCCCTCCCGGCGATGTATAGAAGCGAATGCCCATGCCTTGGCTCGCTATGCCGCTATTTGTCAGGAAGGAGGACTTGTGCCGATCGTGGAACCAGAGGTGTTGATGGATGGCGCCCATACCTTGGAGCGTAGCTTTGAGGTCACCGAGGAAGTCCTACATACGGTTTTTGCCCAGCTTTACTTACACAAGGTTGTGCCAGAGCAAATGATTCTCAAGCCCAGTATGGTCATCCCAGGGGAGAAATCATCCCAACAGGTTAGCGTCGAAGCGGTCGCAACCGCCACTGTCAAATGTTTGCTTTGCACGGTTCCTGCCGCAGTGCCAGGGATTGCTTTCCTATCTGGGGGACAGAGCGAGGAGTTGGCCACAGCCCACCTCAACGCCATGAACACCCTATTCAAGGGAAAAATGCCCTGGCCCCTGACCTTCTCCTACGGTCGGGCGCTCCAGCAACCTGCCCTCCTTGCCTGGATGGGGCAAGATGCAAATGTGCCCACTGCTCGGCAAGCCCTGCACCACCGAGTTAAATGTAACAGTGCTGCTAGCCTAGGGCAGTATACAGAGGAGATGGAAAAAGCAGCCTGAATTCCTTTTAGGGGGATAGTTTTGAGTTTTGAGTGCTGCTCAGTTATTTCTACCAGCCTGCACTAATTGGATGTGGAAGTGTAAGGGACTTGCGTGAAAATAAAGTACCAATAAACCGAGTTTCGACTACGCTCAACTTTCGACGGTTGAGGGTTGAGCGCACTTGTGCTGAGCGCCGTCGAAGTAGTCGAAACCCGTCTGAGTGGGACACTATTAACCCGCAGATCCCTAAGCCTCATCCCTTTGTTGGTTCTTGTCATTACCAACATTTTTGAAAAATCGAAGATTTTTCAAAAATGTGAATTCTAAATCTCTCAGAAGGCCCAAATTGTCGCCCGAACCGCCCCCCTGCCCCCCAATTCTGGGGGGTTCTGAGATCGAAGTCCCCCAGAGTTGGGGCCTTAAAGCCTTTCAGGCATATGGGAAAAGGGGGCGAGTGCAAGGTCTAGAGCATTTATCAGACACTCTCCAAGCTTTTTAAGAGATGTTGGTAATGACAAGTTGTTGGTTGGGTAGTTGACATTAGGAGATTTCCGAGAAAAATACTACCCCTTTAGGGCCGAAGCATTGGATAAGAGATCTCGAATGGCTGCGCAGATTACTGCCCCAATGCTTCGCCCTTCCGGTGCCTAGTAGTCTGTCAATTATTAATTGACGGGTAGCTGAAAGCCGAGAGGTTAGGTGGAGTTAAATTTTGAGGAGTCTTCGACCCCTCAAAATTTTCTTGACAGAACACTAGTACAAACTTTTCTAGAAATCTCCTCAACGCGGTGCAAAGTATGAGAAGACCCACTTCTACAACCGTCGATCTTGGGTCAATAAGTCAGCAAAGGCTATGGCGGGAACGGGGCGACTAATCAAGTAGCCTTGAATCGCCTGACAACCGTGCTTCCGCAAAAAGTCAAATTGTTCGGTTGTTTCCACCCCTTCAGCGATGACCTTGATCTTGAGAGTCTGCGCCATCGCAATAATCGCTTTGACGATCGCCGCATCATTACTGTCACTCGTGATCGCATTGATGAAAGACTTATCGATTTTGAGTGTGTCTAAAGGGAACCGTTTCAAATAATTCAAAGACGAATAACCAGTACCAAAATCATCGATCGAAATCTGAATGCCCATTTGCTGGAGTTGATGGAGCGTGGCGATCGTCACCTCCACATCTTCCATCACACTGGTTTCCGTTAGCTCAATGCAGAGAGAATCGGGTTCTAGTTCCGTTTCTGCCAAGACTTCTCGAATGGTGGCGATCAAGTTCTGTTGCCGAAATTGCCGGGCTGATAGATTGACCGAAACCCTCATCGGAGTCAGGCTGGAGGTCTGCCAAGCCTTAACTTGCCTACAGGTTGTCCGTAGCACCCATTCTCCGATCGGCACAATTAAACCTGTCATTTCTGCGATCGGAATAAACTTGCCGGGATCGACGCTACCTAGTTCTGGATTCGTCCAGCGCAGAAGCGCTTCCATGCCAATAATTCGCCCCGTAATTAAATTTACCTGGGGTTGGTAGTAGACCTCAAATTCTTCTCGCTCTAGGGCTTGACCTAGGTAAAGCTCAATCAGTTGGCGCTCAGTATCCACTCGATCCATTTCTGGGCTGTAAAAGTGGTAGCGAACGTCTCCCCGCTCCTTGACCCAACGCATGGCCGTATCTGCCTGGTTGAGCAACTGGTCAGGACTGCTTTCATAGTTTGAGTAGAAAGTAACCCCAATGCTGGGTTGAATCCGCACAGACTGCCCATTCAAGCTGTAAGGCTCGGTTAAATTCTGGACTAATCGCGGCAAGATAGGTTCAACATCTTGGGTGAGGGATAGGTTAACCAAAACCAAGCTAAACTCATCTCCCCCCAAGCGGGCTACAATGTCTTCGGCTTTGACAGAGTGGGTCAGGCGTTGGGCCACCGATTGCAGTAGCAGATCTCCCATGAGGTGCCCCATGGTGCTGTTGACAACTTTGAAGCGATCGAGATTCAGGCACAACACCGCCACCCCTTGTTGATTCCGTCTGGCAGTAGCGAGAGCCTCACGAAGCCGATGGTGCAACAAAATCCGATTGGGCAAACATGTAAGTGGATCGCTGTAGGCCAGTTGGCTGAGATGTTCTGCCGCCTTTTTCATTTCATCGATATACGGCTGAATCACAGCGGCTTGTTTTTCCAATCGGGCTGTAATTGCGTTTCGTAGTTCTGAGGTGGTAAATGGCTTTGTGAGATAGTCATCCGCTCCTAAGTTCATGCCTTGGCGAATGTCAGAGCGATCGGCCTTGGCACTGAGGAAAATAAAGGGGATCACGGCAGTCTCAGGATCTTGGCGTAAAGCGGTAAATACTCCATAGCCATCTAGCTGCGGCATCATCACGTCACAAATAATTAGGTCGGGCAAATGAGTTTTGGCTAATTCCACTCCCACCACTCCATTCTCAGCACCGATCGCCTCGAAATCCAAGCATTCTAGGATCTGAAGCACATCCTCCCGCAGGCTAGGCGTATCTTCAATCACCAAAATCTTTTTCATAGCGTTAACAATGCCCTATCTGTATATCTCAAAACCCGATGTCATCTCAAAATCCAAATCAGACTACAAATAATATCTGTAACTACTCAGGCTGCCAACTCAATGTCGAGCCGCCCTCATCCCCCAGCCCCTTCTCCCAGTGGGAGAAGGGGAGCCGGATTGAAGTTCCTCTCCCTAGGGCTTGCCATTACCAACATTTTTGAGAAATCGAAGATTTCTCAAAAATGTAAATTCTAAACCCCGGATTTTTGTTGCTCATTGTCAATAAACAATAACTATTGAGAATAAAGTCAACCTTTAGCAGCTTCGTTGTGTAAGAGTCCGTCTGAAAAAGCCCGAATTGTCGCCCGAACCGCCCCCCTGCCCCCCAATTCTGGGGGGTTCTGAGATTGAAGTCCCCCAGAATTGGGGCCTTAAAGCCTTTCAGGCATACATGA
>JARCMD010000107.1 GCA_030248885.1 Leptolyngbyaceae cyanobacterium MP9P1.79 | reverse complement strand
GTGGCGAGTTTCGACCCTGCCAGCATTGTGCTGTATCAAAGTGGTGCTTTACAACCCTGCGATGCGACGGGGCAGCAGGTGAATTGGGAAGGCGATCGAGACTTAAACACCTTGCCCCGCAACAATCAACTCGTGATCTACGAATTGCCGACGCGCTGGACACGGATTCGATCGACGGGAGAACTTGAAGTGGGCAACGGCACCTTTCGCGATGTGCTGTCGCTTTTAATTCCCGAACAAAATGCCCCAACGTTCCCCACCGTTCGCGCCTACAACAATCGCGCCCATTTAGTGGAACTGGGGGTCAATGCCTTGGAACTGCTACCCCCGGCTGACAGTGACGACACCTTGCACTGGGGCTACGGCACCTCAAATTACTTTGCCGCTGATTTCGATTTAGGTCGTCCTGATAGTCAGTCTGCCCCCACCAGTTCCACCGACTTGGCGACGTTAATCAAAGTCTGTCACCAGCACGGGCTGCGCTTTTTCCTGGATGTAGTGATGGCTTTCTCCCGCAATAATCCTTACCACAACATTAATTTCTTGGATTTTTACATCCATCACGGTACAGGTGACCCAGAACAGGGGAATCGGGACGGTTTCGGGGGCGATTTATTTAAAAATAACTATTGGGTCGAGGGCTACCATCCCCTGACAGGCGATCGATCGCACTTTGTCCCTGCCCGCGAATATATGAAGGCGCACATTGCCCATTGGCTAGAGTTTTACCGCGTGGATGGGTTGCGGTTGGATAGTGTCAACAACGTGGGTAGCTATGATTTTTTGCAGGAGTTCAAGGATTTTTCCCGATCGCTGTGGACGAAACGGTGCGGCACAGACGATCGCTTCCTCGTAGTGGGCGAAGAATTGAGCGTTCCCCTCGATCTTGTCCATCAGCAACGCCTGGATGGATTGTGGAATGAGCGCTTTAAACAACTGATCCGCCAGGTGATTTTGGGTAGGCAAGCGGGAGAGGATTCCAGCTTTGAAGAGACGGTGCGGAAGCTGATTGATTGCCGACGGCTTGGATTTGCCGATGGCTCCCAAGCGGTCAATTACCTGACTTCCCACGATATCGGGGGTATGGGAAATGAGCGCTTTTTCAACTGGTTGAGCAATAACGGTGTTGTCCATACCGAAGAGCGGATTAAGTTGGCGTTCGTGTGTTTGCTGACGGCTGTGGGGATTCCGCTGATTCTGGCAGGGGATGAGTTTGCTGACCAACAGGATTTAGACCTGAGTCAAGAGGGCGACGATCGCAAACAGATTGACCCCGTAAACTTTAGCCGCTTGAATGAAGAGTGGCGACAACGGATCTTTAACTATGTCTCCCGCTTAGTGCGCTTTCGCACTGAGTCGGCAGCGTTAGGGATCAATGACACACACTTTATTCATACCGATATGAACGACGGAAAACGAGTTGTGGTGTGGCAACGGGGTAGGGCCGATCGCCCTGTCGTAGTCGTGGCCAATTTCTCAGACTACGGCACCCCCAATCCCACCGACCCCAACGCCGAGTACGTCATCCCCAACTTCCCCGCTACACCACCCGGTCAGCACTGGCACGAAATTACCCAAGACCGAGAAGTCAGCGCCGACTACATCGGCAGGGAACCCATTTATCCCTGGGAGGCAAAGGTATATGCGATCGTGTGAGAAGTTTGTAGGGTAGAACAATACTTCGGATTTTTGTGGAGGTGCTGGAAACCCTGTTGTACAGCCAGGATAGACCCTCACCCTAAATCCCTCTCCCAAGAGGGGAGAGGGACTTCAATCCCCCAACCCCTGCTCCCGTTCTGGGAGAAGGGGTTGGGGGATGAGGGCTAGCTATCGCAAAAATGTCCGAACTATTGATAGAACAGAGTTGGAGAAACCCAGGGGGACGCATGGTACAGGTGATTCAAGCGAGAAAAGTCACGCTGCTAGAGCTTGAAGAACGATATGGATTGTCCTTGACTACCGCTGAGGACTTTTTCACTGAATGGCAGTCTGACGGTGGAGCATTAACAGACTCAGAAACGTTGATGCTGGATCGGGTTAAGCAGAATTTCGATCGGCTGTTTAAAAGTCCCCCACTTTTGGAAAACAGCGTCAAGATGGTGCTTCTGTCTCCCCTACTAGATTTGGCGGGGTTCTACCACGATCCATTTCGGATCGAGTCGGAAACCAGCATTGAAGTGGAGTCTGAGGATGAGGGCGAAGTCATCCGGGGGCGAATTGATGTGTTAGTGGTGAAGCAGCGGCTGTGGTTGCTGGTGATTGAGGCAAAACGCAGCGATTTTGCAGTAACCGGGGCGATCGCCCAAGCCCTAGCCGAAATGTTGAATTCCCCACAGCCGAGTCAACCTACGTTTGGCATGGTCACGAATGGCAATGAGTTTATTTTCCTGAAGCTGGTGCGCGACCCGAATCAGTATGCCAATTCCCGGCTGTTTTCCTTGGTCAATCCAGGCAATGAATTGTATAAGGTGCTGAGTATTTTGAAGCAGATTGGGGGGGCGATCGTCCTCCCAATTTGAACATTATTGCAACACCACATAATCAAAACCCCATCACAATATCGAGGTAGAGCAATTGGTATAAACCCGATCAAGCGCGTAGAAGGTTTTACCACCACTCCCCTGCCTTACCCCAGACCGACTAACTTCGCGCTCAACTCCCACATCCGATCGGCCTTTTCATCATCGCGGGCTTGGGGAGACACTCGTTGCACGAAGGACTTGCCTTCCTTCTTTTGGCGATTGCCCCAACTCCAATAGGCACCGGATTGTTTGTATTCTGGGTCAGCGACGACCATGGCTAGCCGATCGCCCGCCAATTCCTGGGAGACATACCCGCCTGTAATGTTCTTTTGGAACCAGGGAAAGATTTTTTGAAATAGGGGATAGTGATTACGAAATAGCGGCGTATCGGCTACGCAACCGGGATAGAGAGAGGTGAAGGCAATCCCTGTGGACTCATGATAGCGGCGGTGCAGTTCTCGCATGGTTAGCACATTGCACACCTTGCTATCTTTATAGGCCTTGACCGGCTCAAAAGGTTTGCCATTGATCATCGAAATCGGGGCTTTGAATCCTGCTTCAAAGCCCTCGAAATTACCCAAATCTGGGCGGGGAGGAATCTTGCCGCCCAACTCATCGGGATTGTGGGTCACCGTTCCCAAAATGACCAATCTTCGATCAGGAGATGTCGCCTGTTTCAAATCCTCTAGCATCAGGTTGCACATTAGGAAATGTCCCAGGTGGTTGGTGGCCACGTTCAATTCATACCCTTGGGGCGATCGGAGCGGTTCCTTCAACAACGGCATGTAGATTGCCGCATTACATACCAACGCATCCAAGGATTTACCACTTTCCCTGAAGGTTTTGACAAATTGGTGAACGCTATCCAAGTCACCCAAATCAATGGGCATAATGGTGTAGCGATCGGGCGACATCCCCAGCGCTTGGGCAGCATTTTCGGTTTTGGGGATGTCTCGGCAGGCCATCACCACATGCCAGCCCTGCTCAGCTAAGGATTTCGCACCATATAAGCCCACCCCGGATGAGGCACCTGTAATTACGACGGTTGATTGTTGTTCCATATTTGACTCCATTGATCGCCATTAATGTCATCCCTGGGGACGATCGCCTCGTCTCTATATTACCGATGCGGGGGCACAATATAAGGTAAAGCTGATCAAGTCGAAACAATAGCGGCGAAAGGCAGCTATGACTAAGGTTTTGAGTGAGTGGTACATTTTAGTTGGCTGGATGAATTCATCACATCCATGAGAGATAAAAGTGACGCAGGGGGCGTGAAGGCAAGGGTTTGAGGGACGGGAGAGATGAGGGGCGATCGAGTCAAGCTGAGAGCAGGAGTTGCAAATGGTGAATACGTTATCAGTGCCGCAAAACTTGGTGACAGATACCTGGGTCAAAGCTAGTTGGGAGGAGTTTTTGGCGCTGGGAGAAAGCCCAGAGTTAGCAAAAGCCAGATTTTATTACGACAACGGCTCTATGAGGGTTGAGACGATGCCGATCGGTTCAGGGCACAGCCAGGACAATACGCTACTTTCGCAAATTGTCAGTCTCTATGGCACGGTCAAACATATTCGGATTAAAGGATTCACGAACGGCAGCTTTCGCAAACCGAGCGTGAGAGAATGCCAGCCCGATATGGCGTTCTACATCGGGGCGGATTTCCGCATTCCCCCCAAAACCTCAGCGCCGATCGATGTCAACGAGTTTGGTGCCCCCCATCTCGTGATTGAAATTGCCTCCACATCGCTAAATGACGACCTCGGACGAAAGCGTCTGCTATATGAGCGTCTGGGTGTGCAGGAATATTGGGTGGTGGATGTGGATGCGGGTGAGGTGGTGGCGTTTGAGGTGGTGGATGGCGGCAGCAAGCAGCTTCAGGAGTCGCAGGTGTTGCCAGGGTTGGCGATCGGACTGATTGAGGAAGCGCTTCAACGCAGCCAAACCCAGGATGATGGAGAAGTTAGTCGGTGGTTGTTGCAGGTATTTAATGGATAGAGTTGGGACGATGGGCAGGGGATGAGAAACCGAGGTTCTGACTAGGATTGGCTCGATCGCCCTCCATTTTCGCAGCCTCCGGTTTCTGGCTCCAGAGAGCGAGAAAGGGTTAAAATTCTGTCAACTCCACCCCAGAAAATAGTTCTATGTCAGACACTCTCGACCTATTCATCGATCTGAACGCAGCCGGACTGGATCTGGAACCCGAAGACTTGGAAGCCTATTCTCAGCTTCTTGCCAGTGAATTGAGAGATGGTTTGGCAGAAGAGGCAACCTTGGTGCGCTCAACTGAAGTGATTGACGGAAGTAGAACGGGAGCAGCCGGGTTTGATTTGGGCATCCTCAAAGCAGAGGTGAACTTGAAGAATATTCAGGCTGTACTGGGCTGGCTGAAAACCCGCATTGGCGGAGCAACGCTGAAGCTGGAGTATGGCGATGTGAAGCTGGAGTATCACACGCCTGAGCAACTGGAACAACAGTTAAAAGCCTTAGAGAAAATCTCGTCTTTGACGGTTAGAGTAGTAAAAAGCGAAACCAGTAAGGGCTAATGGCAAAAATTGCGCTGTTGATTGGAGTCAGTGAATATGGCGCAGGATTGTCGGGCTTGCCAGGAACACAGGCAGACATCCGGGCAATGCAGCGTGTCCTAGAAAACCCTCAGATTGGGGGGTTCGATGCCGTTGAAGTATTGTCTAATCCCGATCGCGATCAAATGGAACGAGCGATCGAAACCCTGTTCATGGAAAACCGCAGCAGCGACGACCTGATTTTGCTTTATTTTTCAGGGCATGGGTTCAAAGATGATGATGGCACCTTCTACTTTACGAACTGCATCACCGAAAAGGATGCGTTAGGACGACGCATTCGCACCAGCACTGCTGTTTCTTGCCGTACCTTGCAAGGCTACATGAGCCACTTAAAATCGAAGTCTAAACGGCAGGTATTGATTTTAGATTGCTGCTTTAGTGGAGCCTTTGCCGACGGCATGAAGGGAAGTGGTGAGGAAACGATCGACATCAGCACCCAACTGGGCAGCGAAGGACGGGCCGTGCTGACCTCCTCCACAGCAATGCAGGAATCCTACGAAAAAGAGGGGGGCGGCATCTATACTCGCTACCTGGTGCAGGGCTTGGAAACCGGAGCCGCCGATCGCGACGAAGATGGCTACATCAGCGTGGATGAACTACATGAATACGCCAAAGAAAAGGTGCAAGAAGCTTCGCCCAGAATGAAGCCTGAAATTTATCCTGTCAAGGAAGGCTACAAGATTTTGCTGGCCCGTGCGCCCCAAGGTGATCCTAAATTGGTCTATCGCAAAGAGCTAGATGGACGCGCCAAACAAAAGCGGGGCAAACTCTCCCGGATTGACCAACAGGCATTGGAGATTCGTCGGCAAGAGCTAGAGTTATCCCCTGGAGATGCAGCGGCTATTGCCCAAGAGGTATTGCAGCCCTAT
>JARCMD010000534.1 GCA_030248885.1 Leptolyngbyaceae cyanobacterium MP9P1.79 | reverse complement strand
TAACCTGGATTTTAGCGGAATACTGGGATTCCTCCAATAAACCCATCCCAACGCCAGGATATCGACCTACCGAGTTTATTCGAGTGGACGCGCTACACAACCCGGCTGAACATGGTTACAGCACTCACTACCGTCAGGGCGATTGGGAGGTGACATGGGTCGAAACGTATACCCCTGATATACCGATGGGCGAGTTTGATATAATTGTGATTTGCTATTATAAGTATAATCCTGTGAATGCTCCTCTCAAGCCAATGCCAGAGCGCCAAGTTTCCATCGATTTGTTTGGTGGAGATACGAAAGCCTATGAGCAGTGGCTAGAGTCCACAAAAGAACCTGCTGAGGTATAACGTTATAGCTCAGCCAACTTCAACCATCGCTCTGTGGAGATTTCGATCGCCCGGTTCAGTTCTGCTAGGCGCTCCGAGAGTTGTTGGGTTTGGCTGAAGCCTGCGGGGGGATTGGTATATAAGGTTTTTTCGATCGCTGCTTTTTCTGCTTCCATTTCAGGGATTTTGGTTTCCAGAGTTTCCAGTTCCTTTTTTTCCTTGAATGATAGCTTGCGGGATTTTGTGGTAATGGCTGAAGGAGTAGTAGCGGTGGAAGTCCGATCGCCCTCTCCTTTACTCTCCATCGCTCCTGTGCCCTGCAATTCCTCTTTCTGCTTCACCTCCAAATAGATGGAATAATTACCCGGATACTGCCGGATGGTGCCCCCCGCTTCCAAAGCAAAGATGACATCGATCGTGCGATCGAGGAAGTAGCGATCGTGGGACACCACAATCACGCAACCGTTGAAGTCTTCTAGATAATCCTCCAGCACCGCCAAAGTTTGCACATCCAAGTCATTAGTCGGCTCATCCAAAATCAATACATTGGGTGCGCCCATGAGAATTCGCAACAGAAATAAGCGCCGCTTTTCGCCCCCAGACAGCTTGTGAATTGGGGCGTATTGCTGGTTCCCCGGAAACAAAAACCGCTCCAGCATTTGGGAAGCCGTGATCAATGTCCCATCCGCGATTTTGACAAATTCTCCCACTTCTTTGATGTAGTCAATGACGCGCTGATCTTCGTTGAGGGCGGTTAGGAGGTCATCGGAGTGTTGGTCGAAATAGCCGATGTGAATCGTGGTGCCGATTTCGATCGTCCCAGAGTCGGGTTGGGCGCGCCCCGTAATCATGTCCACTAGGGTCGATTTGCCCGCCCCATTCGCTCCAATGATGCCGATGCGGTCTTCGGGGGTGAAGTTGTAGGTGAAGTCGTGAATCAGAACCCGCCCATCGTAGCCTTTGGAGAGATTGGCAATATCGATTACTTTTTTGCCAATGCGCCGTCCGGGGGTGGCAATATCCACTTTGCCCTGCACAGGTTTGAATTCTTGAGCGCGCATCTCGTGGACGCGATCGATTCTGGCCTTTTGCTTGGTACTCCTGGCTTTGGGGCCCCGCTTCAGCCATTCCAATTCGCGCCGCAGTACGCCCTGGTGTTTGCGCTGAGAACTGACGGCTGAGTCTTCAGCCAGGGCTTTTTTCTCTAGATAATAGGAGTAATTGCCTGCGTAGGTGTAGAGTTCGCCCCGATCGATTTCCAAAATGCGATTGGTGACCCGATCGAGGAAGTAGCGATCGTGGGTAATCAGCAACAGTGCGCCCCGATAGCGCTTCAAATAATCTTGCAACCACTCCACCGACAGGGCATCCAGGTGGTTGGTCGGCTCATCCATCAGCAACACATCGGGTTCCGCAATCAGGGCACTGGCTAGGGCAATGCGTTTGCGATATCCCCCCGACAGGGTGCCAATGAGGGCATCAAAATCCGTGATTCCCAATTTGGTTAGGATAATTTTGGCTTGGGTTTCCAATTCCCACGCACCCGTAGCATCCAGTTGGTGGGCGATCGTGGACAATCGCGCCATCAGTTGCCCAGTCTCATCTTTGCCGTGGGCCAGTTTGTTCGACAGTTCCTCATATTCCTTAACTAAGGTCAGTTGATCACCACTGTCAGCAAACACTTGCTCCAAGACGGTGCGGCTTTCATCCATATCGGGTTGCTGGGGCAAGTAGACGATACGCGACCCCGAATTCACGAGCATCTGTCCCCCGTCGATCGGCTCTAGTCCAGCAATCATTTTCAGCAAGGTCGATTTGCCAGAGCCGTTGACCCCAATCAGCCCCACTTTGTCGGTTGTGTTCAAGCTAAAGCTGGCATCTTTCAAGATTTCTTTGATGCCGAAGTCTTTATGGACGGATTGCAGAGTAAAAATGCTCATACGAAAGGAGGAAAGGATTTAGGCGATTTTAGAAGTGATAGGCGATGTGCAACTTAAAGTCTGCCCTCATCCCCCAGCCCCTTCTCCCTCAGGGAGAAGGGGAGCCGATCCAAATCTTAGCCCCTCTCCCAAAAGGGGAGAGGGGTTGGGGTGTAGCTTGCTTCCCGAAGGGTGGGCGGTTCGAGAAAGTTGCACATCGCCTAGTGATACAAAGCCTTATGGAACAAGGAGCTTAAGCCCCTTATCTTTACAAGAAGTACCAAGCAACAGATTAAAGTTTCGTCACACTGCCCTAGCTTAGCTTTTCACGCGCTCTTTACGCTTAGCCTTGTCTTCGGATTTCTTCACCCGCGTTTCCAGGATGAATTCTGGAATATCTTCTAACTCAGCTTCATTAAGCTCGTATTGCTCACAAACCAGGCTCAGGCGGGTTCCGGCACTGGTGACGGCGTTGACAGAATGGGTGAGGTCGCCTTGAAAGTGGAGTAGTGAATTCATCCGGGGCTGAATTTTCCCGACTTGGCGCTTGCCACATCGCAGCACCAATTCTCCACCCTGAAGGTCTAGAGGCACCTGCACATAAAGGACGCTGACGATCGCTGGCGGTTCGATCGTCTTGCAATAGGAACGAAGCGATCGATCGATGTGGGGATCAACACGAGAGCCGGTTTTCAGCAGCAAGGGATTGAGGTAAAAGGCGTTGCAGTCTGGCACGAGCGCCAAATTGAGGTAGGACTGGAAGTAGGGGAACTGCTCTACCACTGTGTCGAGGTGCGATCGGCGAAAGGCGATCGAAAAGCCTTTAGTCCCCACAAAATCCCGATTCAGGTTATTCACCTCAAAGTAGGGACACGCCAAAATTCTCTCCTGCAATTTGTGGAGATACCTGAGGGTGAAGGCTTGGGGTTGCTGGCGGTAGTAGCTCAAGATTGTCTGGCTAAAGGGGATCAGTTCAATTAACGTTTATCTCCACTTTACCTGCCTTGACCTCAATTGATGACGCGCCCTGGATGACACGACCGTTCCACCGACAGCAGCGGTGAAGTTTGAGATTTGGAGCTTGGATTTATCCATGTTTCTTAAAAGGCGGCACCCAGATTCGAACTGGGGGATGAAGGTTTTGCAGACCTGTGCCTTACCACTTGGCTATGCCGCCCTAACGTTAGATTAACAGCATATCAAATTTCACCTTATTCCAGACGAGGTAGAAACGTAAGATTATCTCGTACCCATCCGAACCTCCACCCTTCGGGAAGCAAGCTACACCCTAGTGCAGCGTCACAACTGAGAATTAGGGTTGGCAATTTCTGGAAGCCTTAAACCACACAGTTCTTTTCAGAGAATAGATTTCGCCCACATTACGCTGCGATCGAAATTTCTGGAAGCCTTAAACCACACAGTTCTTTTCAGATGCGTCTACCCCAAAATTAAGCGTTGACTCTGCACTAGTAGTCTGTCAATCATTAATTGACGGGTAACTGAAAGCCGGGAGGTTAGTTGATGTTAAATTTTGAGGGGTCGAAGACCCTCAAAATTTTCTTGACAGAACACTACCCCTCTCCCGAAGGAGAGGGAACAAAACTTGGCTCGGCTCCCCTCGCCCTCTGGGCGAGGGGTTGGGGGTGAGGGACTGATACAATTTCAGGCGATTACCTAAAACGCTCGTAAGAGAGTGCTTGTAAGCAAGTATTAAGAGCGCAAGAATCTCTATTGAGCAGTGATCCCAGCTTTTTAGTTCGTTTGACCTATAAATCTCTAAATCCTTGACACAGTAATCTGTTTACATTCGTTTACAAACATTTTCTAAAGGTCTGGGTCAATTAGACTTGCTGCTGCGTTTAACTCTGGGGATGCAGGGACAGCGTGAGCGTGAAAGCGAATGCCTAGAAATACATCGTAGAGAAAACTCCAGAAGCTCTTGTCTAGCAACCCCAAGGTTTGGCAACACCCTTTTTGATCGAGTAGTGGCTTGGTGGCGCGGTAGGCTGGCTCGTAATTATACCAGGGAATCGAGGGCCAGAGATGATGAATCAGGTGGTAGTTTTGTCCCATGATGAGCAGGTTTAAGACTGGATTGGGATAAACCCTGGCATTTTTCCACCGATCGCGCGCTTGGAAGGGGCGGTGGGGAAGGTAGTCGAAAAACAAGCCCAAGGCGATGCCCACAACCATCGCTGGCAAAAACCAGTAGGTCAGAATATAGCTAAAAAAGTGGTAGTGCAGGGAGACCAGGACGATCGCCACCACGGCCGATCGCGCCACAAACCACTCCAGCAATTCATACTTGCGCCACAGTCGGCGATAGAGAAAAAAGACTTCGTGATACAAAAAGCGAGCAGCAATCAGCCAGAGCGGACCCCCTGTGGAGACAAAATGATCAGGGTCATGCTTGGGGTCATTCACATGGGCATGGTGCTGCATGTGAACGCGGGTGAACACAGGAAAGGAAAAGCTAAGGATGAAAGCGCTGACGTGACCCAGCAGCGCATTGACTACTCGGTTTTGGTGGGCGGCATTATGGGATGCGTCGTGGATGACAGTGCCTGCGAGGTGTTGAGCCACAACCATGCTGCTGAAACAGAGCCACGGTTGCCAGTGCCAGCACCAATACCCCGGAACGGCTAAAATTGCCAAGGTTAGGGCTGTAAGAAAGATGAGCATAGTCACGCTCAGGGTGCCAGACGGCTCTAGGAACTCTCTAGGGGGAGTCAACTTTACTGCCGCCGCCATGGAACGCAATCTCCTTAAACCTGTGTTTCATAATTCTTAATTAGTATAGTGCGGCACTCTCTATTTTTGTTGAAGTTTAAGACAAGGCAAATACTGGTAGGAAATCTTGAGCCTTCATCTCTATCAATGGATAGACGTGTTTTCTTGTGTGACCCCCTAATTTAAGGCTTAGAACAGAAAGTGTGCTAAACCCAGCAAACTTCACAGCTTTTAGAGACTGACATGGTAGCAACTCAAAGTCATCAATCACTACTTGAAACCTGTATTCGCAATTGCCTAGAGTGCCTGCGAGATTGTGAAGCCTGTGCTGCGGCTTGCTTGGACGGCGAGATGGTGCAAATGATGGCGCAGTGCGTTAAACTCTGCCGCGACTGTGCTGACACCTGCGAGCTTTGCGCCCGGTTCATGGCTCGTAACTCAGATCTCCATGCTCAGTTGTATGGCGTTTGTGCAGAAGCGTGCGATCGTTGTGCGACTGAGTGCGAAAAGCACGACCACGACCACTGCCTGCGCTGTGCCAAGTCTTGTCGGCGTTGTGCTGAGTCTTGTCGGCAAATGGCAGCAGCAATGGCGTAAAGCTAGTTCAATGACAGCACAAAAAAAACCAGCCATTCTCTAAATGCAGAATAGCTGGAAGTTTTGACATACGAAAGCTTTACAGAAAACTGTGGGAAGGAAGTTATTGTCCCACAGGCTCTAGTGTTCTATCAAGAAAATTTTGAGGGTCTTCGACCCCTCAAAATTTAACTCCAACTAACCTCCCAGCTTTCAGCTACCCGTCAATTAATGATTGACAGACTACTAGGTCATCACATTAGTTAGCAGTTCGATTCCTAGATGCCTATTGAGAATGGTGCCAGCCTGATGTAGCTAGCGCTCAGGAAATTAGGGGCTTTTCCACGATCGCATCTAGCTTTACCGATCTGAGCAAATCCTTCCAATCCATTTTCAGGACAACATCATTGGGAGCTGCAAGGCGCAGACGCATCAGGCTATCTACCGCATCGTACCAAAGTCCAGACTCAGCATAGAGGGCAGGACGATCGCCAGCAAGAGCAGTTTCAAGCTGCTTAGACAGGGTTTGGTTCACCTCCACCCGTTTGACTTGTCCGCTGACCACCATGTCACCAGAGCGGTCTGTGGCATCACAGATCACAGAAAAAGTCCAGTTGTAACTTTTTCCAACTTCCAAAGCAGGCACAGTGCCATCAGTTGGCAAACTTAAGCCCAGAATCCCATTCTTGGCGGAGAGGGTAAACGGTACTTTGTAAACTAGTTCCTTGGTGCCAGCATCTTTCACCACCAGTTCAGCGGTCTTAGCAACCGTTTCCGGCATATACACAAACAGAGTCGGGTACTTCTCGGCAGTCAACGCAGGGGTGATTTCTGGCAAAACGGGGATCATCTGTTCCTGACTGGCTCCGCAGCCTCCCCGCACCGATGCCCCCCGTCTCCGAGCCGGAGCGCCAAAACTGGGAGGTCTGAAACTAAGTCTTCGCGTTCTTCTTGTCGGTCTGGACTGTGCTACTAGTAGGCGCTCACTGAGTCCCGTGTCTACTGGTTGACTATGGACAATTCCGGGTACTGAAAGAATAACTGCCAGCTCTAAAGGTAAAGCCAGAGCCAATATCATCCGAGGTAGAAAAGACTGAGGTTTCATTGACTTTCTTAAAAACAACAACATTGACTTCTGCTTCTGTAAGTAAGTATCTACAATCCACTAAACTGGCTAGAGGTATCGTCACTTGAGACGCTAACTTTTCGATAAGGTTTCAGGGACAAGTAGCTACAGCCCCAAAAAGTGGTTTTGCGGATTTCCTGACCACGGAATCTCCCTACTTCACAAATTTTACGCTTAATGCTCTAAGTAAGTCGTGTAAAAGTAACATAGTTGGCAAAAACTTCTTTTTAAAGGTGGATTCTACGTTGCGAAGTTTCTCTCAAATCAAAACAACTGCCTTTAACTTTGGTCGCTCAGTGATTCTGACCAGTGCTGCTGTGACGGCATTGGTTCTGGGGCTGAGACAGATTGGAGTGCTACAGCCAGCCGAACTGCGCGCCTTCGATCAGATGATGCGCTGGCGACCTGAGGAAAAACCTGATGAACGAGTGCTGCTCGTTGCGGTTACTGAGGAGGACATCCAAGCTACCCAGGAAGCGACTCTATCGGATAGAACGCTGAATCGGCTGCTGGAAAAGTTGGAACAGAACGAACCTGTAGCGATCGGACTTGACATCATCAGAGACGTGCCGATCGGGGAGGGACGGGCGGCGCTGTTGAAACGCTTGCAGGAGAGCGATCGGATTGTGTCCGTGTGTGACACCAACTCTGGCACCCCGCCACCCCCCGGACTCACCCAGGAACAGATTGGCACCGCCGACCAAGCTGTAGACAAAGATGAAGTGATTCGGCGGGCCTTGCTGATTATCACACCACCGGCTCGACCCAATGCCCCACCAACCCCCTGTAGCGACCCCAATGCGTCGCTGCTGTCTCTGAACCTGCAATTAGCAGGACTGTACTTGCTCAATATGCACAACCTAGAGCCAGAGTTTGTGTCCAACAAGTCAAATCCCCAACAACAGGATTTGAAACTAGGTTCAGCCCTCTTTAAGCGCTTGGACAAAAATTCTGGGGGCTACCAGAATGCAGACATTATGGGCTACCAGATTTTATTGAACTATCGGTCTGCCCTGAATCCTGTTCGCCAGGTGACGCTGACGGATGTGATGCAAGGGAAGGTTGACCCCGCCTGGGTGAAGGATCGCATCGTGTTTGTGGGCTACACGGCTCCCAGCAAAAAAGACGATTTCGTTACACCCTACAGTCCTAAGTTAGAGGGCTACGCTCGGATGCCGGGGGTGATGATCCATGCTCAGATTGCGAGTCAAGTCCTCAGTACCGTGCTAAACAACCGCCCTTTGTTTTGGTTTTGGCCGAACTGGGTCGAGGGACTTTGGATTGCTGGTTGGGCTTTGGTTGGTGGCACGATCGCGTGGCGACTCAAACATCCCGCCGCATTTACGCTCACAAGTATGGTGGCGATCGGAGGGCTGGTTGGAGTCACGTTTCTCATTTTTACCCAAGCGGGTTGGGTGCCTGTAATTGCTCCCGCTGCCAGTTTGGGATTAACAGCCATTAGCATTGTGCTGCTCGATCGATCGGAAAAAATTTACAAAACCGTCGCCAAGTTTCTCAACATTGAAATCGATCAGGCAGAAACCTCTCGTCAGGTTTCCGAAATTACTGAAACTGATTTCTTTCGGAAGCTGCAAGACCAAAGCCAAGAAATTAGACAACAAAGCACGACAACTGCGATCGATGAAACCCTCGACCCCATGCTGCTAGACCTTGCCCGCGAGGTGAAATTATCGGAGGGAGCCGCAACGGGCTACGTTGAGCAATTACGCCAACGGGTGCGAGAACTCAAACATCAAAACGCCACCTCTCTGCCGGAAGAGAATCAAAACCTGAGCTACTTTGAGCAACTGCGCCAAAAGGCAGCAGACTTAAAACTGGAGCAAGCTGCCATCCAGCGACTGAGCCTAGACTTGCTAGAGGTGGATGTTGAACAGTTAGAAGCCTACTGCGATCGAACCTCTTTGACTCCCGCCGAAGTGCTAAGCGACCTCATCCACACCCTCACCGACCCCGACTCCCCCGATCACTCCCCCACTCCATCACTC
>JARCMD010000533.1 GCA_030248885.1 Leptolyngbyaceae cyanobacterium MP9P1.79 | reverse complement strand
CATTTAAACACTGCTCCGTAACGCGAGTTTTTTGATCAAATGGTTGCCTCAACCATCAGCGTTGGCAAAGCCTGTGGGAAGCAGGTATCGCCCCCCTATTTCCCAATCTGACTTCTCACCCAACTCCGAAACGCTTTCACCAGTTCCAGATAATCCATCGTTTCCGCTTGTTGTAAAAATCCGGCGATGTCTGAAATCAGCAGATTTGGAAAAAATTGACTTACTTGGGAGGTGATGTAGGCTCCGTTTTGTAGCTGTTTAACCGCCAATGAATTCCTGTCATAAATCCACACTTCTGCGACACCCAAATCCGCATAAACCTGGAGGCGATTTTGAGAGCTACTGGTGACATCGATTTCTACAACCAAATCAGGTGCTGGGTCTTCATTCAGGTCAAGTCTCTTTTTCCCTCGCACCGCCCCAATCCGGCAGATGTAAAAGCATTCGTCTGGCTCTGCCCCACTCAGTTCAGGTCGTTTGAAGGTGGTTGAACCCAAGGGATAAATCTGGATCTCTAACTCCTCAGCCAGCGTTTCTACAAATCGACCCATGAGCGTTTTACTAAATTCATGTTCTGGAGAAGGAGCCATGATTTCTAGGTTGCCACGATTGTAAGTTAGCCGCAGACGGCGATCGCTCAACTCTTCCAGCAACGTTTCATAGGTCTGCCAGCTAATCCCAGAAAGGTGGATCAGTTCGGATGGGGGAGCCAGTGGAGTCGCAACCATAGGATTCAGCCGGGTAACTCGTAGCCTCATTGTAGATGATTGTAAATTTAGCGTTCGATGAATGCGATGTTTGTATCCTCACCAGCAGCAATTCCGCCCCTACGCTACAGCCAGCGAACAGAAAGGCGATCGCGCTGGCTCACTGAACTGACTGAGCTGATTACCTTTCCCACCATTTCGGCTCAACCCCAGCACCGTAAGGATATTCGTGCTTGTGCGAACTGGCTGGCGCGGCATTTGGCAGAGATTGGGTTACACCATGTCCAGGTCTTAGCGGGTATGAATGGTGGACATCCCAGCGTCTATGCGGATTGGTTGCAGGCACCGGGAAAGCCCACGTTGTTGTTGTATGGGCATTATGACGTGCAGCCAGTTGATCCTTTGCGAGAGTGGCGATCGCCCCCCTTCAAAGCCACGATTGTTGGCAATAACCTGTTTGCCAGGGGAGCCAGTGACGACAAAGGCCAATTTTTCATTCACCTCAAAGCCGTTGAGAGTTACCTGCGCACCACCGGAAGCTTGCCCCTCAACATCAAAGTCTGGTTAGAAGGGGAAGAAGAAATTAATAGTCCCAACCTGTCAACATTTCTGAATCGAGAGGCATCCCGTTTGCAAGCAAATGCGGTGTTGGTATCGGATACTGAAATGCTGGGGGCCGGTAAACCCTCCATTATCTATGGGTTACGAGGCAATCTCAGTTGTGAGTTGGAAGTTCGCGGGCCAAACCATGATTTGCATTCTGGACGGTATGGGGGAGCGGTGTTGAATCCCTTGCAAGCCCTCAGTGAGATGGTGGCTGGACTGCACGATCGCCAAAATCGTGTGGCGATTCCAGGTTTCTACCGCCATGTCCGCAACCTGCAACCGAGCGATCGCCAGGAAATTCGCTGTTGCAACAAACGGGACAAACAAATTTTGACCGATTTGGATTTACCCGCAGGCTGGGGCGAAGGTGGGTATAGCTTGTTTGAGCGCATGACCATTCGTCCGGCTTTAACCATCAATGGTTTGGCGAGTGGGTATGTGGGGGCGGGCGGTAAGTCAGTCATTCCCAGTCGGGGCATGGCGCGCTTCAGTTTTCGCCTCGTGCCTGACCAGAACCCGCAGGAAATTGCCCAATTGCTGCGGCAACACATTACAGCGACAACCCATCCGGCCGTGCGCAGTCGCCTCGCGATTACGGGTGGCTCGGATCCGGTTCTACTGCCCAGAAATAGTCCGGTCATGCAAGCAGCTCAACGCGCGGTGACTCAGACTTGGGGCGTGTCGCCCAGTTTTACGCGCAGTGGTGGTTCGATTCCATTCGTGGCACAATTGCACCGCCGGTTACAGGTGCCGATTGTTCTGTTGGGGTTTGGCTTGCCCGATGATGATATTCACGCACCCAACGAAAAAATGAGTCTAACGAACTTTTTTCGCGGTATTGAGACTGTGATTCGCTTTCTGTCGGAGTATGGGACATGATCATTGATTGTCACTGTCACGCTGGTAAAGGGGACTTGCTCACCGGGCCGTGGGATACGGATGCACCGATGGAGGTTTATCTAAAGCGATCGCGAGCAGCCGGTATCGCCAAGACCGTGATCTTTTCGCCCTTCCACAGCAACTATCGGCAGGCCAATGCCAATACGGCTCGGATTATTGCCCAATATCCCGATCGCCTGTTGGGGTTTGCGTTTGTCCATGCTCAGCGCGATCGGGGACGCATTCATGCCTTAATTGCCGAGGCAGTCACACGCTGGCGATTTTGTGGCATCAAGGTGCATCGTCTGGATGCTCCCCTCACCCGTGAAATTTGCGATGTCGCCCAGACCTTTCGCTTACCCCTGCTCTACGATCCGGTGGGTCAGACTGACCTGATTGATTTACTCGCGCCCCAATATCCCACGGTCAACTTCATCATGCCCCATCTCGGCAGCTTTGCCGATGATTGGCGAACTCACTTGCGCGTCGTTGATCAAATCGTTCGCCATCCCAATGTGTATGCCGATACCTCTGGAGTCCGTCGGTTTGACTATCTGGTGGAAGCAGTTCAACGGGGTGGGGCTCATAAGGTGCTATTTGGCAGTGATGGCCCCTGGCTGCATCCTGGGCTTGAACTACATAAAATCCGCTTACTGGGATTGCACCCCCAGCAGGAAAATCTGATTCTCGGTAAAAACTTGCTCCGGCTAATGCAAAGCGCGAAAACAGTTTCAAGAGGCAGAGGAAGAGACGCATCTCAACGACTAGTAAACTCAAAGATCTCTAATTTGGGTCATCATTAACAATACTTGCAATTGAGTTATTTAAGGGATCACTACGCTGCTTATAAAAGCTTACAAACAGCATCCAGACCCCAAAGATTGGGCAGCATTCTTTTGATTGGAGAGGCAAAATAGGCACTGGTTCCGTTGGATAGGGAAGGCTAAATGCTTTCATAAATATGGGTTAGAAGGCATAACGAATTGAGAATACTTCCATCCATGACAACCCGACTGCCAAAATCCCTGGTTTCACTGCCGGACTCACTTTGGTTGTGAAATGAACCCAGACAACGTTGTGAATTAACCATTGCAGATCTAGAGTTCTTTGTAGATTGTCCCGAGTTTTTGCATACATGTTTGTTTTGCGCCGAAAGGCCGAATTCCGTCGCCT
>JARCMD010000532.1 GCA_030248885.1 Leptolyngbyaceae cyanobacterium MP9P1.79 | reverse complement strand
TAGAATTCACATTTTTGAGAAATCTTCGATTTCTCAAAAATGTTGGTAATGACAAGCCCAAGAGGGGAGAGGGACTTCAATCCGGCTCCCCTTCTCCCAGAACAGGAGAAGGGGTTGGGGGATGAGGGCTAGCTGTCGCAAAAATATCCGAACTATTGATGGGGGACATATTAAAGCTAAACCCTTGCTTTACTTACCACAGAGGCATATGGATATAGAGATTCTGTTTGAATCAGTTGAGTTTGAATGATTCTCTAAATTCTGAAAGAGTAAATAGGTGGGGATAAAGCTATGCGAGTTTTTGTCACGGGAGGAACGGGGTTTGTGGGGGCAAACCTAGTGCGGTTGTTATTGCAGGAAGGATATACGGTGCGGGCCCTAGCACGAGGTACCAGTTCCCTAAAAAACCTGCAAGGCTTAGGTGTGGAAGTCGTTTTGGGTGATTTGGGAGCGCCTAATCTGGCAATGCAGATGGCAGATTGTCAGGTGTTATTCCATGTAGCAGCGCACTATTCCCTTTGGCAGACCGATCGCAAAGCCCTTTACCAGCACAATGTATTAGGTACGCGGCAGGTTTTGGCAGCGGCGCGGCAGGCAGGGATCGAGCGGACGGTTTATACCAGTTCGGTAGCGGCGATCGGGGTGTCTTCTGATACTGCGACTACTGAGGCTCACCAAAGTCCAGTGGAGAAATTAGTGGGGCATTACAAAAAGTCGAAGTTTTTGGCGGAACAGGAAGCGATGCAAGCCGTACAGATGGGGCAAGATGTGGTGATTGTGAATCCAACTACGCCGATCGGCCCGTGGGATATCAAACCCACTCCTACCGGGGATATTATTTTGCGCTTTCTGCGGCGGCAGATGCCCTTTTATCTCAATACGGGGCTGAATTTCATTGATGTGCGCGATGTGGCGCGGGGCCATCTGTTAGCCCTAGAGCGAGGGCGATCGGGGGAGCGCTACATTCTGGGGCACCAAAACCTATCTCTGAAAGATTTGCTGCATCGACTGGCAACGCTCACGGGGTTGGGTGCGCCCTTGGGCACCGTACCGGCTTGGTTGCCGCTGGGTGTGGCGTGGCTGGAGGAGCGAGTGCTTGCGCCCTTGGGCAAAGCGCCAACGGTGCCCCTGGATGGGGTGCGGATGGCAAAGCAGTTCATGTACTATGATGCAGCAAAGGCGGTGCGAGAATTGGGGTTGCCCCAAACTGAGGTGACGATCGCCTTGAAGGATGCCGTAGACTGGTTTGTGGCTCAGGGTTATGTGGCTTAATGTCCACAGTTTGGCGTTTATAGTTCAGCGTTTAGAGTGGGTGAGGAATTATGGCAGTTCAGTTACAGCAGGCATTAGAAGTTGGCAAATATCTGGTTTCGCAGCGGTTGCGGGGACGTAAGCGATTTCCATTGGTGTTGATGCTAGAGCCATTATTCCGGTGTAATCTTGCTTGCTCTGGCTGTGGCAAGATTCAACATCCCGTCGAAGTGTTGAAGCGCAACCTCACCCCTGAAGAATGTTTTGCAGCGGCGGAAGAGTGCGGCGCACCGGTGGTTTCGATTCCTGGCGGAGAGCCACTGTTGCACCCGCAAATTGCTGAGATTGTGCAGGGATTGGTCGATCGCAAAAAGTTTGTCTACCTCTGCACCAATGGCTTGCTGTTGGAAAAAAGTTTGACTAAGTTCCAACCCTCGCCTTATTTGACGTTCAGTGTGCATTTGGATGGACTGCGGGAATGGCACGATAAATGTGTCGATCGCAAAGGGGTTTTTGACATCGCTGTGCAAGCGATTCGGGCAGCGAAGGACAAAGGCTTCCGAGTCACAACCAACACAACGATTTTTGAGGGTGTTAATCCGGGCGAGATGCAGGAGTTTTTTGATTTCCTGGGGACACTGAATCTGGATGGGATGATGATTTCGCCAGGCTACAGCTACGAATGGGCCCCGGATCAGGAGCATTTTTTACAAAGAGAACAAACGCGGGCGCTGTTTCGGCAAATTCTCACGCCGTTCACGACGGGTCAAAAAGCCTGGAATTTCAATCACAATCCGCTGTTTTTAGATTTCCTGACGGGCGATCGGGAGTACGAATGCACCCCATGGGGCAGCCCCAGCTACAGCGTTTTGGGTTGGCAGAAGCCCTGCTATTTGCTGAATGAGGGACATTACACGACGTTCAAGGAATTGTTAGACCAGACGGATTGGAGCCAATACGGACGAGCCAGCGGCAACCCCAAATGTGCCAATTGCATGGTTCACTGCGGCTATGAACCTACGGCGGCGATCGATGCGATGCAACCCCAAAACATGGCCCGCGCTGTCAGCAGTTTGTTTGGGTAATGAGTGTAGGATTTTTTGGGCTGCAATTTAGCTGAAAACAAGACCTATGCTAGCTGAGCAAAATAAAGCGATCGTTCTTCAGTTCTACAAAGCCTTCGACGATCGCAACATGGCACAGGCTTTGGAACTTCTGGCTGGAAATTTTGTAGCTCACTTGGCAGGAATACCAGGGTCACTGGACGCGGAAGGATTCAAGCAATTTGGGATGTCATTTTATTTAGCCTTCAGTCAAGGGCAACACGTTTTTGATCAAGTTGTGGTTGCCGATAATAAGGTGGTGACCTGTAGAGTATTCACGGCTACGCACCTGGGAGAATTTCAAGGGCTTCCACCAACGGGCAAACAAATTAGCTTGTCAATCATGCACATCGATCGCGTCGAAGATGGAAAAATCGTGGAGCATTGGGGTCAAGGCGATGCCCTGGGACTGATGCAGCAGTTGGGAATTGTCTTCTTGCCGGGCCCCAAATTATTTCCTCATATTTTGAAAGGCATTGCATCCAAACTTTTTAAAAAATCTTGATAGAAATAAGATTTCCAGAGAAGTTTATACCAGGCACCGGAAGGGCGTTCGCGTAGCGTGGGCTTTGCACTTAGCCTCCGGGCAATGGCTTTCTGGTTGATTCAAAGCTCTGTCTGCCGGAGGCTTCGCCCCTACAGGGACAACATCTTTAAATCTCCTAGGGCGTGTCATCAATTGGCTAGGATTCCTTAGGGAGCCTGGATTGTAGCCTTGAGCTTGTTTATGATGGGTAGCCATGAAAGCTCTGCTCTGACTACATTCCAGATTTGAATGATGACACGCCCTAAGCCTTAACGTGTACTCAAACCCCGAAAGTTTCCGCAGATCCACCTCGATCGGCGTAATATATAGAAAGTTTCCGCAGATCCACCCAATTTAGGGTGATATGCGGAATGATTCCGCAGATCCACCCAATTTAGGGGAGATATGCAGAAACTTTCCGTCTAATAACAAGTT
>JARCMD010000106.1 GCA_030248885.1 Leptolyngbyaceae cyanobacterium MP9P1.79 | reverse complement strand
TTTCAAATTTTCTCGAACCGAAATTACCTTCTCTTCGTAAAGATCCCCATTCTCATCAATCCCAGGCTTCGCATTGGATAACGTATCCTTAGTTACCTTATTGTTTTTGTCAGCATTTTCATTGGCTGCGTAAAGTGCTTTAATGCTCTTCGCAGAGTATTTGGTGCCAAAGCGGGCGCGAGTTTTGCCTCCGACCTCTGCTTTCAGAGCCGATGCCCCAACCTTGACCTTGCCTTCAGCACCGATCGTACCCGCTAATTCAATAGAGTTCTTTTCGTTCGCTTTTCCTTGGCTTTCTGGGTATCAGTTTTGGCACCACCCTTGAACACCCCAAACACGTCCTCGTTGACAGCTTCTTCCCAAAGCGCTGCTTCCTGGCTGTCTCCGCCCTCCGTCAATCCTTGGAAGAACCACAGGTAGTTAGCAGCTTTCTCGCTAAACCGCTTCATCTGCTGATACAACCCGTAGGAGAACAACGTTCCCACTTGATCGGGGGTCTTGGCTTTGATTTCGGTAAAGGCACCGATCTCAGCCAAGCAATCACCCAGAGGTTTGCCAGCATTCATATGCTTCAAGAAGGCAACCCCAATCCCGATCGTGACTGCTGAAACCGACTTGATTTCTTCCAACTTCTCCAACTCAAAGGCCGCTGAAAACGTGAGGTAAGGCTCAGCGATTTCACTAATCCCTGCCAAAGTACCGCTAGGGTCAAAATTCTTCAGGGGGATATTGATCCGAATGCTCAGTTTAGCGTTGTCTCCAGGATTAGGGATCACAAAACCAATCAAGGAGCCAATTTTCTTAGAACAGACTGACATTGAGCCATCTAACTTGGCCTCAACCACTTTCTGGACTTTTTTCTTGATGCCAGACTTTGCAGCCTTCGTAGCCTCAACTAATTTCTCAGCTTTGTCTGTACTGATGTCTGTTTCAGCAGCCTTAATAGCATCGCCCTTAACTCGCGTAATGGAACTCTTACCCACCTTCTTAACTTTATCTGCCACCTTTGCCAGCAGTTTTTCCCGGAAGTAGGGTTTAACCAGATCCAGCCTTTTTTTGTAGACATCATCCGTAGATTGGGCTTGATTCGTGGCACTGGCGACGGTCTTCGCCAGTTGCTCTCGAATCTCGCCTGTCGGCTTATTGCTGCGCTTAGCCTGAGCAACCTTGCTAACAAGGGAATCAGCTTGAGAAACCAGATTTTTCGTTGCTTTGACAGAAGGTTTGATGTCCGCATCCACCAGTTGTTCAACGGAGGACTTCATCACCCCAGAACTCTTGCTGTCGATCACGGATGCGATCGTAATTTGCAGTTCCGTCAAGCTACCCTGAATGTCCTTTCCCTGCATTCCCTGATCAACAGCCGGTTCAACGATGCTGGTGATTGCCTCCTCAGCAAGTTGGTCAGTCACGTCACTGGTCACATTTTTTCGGAGTGCTTCGGCTTTTGTCGATTTCTTAAAATAAGATCCTTTGTTGAAGTAGGACTTTGAGGGGTCATTTAGAAGTTTGTCAGCCTTGTAAGCCCTCAGTTTCTGCAAGGCACCATCTGATTGCTTTTTGTAGTCATCTGTAGCTGTGTCAAACTCAGTTCCGATCGTTTTGGAATGCTCTACCTTGATATTTTCCGACAAGAATTTCTTGTCAGACTTCAACTTTTTCTTCGACCCTTCGATCACTTTTTTGCGAATATCTTGTTGCAGTTGTTCCATCGCTTCAACAGCGATTTCAGGGCTGTAAGCTTGGGCCACACCCGCAAACGCTAGAGCTTCCTTAGAAGATGCATCCTTCATTTCTGTAAGGGTCTTCTTAGCACTTGTGTCTGAGGTTTCAGCTAGACCCTTGGCAGCTTCGACCGCCTGTTCTAAAGCATCTTTTTTGCCAAAAAAGCCATCATCATTAACATCAACCTCAGGCATAGCACTACTACCGTCCTGGGCTTTCACAATGCTCTTGCTGTCAAAGGTAACGCTCAGGTTTTCCTCAAAGACATTTGTGTAAGCCATCTGGATTGTATTGAACACCTCTCGCTGGTGTAGAACCGAGGATGTTACCTTATTCGTTTCTTGAATGATGTAAACCCCCGATCGCGTGATCCGGTCTGACTTGCTGGCTCCCCCAAAAAGGCGTGGCTTGCTCAGTCCCTTAAAGTAGGTTTGTGCCTGACCGAAGTAAGCAGAGATATCTTTGGCTGCTAGCGGTTTAGGCGCGGGAGGTTGCAAAACGACAGGAACAGGTTGCGAAACGATAGGAACAGATTGCGAAACGATAGGAACAGATTGTTGTGGGTCAGATGATTGAGACTGACCGGGGTCAACTTTAACTGAGAGCTTAGGAGGAAGAGGAGGAGGTAATTTTTTATTTTTGAGCGCCTCTTGAACTCCCTTTAGTCGCTCAGGACTGGGACGCTTAGGGATGGGAGGGGGCCCAGATTTAGGTGGGGAATCAATCACACCTTGTTTAGAGGATAAGGAATCATCCTGTTGCCCAGAAGGTACTGAGTCAGAGCCAATAGAGGAATCGTCAACTTTGGGAGGAACTATGGTGACGCTACTAGGATTGGAGCCACTTTGTGGTATCAATCCTGGGTCTACAACCTGACCAGAAGGCGGACTACCAAAGGAACGTGGCTGAAAGCTGCTTGAGGATGGGATGTCTGAAAGCGACTTAGATCTCGGACGACGTTCTGATGTATACATGATCTACCCTATCCTTAAGTCCTGTATAGCTATGAAAATTTTCTACTGAATATTCGGAGTAAGCAATTTTGTGAAGTGACAAAGTAGGGAGATTTTTGCTTCGGTTTCGATCGCCTCACCCAATTCTCGATCGCACTCTACATCTCTTACCGAATCCTTACCGCCAAGCGCATTGCTCAGCCTTTCCTGACTATCTCTACAAAGATCAGTCTTAACCATAATATGGGGTATTCCCAATGATTAATTTAAGAGATGGTAAAGAAGGGGAACTTGCGCGACTCCTGCTTAAAATGTGGAGCAGGTTTGGTAAGGTGCATCTTTTCTAAAGTTGACTTGGTTTGATCAGCAGTGCAAGCGCGATCGGCTTCTTCAATGAAGTCCTTCGTGAAGTTCTGGTTGGCGAAGTCCTGCTAAAGTGAAGTTATATAAAGTAGTATTGCTGTGACCTCACCATGACCCTTGGTAATCTCCGCGATCTGTACCAGCAGGTCATTCTAGAACGCTATAAAAAGCCGCGCAACAAGGGTAAAACTGATCCCGTGCATCGATTTCAGCGAGGGCACAACCCGTCCTGTGGCGATACGATCGAACTCACTGTGCAATTAAATGAGGCGAGAGACCAGATTCAGGATGTGAAGTTTGAAGGCGAGGGATGTGCGATCGCCATTGCCTCGGCTGACTTGATGGCAGAAGCGTTGCGCGGCAAACGCATTGACGAAGCGCTGGAAATGGTGCAACGCTTCCAAACCATGATGAAAGGGGAAGCAGAATTTCCGCCAGAGTTGCGTAAACTGAATGCGTTGGGGGGAGTCGCCCAGTTTCCCGTGCGCATCAAATGTGCCAATTTGACCTGGCACACGCTGAAAGCTGCCCTGGAAGTCACGGATGGGGTAGCAGCTAACGGGTTTATCAGCAACGAAACCGAGTAGGCTAGTTAAAGAATGCAAGGCTTGTATACTTTGTCAGTTTCTTTGAAGGGATAGGCGATGTGCAACTTTCCCGAACCGCCCTCACCCCAACCCCTCTCCCAGAAGGGGAGAGGGGCTAAGATTTGGTTCGGCTCCCCTTCTCCCCTAGGGAGAAGGGGCTGGGGGATGAGGGCAAGCTTTAATTGCACATGGACTAGGGATTACTTCCAGTGCTTAACCCCACAACCCAAAAATTAAAAATTAAGAAAATTAGAAACTCATGACGATTAATCTCTATGTCATTGGGCAATGGCTAGGCTATGGCACGATCGCCCTAGCGGTTTTGACGCTGCTGGGGTTTGTGCTGCAATGGGGCATTCGGTTTCGTATGGTGGGCATTACCAGCTTCATGGCAGTGTTGACTGGGGGAGTTTTTTCCCTTTATCTAGGGCTATTTACTCAGACCTCGGTTGCTGGCTCTGTGCGTTACGTGGTGACCTATGACACAGGGGCAACTCAGGTGGTGATTGCTGTGCCTCCGACGATCGCACCTTCAGAGGTGGAACCCACTCTGCGCCAAGCTGCCAGTAATTTGTTCTCGCCCGGTCGCCTAGGTCGTGGACAAACGCAGTTAAATATTCGGATGCGAACTATTCTGCACCCGCAGCCAGGGGTGTCGCAGCTTGTGTACTTGGGTGAGGCAACGCGATCGTTGGCCACCCGTGACGATGCCCAAATGGATATCCAGGTTTATCCTGACAAATTGGCTTTGCTCCCTCAGCCCAAGGAATGAGCATAAATTACTCAACATCCCAGAGACCTTGAACCTCGACCTGCCTTTCCCTGCGATCGATAGCCCAGATTACCTTAACCATTGTCGCTGGATGGAGCAGGCTTTGGCATTAGCTGCGAGGGCTGGTGCAGCGGGGGAAGTGCCTGTTGGAGCCGTCATTATTGACGCAGAGGGTAATTTAGTTGCAACAGGTGAAAATCGGCGAGAGCGAGATTCTGATCCCACTGCCCACGCAGAAATTGTGGCGCTACGGGCAGTCGGACACGCCGCCCAAAATTGGTACCTGAATACCCATACCCTCTACGTTACCTTAGAACCCTGCCCAATGTGTGCAGGGGCGATCGTCCTAGCGCGACTAGGATTGTTGGTCTACGGAGCCAGCGATCCCAAAACGGGGGCAATTCGCACGGTCTTGAACCTACCCGATAGTGCGGTTTCGTTTCATCGGCTCCCGGTGCTGCGCGGTGTTTTGGAGCCTGCTTGTCGAGAACAATTACAAACCTGGTTCGCCCAAAAACGCCAAGAAAAGCGACGGGGATAAAGGAAATCTCCTAACCTCCATTTTCTACCACTTGCCGATAAAAGGCTTCTAGCCCTTGGACACAGACGCGATCGTCGTAGAGATCACCAAGACGGTGCTGCATTCGTTTGATGATGCTTTGTCGCCAAGCTGGGTTTTGGGCCAATTTGACAGCGAGTTCGATGTAGTCCTGGGGATCTTTGGCGATTGTCTCTGTGACTCCCAATCGGTGCAAAATTCCATAGGAGTGCCGCCCCCGCATGAATTCACTGGGACAGGTGACGATGGGTAAGTTGCACCCGATCGCTTCCAGGGTGGAGTTGCCGCCCGTCCAATCAAAGCTATCCAGGAATACATCTGACAACAAATTTAGAGAGAGATAGTTTGAATGATTTTGGGGAGGTAGGAAAATGCAGTGGGCATCACTATCCAGATTAGCTGTGCTGAAGGCTTGGTGTACTCGTTGCCGAAATTGAGCGATGACTTGAGTTGTAGCTTGGGTCAGAAACACAAATTGAGCGTGGGGGACACGTTGGGCAATTTCCACCCAGACAAAATCATACTGTGGCAAATATTTGTATAAAGATTGACAGCAGAGGTAGACGATCGCAGTTTCAGCGATCTGAAAATCGGCGCGAGTTTTGGGAGTATCTGGCAAAATCGGCTTGGGGTAGGAAAATCCCAAATTGGGTAAACGTACCAAGCGCTCAGAGTAATGGTCTTGCCCAGTTTCTGGCTCCATTAATTCACTTGAAAGATAATAGTCTACCGTGGGAGAGCCAGAGGTGACTGGGTGTCCCCAGGCAGTGCATTGCACAGGGGCAAGGCGGAGGGCGGCGATCGTCCCCATGTGCGGGGTCATGCCAATGTCAGGGAAGACCAACACATGCAACTGATCAGCCAAAACCTGCTCACAGAGCTTCTCCCAATCATGGGGCATGTGATAGAAGCGGTCACTGTAGCGTTGAAACTGCTGTGTCACCCGATCTCCGGTGCGCCCGGCATGGTAGCAGTGGATGTTGAAGGACTGACGATCGTGGTGTTGGAGCCAACCCAAGGCCCATCGTGCCCCATTATGGTTTTCTAAATGAAAGGAAAAATAGCCGACTCGAATCCGGCGATCGGCTGTCAAGGGTGGCATTCGCAACGGTTCCACACACTGGGGATAGTTGGCGGCCATAATGCGATGGACGAATTGCCCATACTCAACATAGAGGTCGCGATCGGGCAATCCCTGGTAGGACAAGTAGAAATTGGTGTGGCGATCTAGTCCTGCTAGTGCCTGTTGCTTTTGCTCTGAAGTTTCCAAGACTAGTCCTTCGACGATGCGGCTGAGTCCGGTTATAAAGCGCTGGCGATAGACAGAAATTTCTGCTTGGGTTTGATAGATGATGGGCAGGCTGAGCCACGCGACTAACTGCAATCCCAAATCTGTGGGAAAGTGTTGTAACGCTTCAGTGGCAGTGGCGATCGCTTCCTCCGTTAAGCCATACTCTTGTAACGCTAAAGCCAAATACAGGTGTAGTTTAGGCAACTGGGGCAAGACGCGCACCGACTCCCGATAGACTTCGATCGCCTGTTCCCGCTCCTTTAGACAATTGTGCGACTCAGCCCAACCAATGTAGGCATCCTCGCTGAGTTGTAAGGCGATGGCGATTTGATAGTGTCCCAGGGCTGCGGTGTAATCCCCTCGTTGGTAGCAGTCATCCCCGTAGTAGAGGGCAGCCTGGGCGGGGTCATTCTGGGCGGCATGGGCGGCTGCCAGATTGTGCAAAATGTCAGGGTTGCGGGGATCAAGGTGAAGCGCAGTGGTGTAAGCTTCGATCGCTTGTTCAACGTAGTTTTGAGTCATCAAAAGATTTCCCAGATTCAAATGTCCCCCAAAATGCTCTGGACAGGCAGTAATTGCGGCTCTGTACACCTGCTCCGCCTCCTGCATGGCTCTGCGCTCTAGCAAAAGATTGCCCAAGTTGTTGTATGCTTGAATATACGTTGGGTCAAGGACGATCGCCTGCTCATAAGCCCAAGCTGCCTCAGTCATCCTGCCCAGATCCTCCAACACCAGCCCAAAGCTGTAGTGCTGCACTGCCTGAGATCCGTCATACCGCACTGCCTTCAATAGACTTTCATAAGCTGCCTCCAACTGCCCTGATGCGTGGTCAATTAGCCCCAATCCGCGCCAAGCTTCAGAGTTACGCCCATCCCAGCGCAATAGCTCCTGATACATTTGCCTCGCTTCTGGTAGATAGCCAGCTTGGTGCAAGGTCAAGGCTTCGGCGTAAAGGGTTTCCAGTCTATGCCGCTGGATCTCAAATTCACGTCCAGAATCTGCCAGAAAGTTGATCAGCAGATGATCCCGCGATCGGCTCAAGGTTTCCCAATCATCGCCCTGATGGGTAGCCGCATCCCAGTGGAGAATCGTCACAGATTCCCATTCTAAAAGCAGCCGACACTGGGGATGGCTGGCTCGGAAGTCGCAACTGGCTTGCTGTACAGCACTAGTGGCACTGTTCCCCAGCAGAATTAATGCCTGTTCAGCCAGGAAAGGGGTGACTAGTAATAAAGCCATCAACTGAGCGCGATAGTCGGGGGCACTGTTGTAAAAGTACACGCCGATGCGGTCTACGGTTTCAGCCGATCGCAGGTCAGCAAAAAACTCCTCGAAAGGCTGATCACAGACTAAAACTTGTTCCTCTAGATTAAAAGCGCTGAGTACCTCCATGAAGACGGTAAAGCGCTGGGAAGGCTCAGGACTCACCGCAGAAAAATCGTTAACCGCGTAGGCCGATCGCTCTGGGTGATCCAAAAGTGCCCCCGCAAAGGTTGCTCCCTGGCAGCCAATTTCGCAGTACACGGCTTCAGGCTCCATTGCAGCCACCGCTGCATTGAGTGCCTGAAGGAGGGTTGCAGAAACTGTAGCTTCAGTCTGGGTGAGAATCGATTGGAAGCGATCGGACTTGGGGCAAACATCCGCACCTCCCCAGTTGTCATCCAACAGCGGCAATTGCTCCAGAAATGCTGCGTAATCCATAGCTCACACTGCTCAACCCTAGCTCTGAAATTCATCTTAGGGTGCCCTAGTTGGAAATCAAACTGGACAGAAGCAACGTCTGGCTTTCTAGATAGGTTTTTAAAGTTCGTCCACCGTAACCCGAACCAACACATTGCTCCACACAGCGCTACCCCCGTTAGAGGCTGGCTCAAATTCCCAGGCATTAACAAGGCACAGGGCAAGGCGATCGTACTCTCCCCTGTCCACTGGCTCCTGAACCACCGTATCTCCTGCAACTACTCGTCCCCGGTCATCCACGGTAACCATCAACCCGACAGGCTGACCAAAATGGCTTCCACTTGCTGAAGCTGTGGGACAGGTTGCACCATTGGCGGTGAACTCTTGACGTATTGTCTTAGGTTTCGCGCCCTGTTCTGC
This sequence comes from Leptolyngbyaceae cyanobacterium MP9P1.79, assembly GCA_030248885.1. Classification (GTDB taxonomy): domain Bacteria; phylum Cyanobacteriota; class Cyanobacteriia; order JARCMD01; family JARCMD01; genus JARCMD01. Next base: position 137 of record JARCMD010000106.1, on the reverse strand, counting down.
CACATCTCGGAGGCTAAGGGCCCCAACGCTGACCCGCGCTGCATATAGGGTTGGCTTGGGGGCATCAATTTGGGGCGTTGCAGAAGGGATTGGAAGTTGGGGAGACGGAGAGATGGGGAGACGGGAAAAACTCGTTT
>JARCMD010000531.1 GCA_030248885.1 Leptolyngbyaceae cyanobacterium MP9P1.79 | reverse complement strand
GTGCAGTATTTTGACAAAGCCGTTTGTTTCACCATCCGCGATCGCACGATCAACCGTGTTGAAGGGAATATGAATTTCATCTACTTCAAGTCCTTTGGCGATCGCTTCTTGCTCATACAGACCGACATGGGCAATTTCGGGCGAGGTATAGGTACTCCAGGGCATGACTAGGCTGCTGAGTTTAGCGCGCCCCACGCCAAAGGGAGAAAAGAGCGTATTTTTGATCACGATCCGGGCGGCAGCATCGGCGGCATGGGTAAATTTCCAGTCCATGCAAATGTCACCAGCGGCGTAGATATTGGGGTTGGTGGTTTGCAGGTAGTCGTTTACCACCACGCCTTTGTGTGGATCGTAGTTCACGCCAACCTGCTCTAAGTTCAGCCCTTCCACGTTGGGCGATCGCCCTGCCCCAATCAAAATTTCGTCTACGGTGATGCAGTCTGGCTGACCGTTGTGGGTGAAGTGTAGCACTTTGCCTGCATCGGTTTTTTCCACCCGCTCAAGCTGAGAGTTGAGTTGGAGCTGAATGCCTGCTTGAATGAAGACCTGCTGAATAATTTCGGCAGCATCGTCATCTTCGCGATCGAGCAGATGCCCATTTTTGTGAAAGAGTACAACCTGACTACCCAAACGCTGGAAGGTTTGGGCGAGTTCACAGCCAATCGGTCCACCCCCAATCACCGCTAACCGCTGGGGGCGATCGGTGAGATTAAACACCGTTTCGTTGGTCAAAAAGCCTGCTTCCGCTAGTCCTGGAATGGCTGGCTGGCTTGCCCTTGCGCCTGTGGCAATCACTGCCTTTTTGAACCGGAGGATTGTGTCGTCAACCTGAATCGTGTTGCTAGAGTGAAAGTGTCCCTGTCCTAAAAACACATCTAAGCCTAGCTTGTGCATCCGATGGGCGGAATCATTTGGGCTAATTTCGGCTCTAATTTGCCGCATCCGTGCCATCACAGCGGGGAAATCAACCGCGATCGCCCCGTTCACCTTCACCCCAAAGCGATCGCTGTCTCGCAATTCCGCAGCCACCCGCGAGGAGCGAATCATGCATTTGGAAGGCACACAGCCGACATTCAAGCAATCGCCGCCCATCAGGTGCTTTTCAATCAGTGCCACTTTTAAGCCCAGCCCTAATCCGGCGGCTCCAGCGGCAACGACCAAGCCTGCGGTTCCGGCTCCAATCACTACCAAATCGTAGCGCTCAGCCGGGGTCGGATTTACCCAGTCCGGTGGATGCACTTGGGCGATCAGGGCTTGGTTAAATTCATCTAAGGGGGAGATGAGGGAGTCAGTCGTTTGGGGGGACATCGACGGTTTTTCCTGAAACACTTTCAGCCAGGGCTTTTTTGGCAATGCGGGTGATGTATAGAGTGACGGCGATCGTGGCGATAAAACCAAGAATGCGAATCACCCATTGAGCCGTTTGAGCTTCGGCACTGAGGGGTTGCTTCGCCGAGAGAGCGGTTAAATCTCCCGCCAAAGAACCTAGATAAACATACAAAATGGTTCCTGGCACCATGCCAATGGAACCCAGTATGTAGTCCCTGATAGAAACTTGAGTCACGCCAAAGGCATAGTTCAGTAGAGTAAACGGAAAAATGGGCGAGAGGCGCGTCAGCAGTACAATTTTGAAGCCGTCTTGGGCAACTGCGGCTGCGATCGCCTTGAAGGTGACGTTTCTCTCAATTTTTTTGCTGACCCAATCTTGGGCAACATAGCGACCAATTAAAAAGGCAAGGGTGGCTCCCAGGGTGGCGGCTATGAACACGTAAATCGAACCCCAGACTACGCCATAAATTGCACCGCCGCCCAAAGTGAGCAGAGATCCGGGAATAAACAGCACCGTCGCTAGGTTGTAGATCAAAATGTAAGCCAACACGCCGATCGCTCCCAAGCCCTTGACGCACACCAGGGAGTTTTGTAGCGCCGTTTGAATCAATTCAATCAGATTCATCATAGAATTTCATCCACTAACACTGTCCCTCCCTCGCAGAAATCGACGCTGAGATGATAATCCTCCAGAAGTGCCGTACCAATCAGCGGACGACGACCCAGCGCTAAAACTGGGATTACTCGCTGCACTCCATTCCAAAGAACAATGCCTTGATGAACGTTGGTTACAATGCGAGAATTGTCTGCTAAATTTGCATCAATCGGCGCAACATAAGGTAAATCAAGATCTGTAACTACAGCAGGTGGCAAGGTTAGAAAGCCTTCAAAACCTGTATCCACAACACATTCAATCTCTACTTCTGAACGGTGAGGAGGGTATAAAATGATCCCCATGCGCGCCTGAAGTCCAATGACTGTCCCGCTTATCACTATGTCGTCCTAACTAATGTGCCACCAATAGCGTAGACAGCATCATAGCCGACCCGCTTTATCCAGGTGACAGTGTTAGGCTGTTTGGCTTTCAAGCGGTCATAAGCCGCCAGCAAGTCTTTGTCAATCTCGTAATCACCTGTGTTGAGGTCAATGGCAATAATTTTGCCGATGTTGTCCGCTGTTTCCACTTGAGTACGGAGACGATGCTGGTACAGGTCTTTGCCACGGTGAGCAATTTCTTCGCTACTGAAATCGGAATGAGGCATAAGAGTCGTCTCCGGTGGTACAACTAACTCATTTACTGAAAGCGCTAACCACTAACCTACATCAAGGATGCGCTCTTGAGCAGATTTGAGGGCTTGGCGAACTTGGTCAAAACCAGTGCCGCCGTAGCTATTACGAGCAGCGACTACTTGCCGAGGCGCGATCGCAGCGTAAATATCTGCTTCAAATTTAGGATGGAGGGCTTGCCATTCCTCTAGGGT
>JARCMD010000105.1 GCA_030248885.1 Leptolyngbyaceae cyanobacterium MP9P1.79 | reverse complement strand
TTGGGGGGCAGTTCGGGCGACAATTTGGGACTTCTAAGAGGTTTAGAATTCACATTTTTGAGAAATCTTCGATTTCTCAAAAATGTTGGTAATGACAAGTCTTGGGAAAGGGACTTTAATCCGGCTCCCCTTCTCCCAAAAAGGGAGAAGGGGTTGGGGATGAGGGCTAGTTATCGCAAAAATGTCCGAACTATTGTTCTCAGGAGCATGGATTAAATAATAGATCCCAGTCCTTATGTAGGGGCAAAGCATTGGGCCGACAACCTCTGCGAATTTCAGAAAATCCTTGCCCCAATGCTTCGCCCTCAGCGCAACGCTACCCAACCCAAGATGCCAGGGGCGAAGAGATGAGGTCGATCGAATTTAATCTTAAAAAGGCGAAACAATGGAGCGATCGTCCCGATAGCTATCTAAAATCCTTGCTATTAATATTCTTTGGGGTACGATCCCTATCTCAAACCGGAGGCAATTTCTTGTTGCCCAAAACTTCTTCCTTGAAGGAATTGAACTTTTCTCCTAACTCCCGGCGGTTAGTGTCAAGCCAAAGGTAGCGATAGACAAACCATGCGGCATAGCTAATGCCAATGAGTTCAAAAGTGGGAGCTAGCAACGGAATATCATTGACCGCATCCAGGATAGCAAGAGTCAATTTAAGGGCAACGAAGGCAGTTAAAACTAAGCCGATCGTCGTAATGGGCTGCTTGTAGCTTCTGTAGAATTCCTGAAGACGATCTGGCAAATCTGCCAAGAAGATAGAAAAGCGCTCTCCTACTTGCTGCCATTGATCCGCAGCCGGATTCGCATCGTAGGCGGGGGGCAAGGCCAGGGGGGTGAGGCGATCGACATTACCATCTAAATCAAGGGCAGACTCCATCTGCTCCAATCTGGGATCGATCGAGGGAATGGAGTCGGCGCTGGAGGTACTGACATCAGTATATTCAGACTGTCTTACTTCAGGGTTCATAAATTTACACTATTAGGAGATTAAGAAATTAGGAATAAAGGTGCAGGTTGCAAAACCTATCTGACAAGAGGATATTAGACCCATCGATCGCTAATAGACATTAGCGCAAACAGAAAACTTTTCAAGCCCCATCTCTAATTTTTTACCAAGAACTACAAACTTAACGATCTACTCAGCCAAAACTCTCAAGGAGAGGACGAGTCAGGCAATTCTGGTAAAAATTAAGGTTCCACCTCATAATTTTGAATCTAGAGATGTTTTTCTTGGAAATAGCAACAGTACTTCAACTTATAAACCAGCTTTGAACGTTTTTCAAACCTCCTTAAGAAGGATGTAGACTCCAACATTGGCACTGGGCATCCACTATTATTAAATTAAGTGCGTGAGTTGGAGCTAGGGCTAAATCACGGATTACAGTAATACATTATTTGCCCTCACAGCATCCCTGCTTTGTTGACCTGCCCACCAGACTTAGATAACTCTTAAACGTAGCAATGCCTAGAACTCAACGCAACGATAACTTCATTGATAAAAGCTTCACGGTCATGGCAGATATCATCCTCAAGGTGATGCCAACCAATAAAAAAGCCAAAGAAGCATTTGCCTATTATCGGGATGGCATGTCTGCTCAAGCGGAAGGCGAGTATGCCGAAGCCTTGGAGAATTACGAAGAAGCCTTGAAATTGGAGGAAAATCCCACCGATCGGGGCTACATTCTTTACAACACCGGACTGATCCACGCTAGCAACGGTGAGCATGAACGGGCATTGGAGTACTATTATCAAGCCCTGGAACTCAATTCAGTGCTGCCCCAAGCCCTCAACAATATCGCGGTAATCTACCACTACCAAGGGGAGCGGGAAAAAGAAGCAGGCAATCTAGACGTGGCAGAAGACCTCCTCAGCAAAGCGGCTGAGTATTGGAAACGGGCGATTCGTCTGGCTCCCAATAACTACATCGAGGCGCAAAATTGGTTGAAAACAACGGGACGATCGCAAATGGATATTTATTTTTAAGGAGATTTCTGGAAAGGTTTATACCAGGCACCGGAAGGGCGAAGCATTGGGGCAAGAATCTGTTCAGCCATTCAAGATCTCTTACCCAATGCTTCGCCCCTACAGGAGTAACATCTTTCTCGGAAATCTCCTTATTTCTCAAGCTTTTTCCCAGTTAATCTCTTTCCCAATCTGCACCGTTATGATCGATCGCGAACAAGTCCGAAAAGTGGCCCATCTAGCGCGCCTAGACCTCACCGAAGCTGAGGAAGTGCAATTTACCACGCAACTCAGCAGCATTCTAGAATATATTGAGCAACTGAGCGAATTGGATACAACCAATGTCGTGCCCACCACACGGGCGATCGAAGGCAGCAACGTGATGCGGGCAGATGAACTGATCCATCATGCCGATCGTGAAGCCATGTTGGAATGTGCCCCCGATCGGGTCGGGGATTATTTCAAAGTGCCAAAGATCATGAACGAAGAGTCGTAACCTTCACCAATTAAGGTTTTGACAACAGATACCAGCGATCGAGGTACAACAACGCACGAGCGTGATCTCGAATGGAAATACCAGGAAGATATAATGTGTCTCCTGCAAAAGCTTCCTGTTCCACGGCAAGCTGAAATGCAGCTTCAGGGGTTACTGGTCGCTGATGAACATTGAACAAAAGATTTAATCCATCATGTGCGACTAACTCAGCCTTGAAACGGTCATGCCAGGACTGCAAAAGTGTGACTATTACCTCGCTACTTTTATTTCCAACCCCAAACCAATGGATGTAAGCAGGTGTCTCCCAAGAATTTGCTGTTGGTAGAAGAATCAGACTGTAATCAAATTCATCTGAAGAATTGTACCAGTCTAGGTATAGATCTTGAAGATCTGGAGGTGCAAGGGCCACTTCAGCAGGAAGATGACTTCTTTCCCAATCAAACAACCACTTTTCAACTTCTACTCCTATGTCGTTTGAAATCTCACCTGAGCAAGAAGGGAAAGCAGCAAACATCTCTTCCTTGGAAGGTGTTACTCCAAACTTCGCAGACATGCGCTCAATTTCAAAATCGATCGCTTCTTCCAGTAAAAAATGCCATTTATTCCGTTGATCCTCCTCTAGCTTTTGAGTAATATCGATTGTTTTAGATCGTTCAATAATGGACTCAGGAAAAACATTCTTATCTTCAGAACTATAAAGCTCATACTGAAATTCTTGACGACAGAATGGATTACTGCGAATAAGACACCCTGCCCAATCATAAAAAGGAGAGGAACTTTCACCAGCAAGCACAGGATACCTTCCGGTTTCATCCACCAACGATTTCAAAAGACTCCAAGCACGCAGGCTGTTTTCACCGTTAACTTTGATAGCAAAGGCACAGTTTGGACTGTCAGGAATAGCTAGCTCTATTTTGGTGCTCGTCTCAAGCTCAGTGCCTTCTAGCAGTGCAGCAATCTCTTCCAGGGAGTTGATCATAATACCCCATTAAATTTTGAAGATTAGAACCTGCTTGCAAAGTCCTCTCTTTTAAGGAGATTTCTGAGAAAGATATTACCCTTTTAGGGGCGAAGCATCCGGCAGATAGAGCCTTGAATCGACCAGAAGGTCATTGCCCGGATGCTTCGCCCTTCCGGTGCCTGGTATAAACTTTTCTGGAAATCTTCTTAGACCTGCGCTTAAATTTTAGGTGTAATACCTAAATAGGTTTTGCCCAAGTAGTGCGTCAAACGCTTCAAGGGATTCGTCACTTGAGTAACCATGCCAGCGGAACTTGTAGTAGCCGCAGCAGAGCCAACCACCGCTGCAAAATCTTGATCAGATAGCTTTCCAGCTTGATGTTTTTGAAACGCATCAACCACGGCGATCAACTCATCTGTGGAAAACACAAACCCGTGCTGGGTTGCAAACTCAACCACTACGGGGGCCCGTTCTCCTTTCAAAGCCTCCGATTCTGCGGAGTCTAATTCTGCGGCGCTGCTGATATTGCCATCCCCAACCCCCAGCAGGGCTTCTAGTTGCTGACGTAGCGCGGTATCCTCAGCGGTTCTTTGCATAAATTGCAGTACTGTTGCAGTTGCCATATTGCACGCCCCATTGGTTAGAGATCACCTCAATGTTAATAGCAGTCTGCCCCAAGGGAGAGTTAAGAAAAGTTGAAACCTGGGAAAGGCTGGTGTAGCTTGGCAGAAGTTTCTGATCACTTGTGGGATTGGTTTAAGTTTTGAGTTTTGAGTTTTAAGTTTTAGGGCGTGTCATCAATTGGCTAGTATTCCTTGCGGGGACTGGATTCTAGTCTTAAGCCCATTTTTGATGGGTAGCCATGAAAGCCTTGCTCTGACCACATTCCAGACTTAAATGATGACATACCCTAAGTTTTGAGTTTTAAGTTTTGAGTGTTTGTAAGTTATTTCTACTAGCCTTCATTAGTAAGTTTGTCCACCTTGGTTTCGGCGCACAAGGGTAAAGGGTTTCCCTAGCCATAGGTTGACTGAAGTCAGTAAGAAACTGGGTCAACGTATGGGCACAAAAAAGGGAGCAGCAATTCGCGACTCCCTACTCCCTTTTCATTGTCAGTTTTATGCAAATGAGCTAGCCCAGCGAGATTAGAAATTCATCTCGGCAGCTTGGACTTTTTCCACTTGCTTTTTCTTCAAGACCAACAAAATTTGAGAGAGCGTGATCCCAGCCAGGAATACCACCAATCCATAAATCCGAATGGGGCTTTGCAGCACAACTTCGGCATCTGCTTGACCAAATCCACCCACGTTGGGGTCAGAGGTCAGGGCTTCACCTGCTTTCACGGTTTGTCCTTCAGCAATCAACAGGGGTGGTCCGGGGGGAATCATGTCCACCGCAGTTTTGCCATCCTCAGCTTGAATCGTGACCGCATAGCCGCCTTCATCAGCCTTGGCAATTTGGGTGATGTTTCCAGCAATAGATGCGTTGTAAACGGCGTTGTTGCTCTTTGCACCCGTCGGATAAACTTGTCCGCGGCCGCGGTTGCCGCCTACATGAACTTGATATTTACCGAAGTGAACCGTTTTGTCAGTGTTGGGATCGGGGGATAAAACGGGGAAAACCATCTCGCGATATTCATCGCCGGGTAGGGGTCCGACGACGATGATGTTTTCCTTGTCTTCGCTGTAGGGCTGGAAGTACAGGTCACCCACTTTTTCCTTCATTTCAGCGGGAATGCGATCGGGGGGAGCAATTTTGAAGCCCTCCGGCAACATGACAACTGCGCCCACGTTCATTGGCCCTTTCTCGCCATCTGCTAGCACTTGCTGCACGCTGGTGTCGTAGGGAATTTTGACCACCGCTTCAAATACAGTGTTGGGGAGAACAGCCTGGGGAATTTCTACCTCAGTGCGTTTTACACCTAGGTGACAGTTTGCACAAACGATGCGCCCCGTTGCTTCACGAGGATTTTCGTAAGCCTGTTGAGCATAAATCGGATAGGCCGTTGCAGATCCAGGGACAGCAGTGAGGAAGAGAACGATCGCCGCAAAACTAATCAACAGCGTCCGCAATGCATAAGTCATTTTCATCGGAGTTGGGTATTCAAAACTATAAAGTGATTGCGATTTTGCGATTGATGAATTAATTACGCCTACCCTGTAGCCTGCGATCGGTCTGGATTACAACAGATCCTAAAAATCCTCAAGGCAGGAGTGAGAAATCTGTTTTTAAGCCCACCAGGGGTTTTCTCCAGTCCGAAAATCGGTTTCAGTCCACGGGATAAAGGCGAGCTTGTCATCAGCGACATTGGCGTGAACTAAGGCAAGGGAAAGGGGAGCGGGACCTCGGACAACCTTGCCTGTATTATCGTACTGCGAACCATGACAGGGGCAAATGAATCGTCCTTCACCATTGTTCCAGGGCACGACACAGCCCAAATGGGTACACACTGCATTGATCCCATAGTTGGAGAGGGTGTGATCATCTTGCACCACGATGTAGGTGGGATCGCCCTTCAACCCTTGGGCAAGGGTACGATCGCCTGCAACATGGCTGGACAGAAACTCACTGACCACAATGTCATTACCCAAGGCATCCTTAGCAGTGACACCGCCACCGCCGCCACCGCTGGAGGGAGGAATGAAGTACTTGACGATCGGATACAGTGCGCCTAGAGCCGTACCTGTGATGGTGCCAAACGTCAAAAGGTTCATAAACTGGCGACGACCAAGATCAGGTACATCCGCAGATTCAGAGAGTTGAGCCATGACCAATGTTTATAGAGAGGTTAACTAATGTGCCATTTATGAGAAAAGCACCTTAAGAAAGGCACTTTTACGCTTCTTGAAACTAACATTCCAGCATAACCAATGGAACACTGAATTAATACGAAATGTAACACAAATCAGGGTTGGCCATGAGTGCCAAACCTAGCGCCACAAAAGATGGATGCAGCCATAAGCCTCTAATATAAGTGTGGATTTTCCCAGTGCTTCAACCAAGAGACGTGGCTTTCAGGAGGGTTGTTAGTCCACTAAGCTAGGAAGCAATAGCTCTAAGAGGACGTTGAAACTATTAAACTATATCTGGGATTTAGATAGGTGTAGCTATGCCCAAGCGTAAAATTCCTTTAGCTTGGAAGATTCTAACCCGCGAAAAGTTACGACTCCTGACCGCTCTGGCAGGTATCAGTTTTGCTGCAATTCTCATGTTTATGCAGTTGGGGTTTCAAAATGCTCTCTATGACAGCAATACGCGCCTTAATTGTGCCCTCAATGCCGATATTGTGTTGCTGAGTTCCCAGGCCCGCAACATGGGCAATCTCTCTAAGTTTTCCCGCAGGCGACTGTATAAGGCAATGAACTTTGCCGGGGTGAAATCGGCGGAGCCAATGTATATTTCTACTGCGGAGTGGAAAAATCCGATTATACGGGCGATCGGCACGATTCTTGTGGTTGCGTTTGACCCCACTAACCATTTGCTAAAAGAGGAGCAGGTGAATGTCAGTGTTCAAAGTTTAGCCAAGGTTAACCTCGCTGATTACTATCTATTCGATCGGGCCTCTCGCCCAGAATACAAAGGGACGGTTGCCAAGCTAGAAAAGGGAGAGACGGTAACGACGGAATTGCGGGGACGCAGAATTAACCTTTCTGGCTTATTTACAGTGGGTGCTTCTTTTGCATCCGATAGCAATTTGGTGACGGAAGCTTACCCTCCACTGGGGAGATAGCAAGGCATTACGCTTATTAACGATGCGTTACACTACCGCTAATCTAGCCTACGATCGGTAGTGTTTTTATCCTTAATCTGCCCCATTTCCCATGCCTTCTACGCGCTTCCATACGGCTGTTCAAACGAAAGAATTTCTGATCACCGCTGAGGTGATGCCCCCCAAGGGAGGTGACCCAGCGCATATGGTGCAGATGGCGCAGGCGTTGCAGGGGCGGGTTCATGCTGTCAACATTACCGATGGCAGTCGAGCGGTGTTGCGGATGAGTTCGATCGCCGCCTCGGTGATTCTACTTCAGCAGGGAATTGAGCCGATTTGCCAGATGGCGTGCCGCGATCGAAACCGCATTAGCCTTCAGGCTGACCTGATGGGCGCTCACGCCTTGGGGATTCACAACATTTTGGCGCTGACAGGCGACCCGGTGAAAGCAGGGGATCATGCCGATGCGAAAAGTGTATTTGACCTGGAATCGGTGCGCCTGTTGCAGTTGATCCGTAAGCTAAATCTTGGCTGTGACTGGAACGACAAACCCCTCACCGACGGCAACTTGGATTTGTTTCCTGGAGCCGCGATCGACCCCCAGTGTGGCAGTTGGTCGGGGCTTCAGCGGCGCTTTGAGCGCAAGCTGGAGGCGGGGGCGCAGTTTTTCCAAAGTCAGCTTATTTCAGACTTCGATCGCCTCGAAAAGTTTATGAGCCAACTGGCAGCGGGCACCGACAAACCGATTTTGACCGGCATTTTTCTGCTCAAATCTGCCAAAAACGCCCAATTCATCAATCGGGCTGTGCCAGGGGTGCAGATTCCCCAAACCATTATCGATCGCCTAGACAAGGCAGCCGACCCGCTCCAGGAAGGCATGAAGATTGCGGCAGAGCAAGTGAAGCTGGCGAGACAACTCTGTCAGGGTGTGCATATGATGGCAGTGAAGCGTGAGGATTTGATTCCTCAGATTCTGGATCTAGCCGAAATTCCACCCTTGGGAGTTAACCATGCAGCACCCGATCGAGACTCAGATTTGCGCCGTGACGGTCTACACTGACCAAGCATTAGTGACGCGCCGAGGCACCATCACACTGACGGGCGCAGAAACAGAACTGGCCATTCTCAACCTGCCCACGACCCTCAAAGCTGAGTCGGTGCGGGCAAACGGTGAGGGCACGATCGCAGTCCGTCTCTTGGGAGTCCGCACCGAGCGAGTGTTTGCTACAGAACCGATCGGTGAGCGCGTGGGGCAAATTAACACTGCCATCCAACAGTTGCAGGAGCAGCAGCAGGATTTGAAATATCGCGTCGAGTCACTCCAATTGCAGCGCACCTTTGTCCAAAGCTTGAGTGAAAAATCCGTTGAGCGCTTTTCCCAGAGTTTGGCTCGCCAGCAAGTCGGTTTGGGAGAAACCGCCGATCTCCTGGGCTTTTTGGGTCAGCGCTACAGTGACTATGCCCAGTCGATCGCCCAGCACGACAAAGAACGGGTGGAACTCGACAAGCAAATTCAAGTACTTAAGCAACAACTCCAGCAACTGCAAACGCCCCAGCCTCGCCAGAGCTACAGCTTAATTGTGGCGATCGAGCCATCGGGAGCGGGTGAGTTCACGCTAGAGGTAACTTACGGGGTCAATTGCGCTAGTTGGACTCCGCTCTACGACATTCAGGTCAACAGCGATGGCGTGAACCTCAGTTATTTGGCAGAGGTGAAACAAACCAGCGGTGAAGATTGGTCCGAGGTTGCCCTCACCCTTTCCACTGCCAAACCTGGACTCGGAACGCTACCGCCCAAAGTTCAACCCTGGTATATTGACATTCCCCGTCCTCCGGCTGCCCCGATGCAAAGTGCCCCGATGGTGGGTGCGATGAGAAAACGGGCCCAAGCACCAGGAGCAGGAGGTGTCTCCGATGCTGAGGAGTTTGGTGAATTAGGGGCACTACTGATGGACTCCAGTCCTGCCCCGATCGCCGCTGAAAGTGTCATGGCAACGACTGCAACCGAGGGCGGTGTGGTCACGTTTCAAGTGGGCGGTGGCAGCAAAATTCCCAGCGATGGCACACCGCACAAAATCACCATTTTCAGTGATGATTATCCCTGCCGATTGGAGTATGTTGCTATGCCCCGGTTGGTGAGTTTTGCCTATTTGCAGGCGATCGTCACCAATCCTGCCCAAGGTGTAACCCTATTGCCAGGACGGGCCAACATCTTTCGCGGCAACACCTTTGTTGGAGTTACGCCCCTAGAAAATGTGGCACCCAATCAAGAGTTTCAGTTGAATTTAGGCATCGATGAAGGACTCAAGATCGATCGCACGTTAGTGGAGCGCGAGGTCGATAAAAAATTTCTGGGTAACCAGCGCCGCATTACCTATGGGTATCGCTTAACCGTCACCAATTTGCGGAGTGAGCCAGTCACCCTAAAGCTTACAGAACAATTGCCTGTAAGCCGCAATGAACAAATTAAAGTTCGCCTCACTAAAGTCAATCCAACGATTCAGTTAGGTGAAATGGGTGTGTTGGAATGGACACTCACATTACAACCCCAAGTAAAGCAAGAGATATCCTATCAATTTGTGGTGGAACATCCGCCAGAATTGGCCGTTACGGGACTCAATTTGTGAGGTGAGTGGTAGAGTCGCGAATTAAGGAGATTTTCGAGAAAGATGTCACCCCTGTAGGGGCGAAGCATCCGGCAGACAGAGCCTTGAATTGACCAGAAGGTCATTGCCCGGATGCTAAGTGCAAAGCACACGCTCCGCGAACGCCCTTCCGGTACCTGGTATAAACTTTTCTAGAAATCTCCTAAAAACGTATGAATGGCACTTCTAAACCATCCCCTGACGATCGCAACTTAAATCCACAACACCTTACTCGTAAGTATCTTCCTCGTAATTACAGCAATTCTCATATTAAAAAGTGGGGTCTTTGAAACCCTTGCACAAACAGGCTTTGACAATTGTTTACAACGTGTCAAATAGCTGAAATCCAGTAGACTCGTTCCATAATGAGAATTGCTGACATTCCAGAGGGCTGGATACTACAGGTACTTGTGGAGGAGCAGATGTAGTTTTTCCTTTGTTGCCGCAGGAACCTGATCCAGGGGAGTGAGGATGGCGTGTTTTAGGGCGCGGTGGGCATCCGATCGGAAGGGATTTTCACGAATGCGGCGCACAGTTTCTTGGATCACCTGTTGGGCATTGGCGGCATTGCGGTGCAGGTTGCCGAGGATCATTTCTACGGTGACGCTATCGTGGTGGGGGTGCCAGCAGTCGTAGTCGGTGACGAGGGCCAGGGTGGCGTAGGCAATTTCTGCCTCCCGTGCAAGTTTGGCTTCAGGCAAGTTAGTCATGCCGATGACCGTTGCGCCCCAAATGCGGTAGAGGTTGGATTCGGCTTTGGTGGAAAAGGCCGGGCCTTCCATGCAGAGATAGGTGCCGCCGCGATGGAGGGTGACATCGGGAAGATCGAGGGAGGCGATCGAGTCTGCCAAAACTTTGGCTAGCTGGGGGCAAACGGGATCAGCAAAGCCGATGTGGGCAACGATGCCATCGCCAAAAAAGGTGGAGATGCGATTTTTAGTGCGATCGATGAACTGGTCAGGCACCAACAAATCTAGGGGTTTCGCGGTTTCCTGGAGTGACCCCACGGCTGAGGCAGAGAGCAAATATTCAACTCCCAGGCTTTTCATGGCATAAATATTGGCGCGAAACGGCAAATCCGAGGGCAACAAATGGTGATTTCGTCCATGCCGAGGTAAAAATGCCACCCGCTCTCCATCCAATGTCCCTAAAATCAATGCATCGGAGGGCGCACCAAAGGGTGTCTCAACTTGCACCTCTTCCACATCTTTCAGCGCCTCCATCTTATAGAGTCCACTGCCGCCAATGATGCCAATTTTTGCCTGAGTCATGGTGTTTCTTGTTGAATGGGGTTGCAACGTATTGTAATGGGTCATGGGAGTTCAGGGTTCGAGGTTTGGAGTTCGAGGTTCAGAGTTCGAGGTTCGGGGTTGGAACTCGAAACGTAACTACTCAGCTTGCCCTCACCGTTCGGCTGAGCGCTCACGTCGAAGCCTAAATCCCTCTCCCCAAGGAGAGGGACTTCAATCCGGCTCCCCTTCTCCCACTGGGAGAAGGGGCTGGGGGATGAGGGTAGGCTCGACATTGAGCTAACAGCCTGAGTAGTTACCTCGAAACTTACCCTCTGAGGCTGGAACTTCGGCTTCTGAACTCGAAGCTCCGGCTTCTGAACTCGAAACGTTGCCTTCTGAACTCGAATTGTCTTCTTCCGAACTCGAAACGTTGCTCTCTGCACTCCAAACTCCGCACTCCAAACTCTGCACTCCCGTCAGATTGCTGCATCCAGCTACAGCTTGGGGACTGACTTTTGTTGGGGAAGCAGGCTCAGGGCTTTGTGTATCTCTGCTAGGGCTTCGTGCAATTGCTCTTGCACTTCATGGTAGAGGGTTTGGTCGTCTCCTTTGAGGCAGACTAGGCTGTAGAGTTGAACGCTGTCGGCCCGTCCTTTCAGCGGATGGAAGCCGAGGTCGATCGCCTCCACTTCATCTTGGACAAGCTCATAAAGCGATCGAGTAATCAAAATATCCGTTCCCAGATCTTTGTTTAATCCTTCTACACGGCTGGCAACGTTAACGGCATCCCCGATGACGGTATATTCCAGGCGCTGGAGGGAGCCAATATTCCCCGCGATCACTTCGCCAAAGTTCATGCCAATGCCATTAAAAAAGAGGGTTAACCCTTGCTTTTGCCATTGCTGCCGCAGGTCAGCCAAGGCTTGCCGCATTCCCAAGGCCGCTTTGACGGCGTTCAGGGCATCGACTTTTTCGCCCCGCGAGACGGGGGAACCAAATTCTGCCATGACAGCATCCCCAATGAATTTGTCGATCGTGCCTTGGGCATCAATGATGACGGCGACCATGGCGCTGAGGTAGGCATTGAGTTGGGCAACCAGTTGTTCTGGAGGAAGGGTAACAGAGTGGGTGGTGAAGCCCCGAATGTCACAAAACAACACGATTGCGTTGATTTTACGTCCCTGAAGCAACGCGGCGTAGTCATCGGGTTGATCGAGAATTTCACGCACGATCGCGGCGGAGACATAGCGCTCTAGGGTTTGCCGAAAGCGCAGTTTTTCCAATTGGTCACCGATCGCCCCGATGCCGAGAGAGGACAGTCCCCCCAGGGCGATCGTCAGCACGGGAACGGCAGTTGGCACAATCATTTGGGCTGTCAGAAACATCACCCCACTGATGCTTCCCCAAGTGAGGGCAGTGGCTAAGGTGAGTGCAGACCGAGGAACCGTGCGCTTGACCAACAAACTGAGGGACAATCCCACAGCCGCCACGCCCAGGAAAGTGGCAATACTGCGCTGGAGGGAGTTGGCTAAGATGTTGGTGACAGCCCGATTTGCCTGCAAGGTGGCGATCGAGTTGGCATGAATCTCTACCCCTGGCATCCGGGTATCAACGGGCGTAACCTGGAAATCCTGAAGATCGTTAGCCGTCGGGCCGATCAACACAATTTTGTCTTTGAAGTCCCGCCCTTCATGAAGATAATTTTTCCAATTCTGGGGATCAAGAACATACCAAAAGGGAATGGTGGGAAACGTGCGGCCGGGCCCGTAGAAGAAAATGCCGTCGCCTTTTTTGGGAGGGTAACTGACTTTGGCAGCGTTTAGCGTCGCCTCTGCAAAGGAAAGACTGGTCCCGGAGAGATTCGCTGGTTTCAATCGCTGCTCTCGATAGGTGCTGGCTAAGGATGTGAAGCTACCATCAGCGTGGGGTAAGTAATTGATAAACCCAATAGACAGGGAATTGGTGACTAAATCAGGGTTGACTGGCTCCAGCTGCAACAATTGTCCCAGAGGAGTATCAGCTTCAAGATATTGTATGGCTAGGGTAATGCGACCAGGGTATTTCCGCAGCACCCGTTGCAGTTGTTGGTCATCCTCTGGGCCGTAACGGCTGGGATCAGCCAAGATCATATCCACGGAAACCGATCGCGCCCCAGCACCCATCAGCCGATCGATCGCTTGGGCATAGGCGGCTCGCCTCCAGGGCCATTCCTGAATTGGCTCCAAGTAAGGATACTTTTTGGGACTGTCTTTGTAGAACTCTCCCTGGGCCCTAGACTCGTCATCGATCGCCAGGATCACAATATTTGAGGGTGACGTTTCCCGTCCCCGCACTGCGTAGAATAAATTTTGTACCTGTTGCTCCAAGGCTTGCAATTCTAAGGGATTGAGAGCCGTGGCGATCGCACCCAGGAGCGCCCATAAAATAATTAAGGCGTAGCTCAGGCTCATGGGAGTGATCAATTTTCGCCTCCCCCCTGATCCCCATTTTGGAGAGGCAGCACGATTAAGTTGGGTAGATCGCTGGTTGGGCTTCATTGAGTCCCCTCGTTGTAATTTGAGTGATGGACATGTCGATGAAGATGCACCCGATAACAACTAGGTGATATGCAACTTTCCCGAACCGCCCACCCTTCGGGAAGCAAGCTACACCCCAACCCCGATCCCCTTTTGGGAGAGGGGCTAAGATTTGGATCGGCTCCCCTTCTCCCAGTGGGAGAAGGGGCTGGGGGATGAGGGCAGACTTTAAGTTGCACATCGCCTACAAATGAGAAATTATTTAAGATTGCTCCCTAATTCCTATTTTAGAAATTTCTAGTTTAGAAATAAGAGATATCTAGAAGCTTCACGTCTAGCCAGAGGTTTTACCCCAGACGTGCAACAAGTTTTGGTTTGACTATTGAAGAAGATGGTTAAAAAGGGACAAATGTTGCCTGAGTCGCAGTGCTTTAACGCAACTTCGCTCTATTGCTAACAACTCCTGCCGATCGCTGCCGAGTCGGGAAGGAAATGACCAAACGTTATCGATCGCCTATCTACCTCAAGAGTGATCCTGAAATTTTCACCGGAATGGCAAAGACTGGCCGGAATAGGATGAATAGTATCAGGTGGGGTATCAATCTATGCAGGTCAATGCGATCGGTAAAGCATTAACAGGAATCATTACAGGCACACTTCTCCTCAGCTTGGGCGCGTGTAGTTCCAGCTTCAATACCAACGCTAATCTGCAAGGCAAGCCTGCTCAGCCCGCTGGCACTTCGGCAACGATCGCTCCAGCAACGCCTGCGCTTCCCTTAACACCGCCAACACACACTCAGGCGTTCAACCCAGAACTGGGATCAACTAAACCCGTCGTTACCAAGACGGTCATGGTGACCGTCTATCAAATTGATGGGCAATGTCAGAATTTCCTGCCCCAAAAAATTGCTGTGCCTGTTGATCACCCGATTCAGGCGGCGGTGGGTGAAGTGCTGGATCAGCAGAGCAGTGGCGATTTTGAGTTGAGCGGCTATCGCGTTGATGTTGATCCCGACCTTCAAGAAGCAACAGTTGACTTAAGGTTGGCTCCTAACTCAAAACGGCGGTTCACTGGCCTTTCCAGTTGTGAGCAGTTGGCTATTTTTGGCAGTCTTCGCAAAACGTTGACCAGTAATGCCCAGTGGAAGATCCAAACCACTCGCTTCACAGAACAGGGACAGGAGATTACGTTCTAATGCAGCGTTGCAGAAATTTCTGACCCGTTAGGATGCTTGGTTTGAGTTTTGAGTTTTGAGTTGAGTGCTGGATAGTTATTTCTGACAACCTGTATTAGTTAAGTCAAGGTCGTGACGAGGTGGGTGGAAACGTGAGATTATTTCATACCCATCCGAACCCCCACCCTTCGGGAAGCAAGCTACACCCTAGCCCTCTCCCGCAGGAGAGGGAACAAAACCTGGATCGGCTCCCTCGCCCTCTGGG
>JARCMD010000530.1 GCA_030248885.1 Leptolyngbyaceae cyanobacterium MP9P1.79 | reverse complement strand
GTTTTGTTTTCAGCAACACCAGCAATGATTACAAACGGGTTAACCGTTAACTTAGTTTTACCTTGTGACTGTAACCGGGTAAAGGCCTCAGACAAAGCATTCAATGTTCTACGCTTATTTATCCCGGTTGCCGGATGGGATAATATAACATCAGTTAGAACTGTAGTTGATGTTATAGCCTTATCCCAGATAGAGGTTTGCTGGCTAAAAGTGCGACTAGCTTTATGCCAGATAAGACCTTTAATGATATTTGTGTACGTTCTAAGGAATGCAATCGAAAATGTAGTTGGCTGTAACTGTGGTTGTTTCCACAACAGATACTCTTCCCACATAGCACCGACTGTTATCTCTGGCAAGCTTTGAGTCGTACCGGGTAGCTGGATGATGTCCGCTAGTTTAGCGTATTTACCACCACCTAATCCATATTTAGCTAAGGTGCGGTCAAATAGCTTATCCCATTCTGGATGGTCTAAATCAGCCTCAATCTGACTAGCTATGGTAGTGGCACGTTTCCAGTCATCAGGTTCATCTGCTGAGAAGCCATATTTGCCTATCCCTAAGCATTTAGGTTTACCTTTGAGAGATTTACCGTCTAATAGCTCCCACAGAGCACTATGTCGCAATGGGAACCGTAGCGCTAAGCTACCTTTATCAGAGTAGATTTTTACATCACAAGCAGACTGTACCTTGTTGGATTGAGATTTCATGGGTAGGTTCCTGTAACTATTGCTTTGTCAAGGTTCTGTAGATTCTAGATACTTTCTAGATTTAGCTAGAAATACATATCTGATTTACACCCATCATTTGATAGGTGTAAACATAAAATCAGTATAACACAGTTTCTTATTGAATCACACTCTCTTCACGATGCACTATGCCCGCAGCTATTACCGAAACCGCAGCAAGCAGCACGGCAGCTACTCGCAGGCGGGGGGTTTGGATTTTCCGGGCGACGAGGAACCAGACTACAAAGATTTTTTATATTTCTCCTTTGGGATTGGGATGACTTGCCGGCGTTGCAGACGTGCAGATAACTTCTCGTTCGACGAGGTATCTCGTGCTTTTTCACAGCGTGCTGTCGTTCTTTTTTAACACCGCTATTTTGGCTATGAGTGTCAATATTATTGCGGGATTGAATGGATAGGATTCTGTCTCAGCGGTCAATGGCGTTGAGTTACCTTAAAGTTATCAGTCAAGAGATACTTTGAGATGAGAGTTTTAATAACTGGCTTTGAGCCAAATGATGATGGCTTAAATGCGTCAGAGTTAGTTGTGGTGTCGTTACGCGATCGTCCCACTCCAGAGCTTAGTCAGTACATTGATTACATTGACTTCAAGATTATGCCTGCTAATACCAACATCCTGGGGAATGCAGTCAATGAAACTCTCAAAGCGCTTTCACCAGATATTTGTATTGGAATCGGTCAGGCGCGGGGTTACAACAAAATAGCTATAGAGCGAATGGCAAAGAATTTAAGATACTTCGTAACTTTGGATAGAGCCGGCAACGCACCCAAGGGAGAGCCAATTGTCCCCAATGCTCCTGTTGCCTATTGGAGTTCTCTAGCAGATCGAGAAGGTCTGTTTTCCCTGTTAGAAAGCCATAACATTCCAACTAGGATTTCAAGATTTCAAATGATGGTGGAACTCATCTGTGCAATCAAGCTTTTTATCACTTTCTGCATTGGAGGGAGATTCACAATTCCGATATGAAGGTAGGTTTTGTTCACATTACAGCATTGCCGGAGCAAGTCATTAAATACTGGTCAGAGTCACCGTTTATGCCAATAGAGATGACTCGTCAAGCTCTGTCATTAATTATCAGCAGGCAAATTCAGTCTATCGATCCAATCTGACGTAGTTCTTCCACGGCTTGCTCAATATTATTCACGACTAACTCAACTTGCAGATGGGCAATATCGCAATAATAGTTAAGTGCTAATTGCTAAGTTTAAGTAGTCCAACTCTCAGGAAGCTCACTTACATCTTCTAGTAGGAAGTCAGCGTACACCAATATTCGGACATCATCGTAGAGATCATAAAGAATACGTTTACGGGCACCAGATTTGTCCCACGGTTGAAGATCGGAGTCTAGCTCACAGAAACCAACCCAATCGTACCCCTCTTGCTGTAATTCTTCAGATTTAACTATCACAGCGGCTAAAACTGCTAAATCAAATGGCTTAAGGGATATATCCATTGCACCAATAGATACTTGGCGCTCCAGCATAGGTTCTGACAGCGGAAAGACGTTGAGACTAGGATGTTTCGCTAATTCATCCAATCGTTCTGAAACTTTCACTTTCGTCAGTTCATTTGCGACTAATCCATCAAATTGAGCAAATACCTGATATGCTGCATCAGCCTCATCAGGAGTCACTCGCCCTTCATCTCTTGCCCATTTAATAAATTTGCGTAAATCATCAGAGCGAGAACGTGGGGAAAATCGTCGAGGTACAGTTTCTCGTGCTTCTGCAAGGCATATTGCAGGCACATATAGCTTAAACTCACCAGCCTGAGCACGTTCAAGCAACTGAATAGCCTGTGGACTTTGTAAGTATGCTGGAGCAATAACATCCACTACCCAATTTGTCTCAACTAAAACTGCCTTGGGCTTCACCTTGCAACCTTGCTCCATCTAGGGCCACCAGCTCTCACTTCGCCAATTTGCAGAAGACTCATTATTGATTCACTAAGTAGATTTCTTAAGTCACTTGGGAAGTTCTCCATACTAGCAGTCAGCTTTAGTTTCTCAAGCCATCGCTGAACTTGCGATTCAAACTCAATAGCAGGGTTTCCTTTCCATTGCTCATCTGCCGATGGCAGCAAATAATGGGGAAGTTTCGCTTCACCAACTACATAAATTGACTCACCATTGTACTTCTCCAAGGAGTCGCGGAGGAAAATCACACGATCGCCCGCTACGACAAGTCCAACTGAACAACCAATAGATGCCATAGTGTGTTTAAGCTGTTCAATAGCGTTTTTAACACTGATACTGATGTCTTTGAGCTTTACCTCAACGATTATCAGATATTCTCCATCTGGGCTGGTCACAATAATATCTGGTTGGGAAGTTTTCATCATGGCATTAGCTCGCAGCGAATTTATTTGCTATGTAGTAAATTATTTTTATGGATAAGCGATCGCACATTTGTCGATCGCAGCTAAGCCCTTAATATCACCTAGCAGCCCTAATATAGCGAATTATCAATTGTCCGTGACTCGAATTCGCATTCCTCGAATGCAGGGACGACCACCACACTGACCGGGGGTTTGGGTAATGCGAGTTAACAAGCCAGTCGTTGAGTTCATCAGGGGTTGCCTGCAAGTTGCTTGGTTTGTCTCTATTTTACCGAGTAATCATGTCCAAACGTTATTTTTGCCTCAATCCTCATTTTGCGTACCAAGTCGAAGTCATTACGAGTATGATTTAACAAGAAGCAAAAAAGAGAGCCGCCATGAGGATAGAAGCAATACCCCTCAACCAGATTCGCCGCCCCTTGCCGCGAGTCAACGACCAAACTAAAGTAGCCGCCCTCATGGAATCCATCCGCGAGGTAGGTTTAAACGAACCGATCGACGTGCTAGAAGTAGATGGCCAGTATTACGGGTTTTCCGGCTGCCACCGGTACGAAGCTTGCCAGCGCCTCGGTTTAGAGACTATCCGCTGCAAAATCCGCCGAGCTCCCCGTGCTGTGTTGCAGATGCACTTAGCCTGAGCAATTCACGACAGGCAAATATTCGATCGCCCAAACCTGTCAAACCTATCTCAGATGTTCGATCGACAATCAC
>JARCMD010000529.1 GCA_030248885.1 Leptolyngbyaceae cyanobacterium MP9P1.79 | reverse complement strand
CTAAGGGACTGGTTACAAAAGATATGTCTTAAGGACTATTTGAAAGTTATCATAACGTCTTGTTTAATCATACTGAACGGTCTAGTATAATTACTATATCAGTTTGCAGTACGGCTATCTACTGGATGGCTATCTACTGAATATTTAATTGGTGGATCTATGACTCAATCCCTCTCGGAACCCAAACAACCTACCCCAGCGCCCACCCCAGTGCCCAATCCAGCGCCTACGGCTCCCAAGGTCGATCGCAAATCTAAATCCCGGCTCCTCTTGCCCATCGGGTTGCTTTTAGCGGGAATCATTGGGGGAACAACGTGGTTTATCTCATCCCGTCCCAAAGTCGGCCCCTTATCGGTCACCGGACGCATTGAAGGCTACGAGACAGATGTGGGAGCCAAGACGGGAGGACGCGTCAACCTAATCTCCGTCCGCGAAGGAGATGCAGTGCGAAAGGGGGATGTGATTGTCAAGATTGACGATGCTGAAATTCAGGCGCAATTGGGTGGCGCAGAAGCTCGAATTAACGCTGCAAGAGAGCAAGAGCGACAGGCACTATTGCAAATTAGCGTGGTTCAAAGCCAAATTCAGGAGGCGCAGCTTAATTTGCAGCAAGCTCAGGGGGATCAGCAATTCTCATTTTGAAACATTTGCACTAATTTCAGAGGTTTAACCGCGATTTTCGCCTAGATTCTTGAACGGTGGAATCGTTGTCTCAGCTAGTTAATTGGGTGGCAGCAATACATCTGCATTACAGGAATTTCCATAATGAGAATTGCTGCCTCGAAAGCCGCCTCATGGCTCTGGTCTGTTAAAGAAGTGAACCAGATTCTGCGAAATAAGCAATTGCTATTCCTATTGATATTTCCCCCCACCATTCAGATTTTAATCTATGGTTTTGCCCTAAATCCTGATGTCCATCACCTGAAGTTAGGCGTGGTAGATTACGCCCAAGTTTCTGCCAGTCGAGAACTAGTCTCAGTGATGACTAATAATCGAGTCTTCGACTTGAAACAGGTATTGCTGAGTGAGGAAAGTTTGAGTGAACAGGTGCGCCTGGGGAAACTAACTGCTGGCTTAGTCATTCCGCCAGAATTCAATCGCGATTTAGCTCAGGAACAACCCGCAGAAGTGCAGGTATTTATTGATAGCGTAGATGCAAATACGGCTGGAATTGCCAGTGGGTATGTAACCCAGATGGTGAGGCAATATAGCTTGAAGCTGCAACCAGAGCGAGTCACCCCAGTCATTAGTCCCCAAATCACCTTCCTCTATAATCCCGGTTTGACGAGTAGCTGGTTTTTTGTACCTGGTGTCTTGGGCGTAGTCCTCACATTGATTGGGTCACTTGTGTCTTCGGTGACAGTAGTGCGAGAAAAAGACACCGGCACTCTGGAGCAGTTGCTAATGACTCCGGCCGAAGGATGAGAGATTCTTCTAGCTAAAATTGTGCCCCTGTTTGTGTTGTTGATGGGGGATGTGGTACTGGCGCTGACCGTGGGACGCATCGTATTTCATGTTCCTTTTAGGGGCAGTTTTCCTTTGTTTATGGGACTATCTGGCTTGTATGTCTTCGTCGGGATTGGATTGGGGATTATGTTAGCTACCCTTTGTCGATCGCAGCAACAAGTCGTCCTCACCTCCTTCTTTTTCAATCTGCCCCTAATCCAACTATCTGGGGCGATCGCTCCCACAGAAGGAATGCCAACGTTCATCCAATACCTGTCCCGGCTAGACCCCCTACGTTACTACGTGGCGATCGTGCGCGGCATTATGCTCAAAGGCGTAGGACTAGAAGTCCTTTGGGGAGATGCCCTTGCCCTCGGTGCGTTCGCCACCATCCTCCTCACCATCAGCATCAGCCGATTTCGCAACCAGCTAAGCTAACCAGACTTGGAACCAGAAAGTAAGTTTCTGCTTAGAAGACTTTCAGGGAAAAGGTTGCCGCTGTATGGACTTTCGCGTAGCGTGTGCTTTGCACTTAGCATCCGGCAGACAGAGCTTTGAATCAACCAGCAGGTCATTGCCCAAATGCTTCGCCCTGACCTTTCCTGGTATAAACTTTTCTGAAAATTTCCTTGGGTAATCCGATCGATATAATACAAAAATCTTATTTGGATTGTGAACAAGATTTCCGTCAACCTACGCATCAAGTCAGGACTGAAAAAACTCCCCCGGATTTCATCCTGATGCCCTAGCCGAAGTTCTGTATCAGAGAAAAGAAGCTTTGATACGGAATGTTCCCAATGCGTACTTTTATCTCAACAAACATTTCATCCAACCTGCTCCTAGCTCTATTCGTAGTTGCTTTATCGGGTGCAGGTTCCTTGAATTTTCACCAACCTTCTCAATCCAACCTCTTTGGAGAAGTTGTTCAAAGCCAGCTTAATAAGTCCGGCAAACCCATTGCCCACCGGGGTAGTGGCAGACGAGATTTAGTAGCACCTATGAACTCTTCTTCAACATCGGGATTTAATCTACCAACCGAAGTATAAAGGCAAAAAGGATGCAGCGACTCCATTAGCTAACCTTTCCAGTGATTAATCGTTCTATTAGGGAACAACTCCATCATTTGCAACGTTAGTATTTTTTAGGTTCACGTCCTCGATTTGAACTTAAGAATGAGATTTCTAGGCAAAACGAGTCAATCACGGAACCCTTCATTGTCCGATCGCTAACAGTCATCCATAAGGGTTAACAGACAAAACGTTCCCTACTTCACTTAGCTAAGGGACTTCCAACTAATAAATCATTCCAAAGTTTGCGTAGGGGCGAAGCATTCGGTCAAAGGTTCTGATTGAGTTACAAAGACTTTCGCCCGAATGCTTCGCCCGTGCAAGGTTTATACGCGGGTACATTAT
>JARCMD010000528.1 GCA_030248885.1 Leptolyngbyaceae cyanobacterium MP9P1.79 | reverse complement strand
GTCGCAATCCGTAACCAAAAACCCTGTGCCAGATGGGCAGAGGCACCTCGATCTGGCTGCCCTAGGGCCAAGAGGGGATAAGGGGAGCAAGATCCACGTCCCTCTGCCCATCTGGGAGAGGGATTTAGGGTGAGGGTTGCAAAAGTGAGATGCTCCCTTCAGCCACTTCGTTGCGTCGATGCTCATAGTTTGCCAACGATCGTAAGTCAACAAAATGCGTTGAGTCAGGATGAACGGGCGGTTTGTCAGCAGTTGTCCGATCGGATCTGGGCGAGCGGCGAATCAGTTTGGATCGTAGATTTGGCAGGAGATAGGAGTGATCTGTGGGAGTCCGGGGCAGCAGGGGGGACGATCGCCACTGAAGCAGGCATCCATGGAGTCTGCGGATTTCCCGTTCAGCACCACCAGGAACTGTTGGGGATCATGACCTTCGTTAGTCGCCAGATAGAGACCTTTGAAGCCGAAACCCTCAGTCTGCTCACTGCCATTGGCCGCCAAATTGGACAATTTATTAAATGGAAGCACGCTGAAGAAGGCTTAAAGCGGCAGAATCAGCGAGTGCGCTTGTTTGCCCAGATGATTTTGCAAATTCGCCAGTCATTAGATTTAGATGACATTCTCCACACGACTGTGGCTGAAGCGCAGCAGTTTTTGCAAGCCGATCGCGTCCTCATCTATCGCTTCAACCCCGACTGGAGCGGCAACGTCGCGGTGGAATCAGTGCGGCCGAATTGGACCCCTGCCCTCGGCACCAACATTCAAGACACCTGCTTCATGAATGGACGCTGGCAAGAACTCCAAGACGGTCGCATCACCGCCATTCATGACTTGGAGAAATTAGACCTCAGCCCTTGCTATAAAGCCTTGTTAGCCCAGTTTCAGGTAAAAGCCAACTTGGTTGTGCCCATTTTGTCTGGGGGGCAGCCTTGGGGATTGCTCATTGCCCATCAATGTGCCAGCGCCCGCATTTGGCAAGAATTTGAGGTAGATTTACTCAAACAATTGGCCGATCAGGTTGTCCTTGGACTAGACCAAGCCCGCCTATTAGCGCAAGAAAAGGAACAGCGAGAACTCCTAGCTGAGCAAAATGTTCACCTCGAAACGGCTCGGGAAGCGGCGGAGTCGGCTTCTCAGATGAAGAGTACCTTTCTAGCAACCATGAGCCACGAGATTCGCACTCCCATGAATGCCGTGGTGGGTATGACCAGCTTGTTGCTAGAAACCGACTTAAACCATGAACAACGAGATTTTGTGGAGACGATTCGGATTGGCAGTGACAGCTTGTTGGCATTGATTAACAATGTTTTAGACTTTTCTAAAATTGAGGTGGGGGAAATAGACCTAGAGGAAGTGGACTTCGATTTAACGGTGTCCTTGGAGGAAGTCGCCGATCTCATGGCTGCCAGTGCCCACATCAAAAACCTAGAACTGGCTACCCTCATCTATCGGGGCGTGCCGACCTCTCTGCGGGGAGATGTGAGCCGCCTACGCCAAGTGCTGCTGAATCTGGTGAACAATGCCATTAAATTTACGAGTGCGGGAGAGGTGGTGATCAGAGCCGTCCTGCAATCAGAAACGCCTACTACAGCGACGATCGCCTTTTCTGTTGCCGACACCGGCATTGGCATTGCTCCAGATGCTCAATACAAATTGTTCCAGCCCTTCTCGCAGGTCGATGCTTCCACAACACGCCGCTATGGGGGTACAGGATTAGGGCTGGCAATTAGTAAGCAATTGGTTGAGCTAATGGGAGGCACGATCGGGGTAGAAAGTAACGAAGGTCAAGGGGCCAAGTTTTGGTTTACCCTCACCTTTACTAAACAGGCAGTGGTGACCCCAGCGCCACCGCTCCTCCCACAACACAAATTGAGCGGACTGCGGCTCCTGATCGTGAATAGCCATGCCACCAACCGCAAGTCTGTGTCCTACCCCGCTTCTGCCTGGGGAATGCTTGTCGAGGAAGCCGACACTGCTACTGTTGCGTTGCATATGCTGTATGAGTCCGTAGCCCAGGCAAGGCCCTACCACATCGCCATTGTCGATATGCATCTCTCGGATATGGACGGCGAGCAGTTGGGCCGCCAAATTGCCGCAGAACCAGCCTTGTCCCAAACTAAGCTGATTATGATGACAGCGGTGAATCAGCATCGGCTCTCCCATCGCTTGCCTAACCTAGGCTTTGCGGCCCATTTGGTGAAGCCAATGCGCCAAGCCCGTCTGCTCAGTTGCTTGTTGGCCGCGATCGACTTTCAGCCCTCCCCCTCCATTGCTGCCAACCCTGGAATGACAGATCATCCAACCAAGATGCTCCCCCCCATTACAATCTCTAAGGGCAAGTTAAAACTGCTTTTAGTTGAAGACAATGCGGTGAACCAAAAGGTGGTTTTGAAGCAATTGCAGTCCCTAGGCTACGAGGCAGATGCAGTGGGCAACGGGAAAGAAGCTCTGGAGCTAATGGCGCGGATTCAATACCACATTGTTTTGATGGACTGCCAGATGCCCGTGTTGGATGGCTACGAAACAACCCGTAGCCTTCGCCACTTGGAAGATGCACAGACGCATACGATCATCATTGCCATGACCGCCAATGCCATGCAGTCAGACCGAGATAAATGTTTGAGTGTGGGCATGGATGACTACCTAAGTAAGCCGATTCGTAAATCAGACTTAGCCGAAAAGTTGCTGCATTGGAGCCGAGTGCTTCAGGCTCCTGTCACACCGACCGACGTGTCCGTGGCGCCGAGAGAAATTCCCCCGCGATCGTCTAACCTAGATCGGGATACTGGAACCTTGCCAACCCCAGCTTCCCCTCAACCAACCTTAATTGATTGGGTCTATCTACGAAATGTGGCTGAGGGAGATGAGGAGTTTGCCTGGGAATTGTTGCGGCTATTTGTGCAGGATCATCAAACCACGGTGGAAACAGCAAGGCAGGCGATCGTCACCGCCAATTTCCCCACCTTAGCGGCCGTGGCTCACCAAATTAAAGGAGCCAGCGCCAATCTAGGGATTAAACCCATCTACGAACTAGCAAGCACCTTAGAAACAGAGTCCATCCAGCAACAACTCGCCAACACTGACGCATTGCTCAGCCAAATCGCTAGCAAACTGGATCAAATTCAAACGATCGCTTACCAAGCCCCTGCCAATCAGTAATATTTCACAATCAACAGACAATTACGGGCATCATGGAGGCGATCGTACCGCAGATCATCGGCAATTTTTTCCATGATTTTCAGCCCCCGCCCATGCTCACCGATATTGTCCTCAAGGGCTGGGGTTTCTTTGATTTTTCGCAGCAGGTCGAAGGGAGTGCCGCAATCCCAAATCCGAATTTCGATCGCCCCCTCATAGCGAATTGCCTCCAGTTCGATCGGGGTTTCCCTAGGAAGCGCTCTGTGGGCATGTTCCACCGCATTATCAAACCCTTCCTTCAAGACTGTCTGACATTGCCACCAAATCTTGCTGTTAGTTATGGGCGGCTGGTTCAGTTCTTCAAACCAAGATAATACCTGGTCTGAAACCCTAGAATCGGTAGGAACTTGTAGATGAATCTTCTTCAACACTGGAGACTGTCCAATCTAGTAGACGACAAACAATTGATGTGGATGTACTCCAAATAAACTGAGGCTAACTGATATGAAGTTGCATCAAGTAAAGATAAGGCCTTAAGAGAGTAATTTGAAAATCACGATTAATGGACTTACTCCGATCGGCTCCACTCAAGGTTGCTATAGACTAATTGGTTTGTAAAAGAGAAGGGTTTGAAGATTACTCTTAACGCATCTTAACTGTCAGATTTCCACCACCTATTTGAAAGAGACTCTAACCTCAGAGCCACCCTCTTGCTAGGAGAATAGGGAAATTTGATGCGACAGACACGCTCTTACACATCTATTTTCCATATATTTCACCTATATTCTTAAAGGTAATCGCCTGAGATTATCTCAGCCCCTCACCGTTCGGCTGAGCGCTCACGTCGAAGCCCTCAACCCCTCGCCCTCTGGGAGAGGGGAGCCGATCTAGGTTCTGTTCCCTCTCCTTCGGGAGAGGGCTAGGGTGAGGGGGTTCGGATGGGTACGAGATAATCTCACATTTCTACCTTCTTAAATCAACGGGTGTAGGTATAGTTTGCTCTGACCTTGTGCCTAGGGCATGAATGGTTTAAATCCATCATGTAACTTAAAATATAACTGCAAATCCTTTTCTATTCTTCAGCAAATCAGGTTGCAGATCCAAAATTAGGTGATGTGCAACTTTCCCGAACCGCCCACCCTTCGGGAAACAAGCTACACCCCTCTCCCAAAAGGCTGAACCTTACCAACATCTTTGGGAAATAGCAGGCTTCTCAAAGATGTTGGTAATGACAAGGTTTAAGGGATATGGGGGAACCAATGGGTGTGTAAAGCGACAATTCACCCCTGGTTGAAAATTTTCTGGGATTGACATACTCCCTAGAGATGCTTATGACGATCGCGTAATTGGGCTGGATTTTGTAGTGTTATTGACGCGGTGGGGTTGCGATCGGGCTGTGGCACTCAACACCTGCGAGTATTGCTTCGCGATAATCTCAGGCGTGAAGTTAGCTTCCAGATAACGGCGGCCCCGATCGCCCATTTGGGTT
The DNA here is from genome assembly GCA_030248885.1 of Leptolyngbyaceae cyanobacterium MP9P1.79. Lineage (GTDB taxonomy): Bacteria > Cyanobacteriota > Cyanobacteriia > JARCMD01 > JARCMD01 > JARCMD01. The sequence goes on along the minus strand of JARCMD010000528.1, from coordinate 1,847 downwards.
ACTAACTTAGGATCTGTAGCTAAATGGGCGATGAACTCAGCCAAAGCCGCCCCTTCGCCTAAGTTAAATGCTGCACCACACCCTGCCTCAAACACAATCTGACGCAGATAGGAATGCGGCTCACAAATGACCACAACGGGTCGCCCTGCCGCCAAGCTGCCATAGAATTTGCTGGGAGCAATCAGCCCTTCCATGCCTGAGGCAATGCTGACCAAGGACAAATCGCAGGCAGTGAGAGAGTAGGGTAAAACCTTTTTGTCCTGATAGGGTAAAAACAAGCAATTGGTTAACCCTAATTCATTGGCGCGATCGATACAGTCTTGCCGTTTTGCCCCGCCCCCAATGAACACAAATTGAATGGGTTGCTTTTGGAGGTGGCAGGCTGCATCCAAAATCGTCTCCACATCGTGGCAACGGCCCATATTCCCCGAATAGAGAACCGTAAATTTCTCGACCAGATCATGCTCTTGGGCAAACCAGTTATCTTGCTTGGCTAAGGGCACAATCCAACTGGGATTGGCCCAGCTATGAATCACTGAAATCTTATCTTCAACATCGGGACATTTTGCAGTAATTCTGTCTTTCATGGTTGAGCTAAGGACAATGATTGCCTTGGCATTTTTCCAGGCAAAATAATTTAACGTGTCCCAGACCTGAGTCAACCAATGCTTAGCAGGCACCACATTCAGTTCCACCGCTACATCAGGATACAGGTCGTATAGCAGGCAAACATAAGGCAGCCCAAACACCAGACTGGCTAAGTATCCCAAAATCGGGAGATAGGGTGGGGCTGTGGTCAGAAGTAGAATATCTTTGTTGAAAGATATTCTTAAGAGATGCAACCCAGAACGAATGCAAAATAGGAGACCATTCAGGGCTTTGCCACGAATTCGTTGGGGCCAAAGCCGAGAGGTGCGCGATCGTCTAATGAGTACTTGCTCCGATCGCTCAATAACTGGAGCTGAGTTTTTTTGAAATGCATAACCGGGCTGGCCTGTAAAAATCTGCACATGCAGGTCTTGGCTTGCCAAATGCGTCACTAATTCTTCAATTAACTGCCCTGTTGCTGCATAGTCGGGTGGATAAAACTGCGTAATGATGCACAGCCTAACCGGACGCTGTGGCTCTGGAGCGTTGCCATTCCTCATGCCATTTGCTACCGCATAAAAAACCGTCACAACTAATCTAGGTTACCCCCAGAATGTTTCATTTAAGTCACTACCCGCAAGCCCCTGATGCATCAAAGCTAAAGTAGCACTTAATGCCAAGAATGCGTGAGATATGGACTGTTTCATAGAACACTGAATCTAATAGATTCCGGCATTTTTGGGTAGCCAGTTGAGGAAACTAGATTTTTCAGACTGCTTATCCTAGAAACTAGTTCCTATCTCCACGATTAGTTTTACCAGTATTTCCTGCTTTGGACTCTCTGTCTATGGCTACGTTGACAGAGAACAAGAATTTTGTACCAGAAAAATCGGCCATTCCCAATCGAGAATCTATGGTGAACAGTGCCGACACGTAGTGAACGACCAGTGCAACTTGGCAGAAGTTTCTAACCAGTTAGGGAAACAGTTTTGAGTTTTGAGTTTTGAATGCTGCTAAATTACAGCACTTTGCAGATCAGTGCCGCACAAAATATAGAACCCCTCGCCTTCAATAGCGAAATTCGATGTACCTAATAGACTTGCAAGGCGCTGTATTTCTATCAGCTTGCACCAGCAGGCACAGGAACCTAGTGTTCTATTAAGAAAATTTTGAGGGGTCGAAGACCCTCAAAATTCAACTCCAACTAACCTCCCAGCTTTCAGCTACCCGTCAATTAATAATTGACAGACTACTAGTGT
>JARCMD010000527.1 GCA_030248885.1 Leptolyngbyaceae cyanobacterium MP9P1.79 | reverse complement strand
GGTTAAGCAATGAATTATTTATGCAAGTTGGGAACGATCGCCGCCACCACATTTTTGATCGCCCGGCTGACTGCACCAGCAAACGCAGCGGCTCGACCCGTGCTAAATCAGTCTCCCCAAACCATCGCGCGATACTTTGGTCAACCTTGGACGCGGCTAACAGAAGCCCAGGACAACGGCCGCCCATTAGTGACCTACACCTACAACCCCGCCAAGCTACGCCGCTTGTTTCCCGAAGCTGCTGATTTGCGGTTCTCGGTTGTATTTGTCAACAACCAAGTTCAACAGGTGCGGATAGATTCTGGCAATGCTTCGATCGCCAACTATCCCAAACGGGCAGATCAGTTTTTCGCCTACATCTTTGGCTATCTTCCTTCAGTCAAAAGCAACATATACAAAAAAGAGTTGCCCGACGACTCTGGATTAAATGGCAGCTTGCAATATACAACGTATTGTCTAGGGAATGGCATTGCCACCGGGCACGAATGGCATAGCGTTCCCGATGTGACACTCCATGCAGAGTTGTACTTTGAAGACCGCTGTAAACGTTAGCAAGACGATGTACCTCAAGCCAGGAAAATTGATTTTATTAAGTCAATAGCTAAGGTTTTATCTAATGTCGAAAGACTCAAGTTTAGACTGTTTTGAGTCACGCCATATCAAATTCTGACTTTGCGTCATTAACAATAGAATTCCACCAAATCATCTCCCTTAAAAGGAGAAACCAGGTTAATAACCCAGTCCAAAATTGAATGACTTCCTACTGTTTCTGCTCAAGCAGATAGTGTTCAATCAACTGACTCAAGGTTTGCACCGAATTTCCCGCTGCGAAAACCTGGGCCTTTAGTTGAGCGATCGTCATCACTTCACCTGTAGATTGGGCATCTAACTCAGCAATTAAAAGCATGATGGTTTGCAATTGATTTAATGTTGTTTCAATCTCATTTCGAGTCTGAAATTCAAACTCTTCTAAATTCATAGCTTAATGTGGGTATGTGATGCGTTCCATACTTAATCAGTACATTAAACCCGATCGAGATTACGCACGAATGAGTCAGCCTAATGTACTCTTCACACGATTTGATGTTTTTTGATGAGTAATTGAATTCAATAAATAGATTGAGTATTTTGCCTTTTAGATTCATGGGCGAAAAGCGATCGAAGCCTAATTCAATCCATCGTTGCCGTTAAAATAGAGTGTTAAAATACAAGTGGTTATGCGGGTTCCCAAACCTGAAGTTACAAATCTTAATCAAATAAATATTTGAGGTTCTGTAATTCCACAGAAGAACTGGTAAACGCTAACCGCAACGAGAGCGTGCATTTTCTGACTGACAGGTCTGCTAGATTTCCGATTTATCCGTGAGTTTGCTGACTGTAATGGTGTCCTCCGCTCAAGCATTGCCCTTAATTAAAGATCAAGAACGCCTGGAAAGCCGCTTGAAGGAGATTCCCCCGGAGCCGGGAGTCTACTACATGCGCGATAGCAGCGATCGGATTCTCTACATTGGGAAATCCAAAAAACTCCGATCGCGCGTCCGCTCCTACTTCCGCGACCTCCCCAACCCCAATCCCCGCATCGACTTGATGGTGCGGCAAATTACTGAAATTGAGTTCATCGTCACCGACACCGAAGCCGAAGCTCTGGCCCTGGAAGCCAATCTGATTAAGCAGCACCAACCTCACTTCAACGTGCTGCTGAAGGACGACAAAAAATATCCCTACCTCTGTATTACCTGGTCAGAAAATTACCCCCGGATGTTTATCACCCGCAAACGCCGCATGGGTAAGGAAAAAGACCGCTACTACGGCCCCTACGTCGATGTGCATGGTTTACGCAGTACCTTTCATTTGATTAAGCGGATTTTTCCCCTGCGCCAACGTCCCCAACCTCTGTTCAAAGACCGTCCCTGCCTGAACTACGACATTGGGCGCTGTCCAGGAGTCTGCCAAGAGATGATTTCCGTCGAAGACTACCGCAAAACAATGCAGAAAGTCGCCATGATTTTTCAGGGACGCACCCGCGAATTGGAAGACTTACTCACTGCTCAGATGGAGCAAGCCGCAGAAAAGTTGAACTTTGAACACGCTGCTCGGCTGCGGGATCAGATTGTCGGGTTGAAATCTCTGAGTGCTGACCAAAAAGTGGCACTTCCAGACGACACGATTTCGCGGGATGCGATCGCCCTGGCTGCGGATGAGCAACATGCCTGTGTGCAACTGTTCCAGATTCGGGCGGGGCGCTTGGTGGGGCGCTTAGGCTTTGTTGCCGACTCCCAATCGGGGGAACCGGGAGCCATTTTGCAGCGGGTGTTGGAAGAGCATTATCAAAGTGCTGATGCCGTGGAAATTCCCAATGAGATCTTGGTGCAGCACGACTTGCCAGAAGGGGAATTGTTGGCAGATGTGCTGAGCGATCGGCACGGTCGTAAAGTCTCCATTGTCTCGCCCCAACGCCAGACCAAGGCAGAACTGATTGAAATGGTGGAGCGTAACGCTGGCTATGAGCTAGCCCGCACCCAACGCTTCGCCGATCGCAACGCCCAAGCCACCCTCGACCTTGCCGCTCTGTTGGATTTACCCGATATTCCCCGCCGCATCGAAGGTTACGACATTTCCCACATCCAAGGCTCCGATGCCGTGGCCTCCCAAGTCGTTTTCGTGGACGGATTGCCTGCCAAACAACACTATCGCCACTATAAAATCAAGACTCCCACCGTCACCGCTGGGCACTCTGATGATTTCGCCAGCATGGCAGAGGTGATCCGACGTAGGTTCCGCAAATATGCCAAAGATCCTAGCATGGAAGGGATAGCAGCTAGGAACGGTGCGCCTGAAGAACCCCAGAAAGTGATGGTGCCGCCCTCCGATTTCCCTGATTTAGTGATGATTGATGGCGGAAAAGGACAACTCTCTGCCGTTGTAGAGGTGTTGCGCGAGATGAATTTGTTAGAAGATGTAAAGGTGATCAGTCTGGCAAAGCGGCATGAGGAGATTTTTCTGCCGGGGGAATCTGTTCCAGTGGCCTCAGACCCAGAGCAACCAGGGGTGCAACTTTTAAGACGACTCCGCGATGAAGCTCACCGCTTTGCTGTCAGTTTTCATCGCCAACAGCGGAGCGATCGGATGAAACGATCGCGCCTAGAAGAAATTCCAGGGCTAGGACACCATCGCCAGAAACAACTCATGGGACACTTTCGGTCTATTGATTATCTGCGCGAGGCTACCCCAACCCAAATTGCGGAAGTTCCGGGCATCGGCTTGCGGCTAGCCCAGCAAATCTATGACTACTTTCACCCTCAACAGATGGTAGAAAATAGCTAATTCGACCTAAACCTCCGGCTTTCAACCTCCATTTCGACCGATACACAATGGCTTCTATAAAGCTTCTGTGAAGTTGGATTCCGGACTCTCAATAAACTCTAAATTAGCCTCTAAAGTCGAAGAATTGCTTCTGCCTAGCCATGCTTGATACAGGTCGCCTTTGCCTCAATGGAAACGCTCTGCAAATCTTTCAGCAGGGGCTGGCGTTTGCTGCTGCCAAGGAATATGAAAAGGCGGTGGAAAGCTATGGCTATGTATTACAACTGGCAAAAAATTGTGCTGAGGTTTGGTACGAACGCAGCCTAGCCTTAGAATGCCTGGGAAACTACCAAGAGGCGATCGCTAGCAATGACTGGGCCCTGCGCCTAGATCCCGACCCTGATCTAATGGCTAGCATTTGGTCTGCGCGGGGCAATGCGTTGCAGTACGGCTTGGGAGAGTACCGAGATGCGATCGGGTGCTACGATCGTTCCCTGCAAATCAAGCCTGACACGGTGCAACCTTGGTACCATCGCGCCAACGCTCTGTTGTATGGCTTGCGGTGCTTTGAGGAAGCCCTCGCCAACTACGGCCGCGCCTTGATGATTGATGGCAATTATCAACCAGCCTGGCGAAATCGGGGGGATGCCTTGATGGAATTGAGACGCTACCCAGAGGCGATCGGCAGCTACGACCAAGCATTGCTGCTAGATCCAACCGATGAGCTTGCCCTACACGGACGCACCTGTGCCCTAAATCACTCCACCTTAGAAGAACGCCAACCCACAACCCGTCCTGTCAGCTTCTTTGAAGACGATTTCGATGAAGACACTGAACTGTCTGGTTCAGAAAATAGTCAGCAGAACCCGACAGAATTGGATGTACTATCAGATTCTGCCATCCTGAGAATTTATCCTCTTCTGATCATTGAAGATATGGAGGGTAGGCGAGAAATTGTGCTGCAAAAAATTCTACACGTAGTGGGGCGTGATCCCCAGAGTGATATCCGTCTCTATTCCTTCTTCGCGTCCCGCCACCACGCTATCTTGCTTCAGTTTCCCCAAGCAGATGGCACCTATAGTTATCGGATTGTGGATGGCAATCTTCAGGGCAAACGCAGCACAAATGGGCTGGTGATTAACGGCCGCAAGCGATCGAGTTGGAATTTGACTCACAACGATACCGTTGTATTAGGCTCAGATGTGCGGCTCATCTACTTCGCCCCCTCTGCCAAAATTTAATGATTTCATAACTCGTTGGCAGAGCTTGGGTTGGCAAAGCTAGTGTTCTGTCAAGAAAATTTTGAGGGGAGCATCTCACTTTTGCAACCCTCACCCTAAATCCCTCTCCCAGGTGGGGAGAGGGACTTGGATCTTGCTCCCCTTCTCCCCTTTTGGGAGAAGG
>JARCMD010000104.1 GCA_030248885.1 Leptolyngbyaceae cyanobacterium MP9P1.79 | reverse complement strand
TTAGAAAAGTTTATACCAGGCACCGGAAGGGCGTTCGCGTAGCGTGTGCTTTGCACTTAGCATCCGGGCAATGACCTTCTGGTCGATTCAAGGCTCTGTTTGCCGGATGCTTCGCCCTTACAGGGATAACATCTTTCTCGGAAATCTCCTTAAAGCCTTTCAGGTATAGATGAAAAGGGAGCGAGTGCGAGGTATATAGTACGTTTAAAATGCCTTTCAAGGAGATTGCTAGAGAAGTTTATATCCGAAACCGGAAGGGTCGCACCCCTACAACGGCAGTATTTTTCTAGGAAATCTCTTAAGGATCGTGGATTAAATAACCTGCAATAGTTCAAATGTAGGGGCGAAGCATACCCTTCGGGAAGCAAGCTACGGTAAAAGAATCTGATTGAGTGCTAAAGCTTTCGCCCGAATGCTTCGCCCTTAGTAAATCTCGAACTTCTGCAACTTATTTAATTCCTGATCCTAATTATTAACTGCCACCTTCACCCCAGCGGCACGAGTCTTGGGTAAAAAATCGACCAACCAATTCTTCAGATGATACATCGCGCGGCAATCATCCTCGTTGTAGCGAACCACCGCCTCCAAACTGTCCCGATCGCCCGTGTGGAGCCATTGAGTATACCAGCAAATCGACTGGGCCCCATTTGCCCCCGCATCGCGCCAGTCAAACCCCAGATGGCGGGCGATCGACTTCAGGGCATAGCTTTCCACGGGCAGAGTAACCGATCGCGTCACATAATCATGCAAATCCACAAAGCGGTCTAACATCGGCTCCACACGCCGGAGGGGAGTGCGGTAGAGTTTGGCGAGGCGGGTCACCGTTTGCGCTTCATAGGGACAGAAATGGAAAACGGGTGCGTCGGGATAGCGATCGAGTAGGTCTAAAAATTGGTGCCAAACCAGCGGCTCATCCTGGGGATTTTCCGCTAGAAGGGGATAAAATGCTTCAGTTTGTGCTTGGCGATCGATCACCAAAACGCCATGGAGATAAACCAGGTCGAGTTCCGGCTCTGCCTCAATGTCGAAATAGAGTTCGATCGCGGTCGTCGGCAAGGCAGGCAAGCAGTGATTGGGAATGACGATCGCCTGGTTTTGCAGGGTAGATTGGGCTTGACGCACCAACTTCTGGGACACCTCCTCCCCAAATCCAGGCAGGGACTCCAAGTCCTGGGGAGCCGTTGCAGCCAGAGCCTCGATCGTCACCACATTCAAGTCTTGCAAGCTGCTATAGCGGCGATCGGTGACTCCAGGAAGCAAAGACATGTGGCGCTGGGCTTGGGCAGCCGTATAGCACGAAGTCAGCCAGGGACAAAGGTTACAGCGACTTCGAGCAATGAAAACCTCTGGGGTAACGGGCGATCGGAGCGTTGCGATACAGTCCTCCAACACCATTTGCATCTGGGGCATCACCTTCCACAGATCCACAGCATACGCGCCCCTTTCTCGCAAGATCAACCAGGCAGTTTCGGCCCAAGCTCCTTGAACCGTCGCCAACACCTGCACATCAAACGCGGCGGCAATCTGATATTCCAGCTTCGGGCGCTTCCCTAATTTGATGCTGGTGGGGGCATACAGCCAGTCCCCGATCGCCGACGTTCCCGGTTGCCTAATCAACAAATCAGGGCGACTGAGGAACTGAAACCCCGACGTTCCTTCTGTCAACAGCACCCCGCGATGAATTTGCTCCACGCCTTGCCGCATCAGTGCCAAAGTCGCAGCCGCCCCCGCCGCCCAATCCTCCCTGGGATACTGCGGCTCTTGCCACACATGCTTCGCCAGCACCGTTTGCCGATGCACCAGACCGTCTTGAGTCAGCTTAAGTAAGTAGTCCGCAGGGGCATCCCTCTGACTAAAATCACCGTAGACATCGAGGAACGCCCGACGACTACACCGTTGAAAGTGGAGCAACAGTTCAGCAGTTAGCAGCATGGCTTCACGCTAGCAGGAAATCGGCAAAACGGGGCCTCATAACAGAAGTTTCTGTCCTGTTAGGGGGATGGTTTTGAGTTTTGAGTTTTGAGTTGAGTCAAGGACATGACGGGGTGACGCAGCGATAAAAACTAGGTTGGTGACGCGATCGGCTCCCTAGCGTCACGACTCGATCATCCCCGGCAAAGCGAAGCACTTTTCTCCTCCCACAATCAACCCCTTTGGAGGGGGTCTGGGGGAAGCTCTCGTCCCCCAGAAGTGGGTTTGGGGGATCACCCCCAAGGGTCGGACGGCTCGGAACCCAAACTTACACCGTGTCCCCAATCCACTAACGAATCGATGCCTGTAGCTGACCCTGCAACGACTGGTCGGCTTGCATCAAAAGCCCCGGTGAACCTTGAATAGACTTGCCGTCTGAGGATGGGCGATCGGCAGCAGTCCACAGCACCCAGCGGCTCCCCGGCGGCAACGCACTGAGACTGGCAGCATTTTCCGTCAGCCAGACGAGGGGCAAATCAGGAGGGCTTTCGGATACCACATCTTCCCCAGCGTAGGTAGCAGCTAGGGCTTGCAGGACGGCGCGATTTCCCTGAAGCAGCCCGGTGCCTGCTGTCCAGAGTTTGACGTTGGAGTTTTGGCGGGATAAGTAGAAGTACAATGAGGCAGCGGCAATGACCGCTTGTTCAAAGCTATCGGAGGGAATGGGCGCATTTCCCGCTGGGGAAGGCTGAACGATCGCCCCAGTCGATCGCCACACCTTAGCCGTATCGAGGCTGATCACAATTTCCTTTCCCCCCGTGAATACCTCCAGTTCCCGCACCCGAAACTCGCCATAGCGGGCACTAGTCCGCCAATGAATCAGTCGAATTGGGTCGCCCCAGCGGTAGGGACGCAGGGAACGGGTTACACCTTCCGTGGCAGTTTGGTGGCGCTGATCGCTGTGATACTGGGGATCATCTTCCTGACCGATCGCATCCACCAAGGGGCAGTGAGTCAGCGGCAAAACTGTAGGATAGACGATCGCCGTAGCCTTGGCTAAGCGCGATCTAGTACACCAAAACAACCCCAAAGGCACTCCAGTTCGCAATTGCACCTCTTGCCAGTGGTATACACCCCGGCGATCGGTGGGCTGGTTGTAGCTCCAGCGATAGCTATCTTTCGCCTCAATGACTTCGATCGAGGTTTGAGAGGGCTTACCCAAGCGCAACGGCAGCAGATCGGCAACCTGGAGCAACGTTTTCTCGTCGTTGGTTGGGTTCTCCACCACCACCTCGATCAGCAAATCATTGCCAACACTGACGGGGGCGATCGGTAACCGAGTGACTCGCAGCGGGCGCAGGGTTTGAGCCGGGAGCAGGGCAGCGATCGTCAACAACGCAAACACCACACCGCTGATGACATACAGCCAGCCAGAAAGGGTGTTCGCTGCGGCTAAAAAAAACAAGGCAGTGATTGCTCCCAATAGCCAACCACTATAGGCAGGCACAACCCAATGAGTTTCTAGCCAATAAATAATAGCGTTCCGGTTACTCATTCTGACGATCGCCTACGCTAAATCAATGGGGGATGAATGCCTCTATTCTGCCTCACGTCGGGGAATGACAGGAAAAATTATCCCCATCAATGCAACTCGTCTGTAAAAGCTTGTGAAGATACAGTGATCGGGATCAAAAGTCAACCTACTAATGGCAAGTTAATGGCAAAAGCAGTTACATTTGAATCATCAACGGGTAAAATCATCAATCAGTAATCGATCGCGCCCACGCTCACAGAGACTCATCTGGATTGGCCATGTTTAAACGAATGCAAGTTTGGTTCCCGATCGTGCTGCTGCTAGGGCTACTCTTCATCGCCTTAGGAGATCTCTTGCCCCCGCCGCTCAGCACCGCTAGCCGCACCACCCGCAACAATATGGATCAGTTTATTGCGGGTCTCTTTCCCAGTTGGCGACCCAAAACCCAACCCTACGATCGCACCGAACGCGCTTTGGAGAATGAACAGGGCGGTCAAAAGCCTTAAAACTTGGTGAATTGTAAGCCTGCTGAGTACGATGCTGAACGTGTTTCAGGTAGCGGGTAAGACTTGTGGGCCTCAGCATAAATTTTCATCAAACTTTCATTTGTCCTTGAGATTGTGGAAAAGACTTCAGCAAGGAGACTTACCATGACCTCAAATCACCATCCAATTTCTTCCCGCAAGCTGGTGCGTTATGCTTCTGGCACAATTTTGAGTGTGCTGTTGTTAGCGACTCCAACGATCGTTCAGGCTCACGTTGGGCATAATCAGGAATTTCAAGGCGATGCCAGCCAGGTGATGAAGCCGATCGCGGTTGATGCAAAAACGGCCGAAACGATGGGAATTAAGGTAGAAACGATCGCTGACTCTGCCACCCTCAATATCCCTACCAGCAGTGCGATCGATGCCAACGGACAGCAGCTTGTTTATCTACAACAAGGCAATACATTTCAGCCTGTCGTCGTGAAATTGAGTAGCACCACCGGAGACATATCAGCCGTTCAGGAAGGCAATTTGAAGCCAGGCGATCGCATTGTCATTCAGGGGGCGACTCTCCTCTATTCTCAATCTCTGCGGACGGCTCCAGTAACGGCTCCAGTAGAGAGCAATCCTGTTGAACAGCCTCCATCTCAACCTCTATCTAAAAGAAACCCGATGGTATGGATTGGCGGCATTGGAGTTATTGCAATCTGTGGAACAGCCGCTATCTTTGCCAAGAAGCCATCGCGTCCCTATCGAAACTAATCTGTCGTCAGGCTGCTGTCGTCCAACTCATTTGCCCAGTTCATCACCCTCATCTCTTTTGTGATTCAACCATGTTAGATTCCATTGTTAAGTGGACGATCGTCCAGCGATGGCTTGTGGTGCTAGGAACCTTGCTGCTCACCCTTTGGAGCGTCCACACCATTCGCCAAATGCCGCTTGATGTCCTGCCCAATTTTTCGCCTCCCCAAGTCGAAGTCCAAACCGAAGCACCGGGTTTAGCGCCCGAAGCAGTTGAGTCATTAGTCAGCCTTCCTCTAGAAAGCGCCATCAATGGCACACCAGGCGTTGATATTGTGCGGTCTGCTTCGGCAGTCGGCATTTCAGTCCTGCGGATTAACTTTAAGTGGGGGACTGACCCCCAGCAGGCACGTCAACTGGTCGCAGAACGATTGCAACAGGCGCAAGACAGGCTGCCAGAAGGTGTTGGCGTTCCTCACATTTCGCCGCTCTCGCCCCCGATCGGAACGGTGTTGCAATACGCCTTTACGTCAAATACGGCTTCGATGATGGACGTGCGAACGATTGTCGATCGTGATGTAACCAATCGCTTGTTAGCGGTTCCTGGTGTGTCTCAGGTGATTGTTTATGGCGGCGAGCTAAAACAGTTTCAAGTCATCGCCGATCCGGTCAAACTTAAGGCACTGAATGTATCCCTGCAAGAAGTTGTCACAGCCGCCGGAGAAGCCCACGCTAAAAGCGCAGGCGGCTTGTTAACAACGGCAGATCAAGAGCTAGTGATTCGTAGCACTGGACAAGTGGAATCGATCGCAGATTTAGAAAAATCGGTGGTCAAAGTGCAGGATGGGAAGCCAATTCTTTTGGCGGATGTGGCAGAGATCAAACTGGGGGCAGCCCTTCAGCGCGGTGATGCCAGTTGGAATGGGAAGCGGGCAGTGGTTGTGATGATCAACAAGCAACCTCTAGTGGATACGCTCACCGTAACCCGCGCCATCTTTAAAGCGATGGATGGCATTAGAGCAGGCTTGCCAAAAGCAGTCGAAGCAAATGTCAGTTTTCGGCAGACTGACTACATTACAGCATCCGTGGATAATGTTCGATCGGCGCTGATTGAAGGTAGCATCATTGTCGCCCTAATTCTTATCCCGTTTCTGATGAACTGGCGCACCCTCACCGTTTGTCTCCTAGACTTTTTCTTGACGCTGCTGTTTGCCCTGCTCATTTGCAACTGGCTAGGACTCGGACTCAACACGATGACATTGGGTGGGCTTGCTGTTGCGATCGGAACGGCGGTGGATGATGCGATCGTCTATGGCGAAAACACTTACCGACGACTGCGAGAAAACAGGTTTTCTGCTAATCCGCGTCCGGTGATGGAGATTATTTTTGAAGGCACTCAAGAAGTCAGAACCTCTCTGCTAGGAGCGACCGTGATCGGGATTATTGTTTTCTCGCCCGTGTTTACGTTGTCTGGGGTTGAGGGGCGCATCTTCACACCGATGGGCATTGCCTATTTAGTGGTGGTTGTGGTGTCAAGTTTGGAGTCGCTGCTCGTGTCTCCAGCCCTGTGCGCGCTTTTGCTGCCTCACAATCGGATGCAGGAACGGGAACCAGTGGTGACGCGCTTTTCCAAGGCAACCTATCAGCCTCTGCTGCAATTTGCGATGCGTCGCTCTAATCTGGTCTTAGGATTTGCGTTGGCGATGACTGCCGCATCTTTTGCGATCGTGCCCACCTTTGGACGAGAATTTTTGCCGCCGTTTCAAGAACGATCGCTGATGAATGCGGTCGCGCTTTATCCCGGCTCGTCTCTGGAGGCTACAAATCGAATTGGGATGGCGATTCAGACTGCGCTCAAAGATGATCCGCACTTTGAGTCGGTGCAACTCAGAGCCGGGCGCGCTCCGGGCGATCCCGATGCCGCATCGGTGAATCTGGCCCACCTTGATGTGGAATTAAGTGAAGCTGCTATGCGCGATCGTCCGGCTGCGTTAAAAAAAATGCGGGATGAGTTTGCCAAATTGCCAGGGGTTGCTACCAATGTGGGCGGGTTTATTAGCCATCGCATGGATGAAGTGTTGTCTGGCGTTCGGAGTGCGATCGCCGTCAAAATTTTTGGCACTGATTTAGTCGAACTGCGAAAAATTGGTATTGAAGTCGAAAAAGCAATGCAGCCCGTGAAGGGATTAGTCGATCTTCAGCTTGAGCCACAAGTGCCGATTAGACAGGTGCAAATTCAGTTCGATCGCGATGCAGCGGCTCGGTATGGATTGACGATCGCTCAACTCTCCAACCTCACCGAAACGGCGCTCAATGGACGAATTGTGTCTCAGATTCCCGACCAACAGCAACTCGTAGATCTATTGGTTTGGGTTAAGGAGGACGCACGTAAGAATCTAGATGCGATTCGTAACTTGCAAGTAGATACCCCAACCGGACAAAAAATCTCGCTTGCCCAAGTAGCAACCATTGGCTATGGAACTGGGCCCAACACGATTAATCGAGAGAATGTGTCTCGCCTCATTGTGGTGTCTGCCAACGCCGCCGGACGTGATTTAGGCTCAGTGGTCGAAGAGGTTCAAGCCAAAGTCGGACAGATCAAACTCCCCCAGGGATACTACATCCAATACGACGGTCAGTTTGAAGCCGAACAACGTGCCGCGCAAAACTTGTTGGTCTTTGGTATATTGGCTGCGATCGCAATCGCACTCCTGATGTATGTCTCGGTGAAATCTGTTCCCGCCACGTTGATGATTATGCTCAACTTACCGTTGGCATTAGTCGGGGGCATCATTGCAGTTGCTGTCACTGGGGGTATAATTTCAATTCCATCATTGATTGGATTTGTCACCCTCTTTGGGGTTGCCACTCGTAATGGTCTGCTACTAGTTGACAGCTACAACACTAAGCTGGCTCAGGGAATGCCCATGTCTAAAGTCATTGTAGAAGGCTCAACTGAACGCCTGATTGCCATTCTGATGACCGCCCTGACTTCAGCCTTGGGAGTGGTTCCTCTGGTACTGGGCGGAGGAGCAGCGGGTAAGGAATTATTGCAACCCTTAGCGATCGTAGTGTTAGGGGGATTATTCACCTCAACAGCACTGACTCTATTGGTTCTGCCTGCGCTCTATGCTCGATTTGGTAAAGTGCTGATGCCAAAATCCACGATCGTTCGCCATCCAGATAGAACGATCGCCCTTTCTTAGAATTAAGAGATAGCAATCGTGACTACTCAGCCCGCTAACTCAATGCCGAGCCTGCCCTCATCCCCCAGCCCCTTCTCCCAGAACAGGAGAAGGGGAGCCGGATTGAAGTCCCTCTCCTTAGGGAGAAGGATTTAGGCTTCGACGTGAGCGCTCAGCCGAACGGTGAGGGCAGGCTGAGTAGTTACTAGCAATCAGGCTATCTTCTGAAAAGAGCTTGACTGTCAGAGTGGAGAGCATTCTTGAAGGCTCTTCACTCCTATATTTGCTCTATTTGCGTCCACTGCACGATCGCCATCATGAGAATTTTGCTCGTCGAAGATGAACCCGATCTAGGAACGGTTCTCCAACGCACATTAACCCGCGAAAAGTATTTGGTGGATTGGGTGCAAGATGGCAACGAAGCTTGGCACTATTTAGAACACCAATGGACTCAATATACGCTGGCAATTTTTGATTGGCTACTCCCTGGAATGTCAGGGGTTGAGCTATGCCAGCGACTGCGACGACATAACAGTTCGCTACCCGTTCTCATGTTGACCGCAAAAGACCATGTTGAAGACCGAGTATTGGGGCTAGATGCCGGGGCAGATGACTATCTCATAAAACCCTTTGTCAAAGCAGAATTGTTCGCTCGACTCCGCGCCCTTCAGCGTCGATCGCCCCAACTGCAACCGTCCCAACTGCAAGTTGGCAAACTCACGCTCGACTATGCCACCTCTACGATCGCAACATCCACCCCTCAAAGGCAGCCGCAGACTATTTCTCTCACTGCTAGAGAATTTCGCTTAATGGAATATTTCATGACTCACCCCAACCAGGTTCTCACCCGCGATCAACTGCTGACGCAACTCTGGGACATTGATGCCGAACCTGTGAGCAATGTGGTCGCGGCTCGTATCCGGCTGTTGCGTCGTAAACTAGCAGACTATGGTTGTGCAGACTTGATTGAAACGGTGCATGGCTTTGGCTATCGTTTGAGCGGTTGATATGAATCAAAGCAAACTGTTTCGGCTCACTCGTTTGCGCTTTACGACTGGATATGCCCTAGTCATGGGTTTGGCGCTTTGTTTGGGCAGCCTAATAGTCTATGAGGGCATCATTGCAGTTCATCAAAAGATTGTGCAACAAAAGCTCACTTCCTTAGCTGGAGTCTTGCACGACAGCATTGAACCCGCTTTAGAACGACCTGGACAATTGCCCATAATCGCGCAACAACTCGCCCCCGGACTGTGTGGACAAGCCATTCCTTGCGTTCAGCCCAATAATCCCTCTGGAAGGCATATGGCTGCTGTCTTTCAAGCGAGTGATTATTATGTGCGTTTTCTGAGCCAATCTGGACAGTCCCTCGCTGAAGCAGGTCAACAGCCTGAAGCCATTCCATCCTCAAAAGACCCATTTTGGCAAACAGTGCGCGATCGACAGGGCGATCGTTACTATCAAATTTCCTGGCAACTGAGAACCAAAGACAATTTACCTTGGGGCTACCTTCAAGTCGGACAATCGCTCCAACAATGGGATGAATTTCTTGCCAGTATTCGACTGTTCTTGCTGTTCGGACTCCCGTTTGCGATGCTGCTAATAGGACTTGTTAGTTGGTGGTTGGCGGGACTCGCCATGCAGCCAATTTACCGCTCTTATCGACAGATGCAACAATTTACCTCAGACGCGGCTCATGAACTGCGAACGCCCCTGACCGTTGTTCAGAGTACGGTAGAAGATACTTGGTTGGCAGAAGATTTGCCTGCTGTCCACCGCAATTTAGACATCATAGAGCGGCAAACAATCCGGCTGTCTGAGTTGGTGAAAGACCTGTTGCTGATCTGTCGAGTCGAACAGCAACATCAACTGCTCAAACTTCAACCCTGCTGTTTGAATGATTTGGTCTGTGATTTAGTCGAAGAACTTGCTGGGTTAGCCCTTGCCGCAGAAGTCGCCTTGCTCACAGATCTACGGGTCAAAGAAGCCGTTTTGATGATGGGAGATGAGGCGCAGCTTTATCGTATGGTTTCTAACCTGCTCACCAATGCGATTCGCTACACGCCTCCCGGAGGAAAGGTTAAAGTCGTTCTCGATCGCACAGATCACGAAGCACTTATTCAGGTTCAAGATACCGGAATGGGAATTGCTGCAACCGATCAAACTCGAATTTTTGATCGGTTTTATCGAGTGCAACGCGATCGCTCTAGAACGACAGGTGGAGTTGGATTAGGACTGTCGATCGTGCAAGCGATCGTTCATGCCCATGCTGGCAAGATTCAGTTACAGAGCGCTGTTGGCAAAGGCAGTACGTTCACCGTTCGATTCCCTCTATTTCAGTGATGCTTCGGCATCACCTTTCCTGAGAATTGTCCTATTTATCTAAAAAGGCTTTCAATTGTCTTAACGCTGCTGGAGCAATGTTAAAGCCTGCCCAACCTAGAGCCAGCAGCAACGGTAACAGCAACACGCCAATTCGATAATCAATATCCATCTATGATTCTCCCTATACAAAGATTAAAATCCGTAAATCGTTCTCATAATTCTATTCTTATCCTAAATCAAGTCACTTTTTGACACAAAATTCTTGACCTTAGGATTGCAGATTCAATAAACAGATTTCCGAGAAAAATTTTGCCGCGGCACAGTCCTTCGCCTGATGTAGGCTTGGCACTTAGCATCCGACAGATAAATTTCTAAATTGACCAGAAGATTACTGCCTGAATGCTTCGCCACCGCCAATGGGAGACGTGACGACCAGGCTGGGGTCTAGGAGCGCTTTTCAACTGAGCTTGGCAGTGATGACGGGGTGTACTGCTCTGATTTTGCTGGATCTCAATCAGGTGTTTACGATCGCCCTCATTTTCATTGGAGGAACGGCGCTAGGTCTGGTGTTCATTAGCCAGATTCCCCTGATTTTAGAGCGAGTGCCCAGCGATCGGGCAGGTTTGGGCACAGAGCTATATTTTGGTGGACTAGGGGCAGCGACAGTCGTGCTGTCGCTTTTACTTCTGGGGCGAAATGGATTGATGCCATTGAGTGAGTTGTTGTGGATGCTAGCTGCATTTGTCGGGGTGATGGTTTGCCTTTGGGCCACCAGACGGTTTACTGAGTCCACGTCTTAGTGAACTTGTCCAGTACACAAGGTCAAAAAGTAAGTTTTTATAAGCAACGATCGCCGAGTAAATTACCAAAAAAAACCACAAAGACATGAAGTTCATAGTTCCTTCGTGCCTCTGTGGTTTTGTAATTTTCAAGCTAAATTCTACGCTACAGGCTCTTTAGCCAGGAATGCTTCCAGTTCCGTGAGGGCATCCGCGTCTACCTTGGTTTGCATGGGGCAGAACTTGGGGCCACACATGGAGCAGAATTCGGCAGTTTTATAGATGTCGGCAGGCAGGGTTTCGTCGTGGTACTCGCGGGCCCGATCGGGGTCGAGGGACAACTCGAACTGGCGATTCCAGTCAAAGTTGTAGCGGGCGCGGGAGAGTTCATCATCCCGATCCCTGGCTCCGGGACGGTGACGGGCAATATCCGCAGCATGAGCGGCAATTTTGTAGGCAATCAGCCCATTTCGCACATCCTCTGCATTAGGGAGTCCCAGGTGTTCCTTGGGAGTCACGTAGCAGAGCATGGCAGTGCCATACCAGCCAGCCAATGCGGCCCCGATCGCCGACGTGATGTGGTCGTAGCCTGGTGCAATGTCCGTCACCAATGGCCCTAGAACATAGAAAGGCGCTTCGGAACACTCTTCCATCTGCTTGCGGACATTGAACTCAATTTGATCCATCGGCACATGCCCTGGGCCTTCCACCATCACCTGAATATCGTGCTCCCAGGCGCGGCGGGTGAGTTGCCCCAAAGTCGTGAGTTCAGCTAACTGAGCGGCATCGGAGGCATCGTGGGTGCAACCGGGACGCAGGGAATCGCCCAGGCTGAAGGAGACATCGTAGCGCTTAAAGATTTCGATGATGTCTTGAAAGTGGGTGTAGAGTGGGTTTTGCTTGTGGTGATGCAACATCCACCGAGCCAGAATACCGCCGCCACGGGAGACGATGCCCGTGAGCCGATCGCGCACCAAGGGCAGGTGTTCAATCAAAATTCCGGCATGGATGGTTTGGTAGTCTACGCCTTGCTGGGCATGTTTTTCGATGATGTGCAGGAAGTCATCGGGAGTCAGGTTTTCGATCGTACCATGCACACTTTCCAGGGCTTGATACACCGGAACCGTCCCGATCGGTACGGGGGAGGCGTTGATAATGGCTGTCCGAATTTCGTCCAAGTTGCCGCCGCCCGTGGACAAATCCATCACCGTATCTGCGCCATACTTCACTGCCAGAGTCAGCTTATCGACTTCCTCTTGCAAGTTTGAAGTGTTGGGAGATGCGCCAATGTTGGCGTTGACCTTGCACTTAGATGCAATGCCGATCGCCATTGGCTCTAAGTTGGGGTGATTGATGTTGGCAGGGATAATCATCCGTCCCCTCGCCACTTCGTCTCGAATCAAGTCCACAGGCAGGTTTTCCCGCTGAGCCACATAATGCATTTCTTCAGTCATCACCCCTTTACGGGCATAGTGCATCTGAGACACGTTTTCCTGTCCCCGACGCTTGGCAATCCATTCCGTCCGCATATTAAGTTCCTCAAATAAACAGCTTCCCTCCGCCGGTATGACCCGGACTCAGGTTCTAAGGGTGTAATCTCAGCCTGACCTTATCAGGCACCCCTAGCTTGTGAGTCATCCTATCATTTTGGGAGTGAGTGGTGGGGATTGGAGTGATGGGG
>JARCMD010000010.1 GCA_030248885.1 Leptolyngbyaceae cyanobacterium MP9P1.79 | reverse complement strand
TAACTAGCTGAAACACCGATTCTACCGTTCAAGAATTTAGGTGAAAATCGCGGTTAAACCTCCAAAATTAGTGCAAATGTTTCAAAATGAGAATTGCTGATTAGATACAAGACTTAAGATTCCCCAGATGTTCTGTTTTTCTCCACTGGAAGGTCTGGAGTATGACACATAGGCGTAGTGTGGTGACAACTATCACGGGAATCCAATGGAGCATGTACAACGATCCCTGGAATGTTGCCCAGAGCAAAGCCCCTCCTCGCAACCCCTGGAACTGGTGCAATCCGCTCAGCAAGGACACAGTCAAGATCACACTCAGCAAGGTCTGGAGCGGCAAGAGAACCGAGTGATAATCGTAGAAGAGTGTCCACAGCAAGTCAGGAATTAGAGCGATCGGCAACAGAAATTGCAACAGGAAGAATAGGAGCAGATCGATGGTTTTTGACCCATCCAGGGTGAGCAACTGTGGCCCATAGTCAAGATAACGCTGATAGCCCCCCTCAGCCCAGCGACAACGTTGATGCCAGAGTTGTCCCCAAGTTGTTACGCCTTCTTCTTGAATCGAGGCAGCGGCAACAAAGGCAATGTCAGTCCCCGCCAAATACAGTTTGAAGGTGAGATCCAAGTCATCGGTGACGGTGGCTTCGTTCCACCCCTGGCAATGCTCCAAGATCGATCGCCGCACAAACATCCCATTTCCCCGTAGCTCTGGCATTCCAGTGATCGCAAGGCGATGGGTTTGCAGAAACGCATCACAACTCATCTCCATCTGCTGACAACGAGTCAAGAAATTCTGATCCTGATTCGAGATCGTTTTTCGTACTTGCACGGCCCCGATCGCCGGTTGCTGGAACAGGGGTATAGCTAGCTGAAGGAAGTTTGCAGGCACCTGAGCATCTGCGTCGCACACTACCACAACCTCACCCTGGGTCAACGGAAACACTGCATTCAATGCCCCAGATTTACCTCCCGCAGACGCTCTTTGATGCACCCGTAGCCGGGGAAATTGGAGTTGCAGGTTGTTCAAAACATGAGGAGTTTCATCGGTACTGCCGTCATCCACAATCCAGATATCCAGGTGAGTAGCGGGATAGTCCAGGTGAAACAAGCTGTGAACTAAATGAGTCAGGACTGTAGCTTCATTTTGGGCAGGAACCAGAATTGAGACTGTGGGCAAGGTAGTTGTGATCCCTGCTTCCCCGATCGCTGGAGCAACGTCTGGTTTTGCCATCAACATGCGGAGTGCTTGAATCGTTGAAACTGCCCCGATCGCCAGCAGCAACCCTTGCATTTTAGGCTGCCAGTGAAGCAACCCCACAATTCCCCAAACTAGAGCCACCACTAGCGTTGACTGAAACCGGCGATCGAGGGGAACAGTTACCTTAAGCGCCGCCACCGTTGCTCCTTTCAGCCAACCCAACTGGGTTCAAATCTGAGCGCTTGGTAAACAGACGGAAATAGAGTGATTGGCACGTCTCCTTAAAGGGAAATGCCAGATAGGTGAGGGGGTTAATTGTCACGATAATGTCTCGAAAGTCCCGTTTTGCCAGGGCGACAATGGCCCACGCCACCCATTGCGGCGACAGGAGGCCGTAGGGATTGAGACGGCTCTTGAATGGCCCCAGCACCAATTTACGAATGATGCAGGGCGCATCCAATCGCCGCAAGGTCAACAGATCCCCCAATGTACGTTTGGATAATTCGTACAGGGGGCTGAATGCCGGATTCACTTCCGCTTCTGAGGTGTTGACCCAAAGCTCTTTAATTGCGTGATGGGATGAGTCTGTGACGGTGCTTAGAAATAGTTCAGCTAGGCGGAGGCTCGAAAATGTATTGACTTCGTAAGACTGTTGAATGGATGCTGGAGTCCGATCGCCGTAGGTATTGACTCCATGATTGATCACCAGAATATCCACGTTTTTGAGATCGGATATCAGGGCTGCTTCTGCACCTAGCTGCCAGGAAAGGACTCGGGTTCCGGGTTGAAACGCTGCATTGGGATGGGTGGTGATGGCGACAACCGTTGCGCCCTGTCGGGACAACTCCGCAATTAATGCCTGCCCTAGGGCACCGGAAGCCCCGGTAATGGCAACCACTTTATCTTTTAAAGCCAACCCTGTACCTATAATTTTATCCGTTAGAGTGAAGTGACCAGAGAAATAGGCATTGCCCTGATCAAAATGGTGTCTCCAATGATAGGTGCGATTGACCAGCCATTCAGAGGGAATTCCCACTAAATCCCCCTGTTTATGACTGAAATCCGTTTGCAGTAGGAAGCCTTGCGATCGGGCCACCGCCGGAATCAAAAAAAACAGGCAATATAGGCAGCCCAGCCACAGTCCAGGAGCTTGGAACAATCCCGCAACTAGGGCCGTTATCCCCAGCATAAACAGAGCCTCAGGCACATCATTATATAGCTGAGCTTTTTTATAAGCCTCCAAACTCATAATGCTTAAATCTCGACGGTAGACTTTGTGGTGCAGCATGTGAAACCGTTGGAGAGGTTTCCAATAATGCCCAGCCATGTGATAGACATCTCGTGCTAACTCAGCTAAGACAATGGAGGCGAGTTGCAGCAGGAATTGGGTTGGGAATTGATTCAGTAGTAGTTTAAAGTCCATCCGTGTCAGAGTTTATGAGTTCTTTTAAGTTCTTTTGTAACTACTCAGCCTACCCTCACCCTAAATCCCTCTCCCCAGGGAGAGGGACTTCAATCTGGCTCCCCTTCTCCCAGTGGGAGAAGGGGCTGGGGGATGAGGGCGGCTCGACATTGAGTTAGTGGTCTAAGTAATTACGTTCTTTTTAAGGATCATGGATTAAACAAGACCCAGACTTCTCCTCACCTCAATCTTTTCAATGTAGAGAAATAAAAATCTTCAACGTGAGAAATTGGACTTCAGCAAGACCCATTTCTAAGCTGGGGATTAAGGTTAACGACGCAGGAGCCACATTCCCACTGCTCCTACAAGCAGCCCTCCGACACTAGCGATCGTCGCTAACACTCGCCCTTGGAACTGAGATGCACTCAGCACTGGATTATCGAGCAAACTAGCAGAAAAGTGCAGAGATTGAATCGTCCAGATATTCTGTACCTTTTGCAGCACCGCAGTCCATCGCATAGGCATTTTCGCTGAATTACCGTCGGTGAAATAGAAGGTCGAGTTCGCATCACCATGGGAAACTGCGGTCTGCGGCGAGAGAAAGGTTCTAGGAGTGTCCACGGTTACATCCAGAGCGATTTCTTTAATCGGCCCCTTTAACTGTTGGTTCCAGTATTGTTCAAACTCTGGCACTTTGTGAAAGGTGCGGTTGTCAACAGTTGTAATTGTAAAGGTGGGGTGTAAGTACGGCTCAATCTTGGAGAAATCGCGGGTGTTGAGGGCCTGCAACGCCATATTCCGCGTTTGGTCAATAGCAGCTTTATCCAATTTGCTGATCTCTGCCAAGGCAGATTGGGGGAGTCCCAAACTTGTCAGCGTCAGTAAAAGACTCCAGAAGGCTGCCAGGAGCCAACGGTATCTGTATCTAGATCTGGTTGTTAAGTTCTGCTTTGTCATCGATCGCCAGGTATGTTGCTAACGTTAAAAGATATACAAATCATTAACTATCCAGTCCATCCTCCCTGTCGAGACGAGTTTTCACCGTTTGGCAAGAACTTCTCAATAGTTTGGATTGATTAGATTTGATTTAACGACCCCGCTCAATACCGCACGCAAATTTAGGACAATAAAAGAGTGCCATTTCCTGGTCACGATACCATGGGAGTCTAATTGGATGCAATCTCTCGCGTTTATAAAAACGCCCTTGCAAGCATAAGCCATACAAAACCCTATCGATAGAGTATTCTATTATTTATTCAGTAATTATTAGATTTGCGATCATTCAGAAATATGCAGATTGTTGCCCGAACCCTATTATTTCTGGGCATCATAGCTAGACTCAGAAAATGTGGTTGCTATAGCTCTCATCACTGATTTGTGACATGACTTCCCATAGTTCACCCCATCTAACCCAAACCTTTAACAATCCCGAGCGCTTCATTGAGGGGTGGTATTGGGCACTCCCGTCCCACGAATTAGCTGTGGGCAAGGTGAAACCCGTGACCTTGCTGGGTCGAAACTTGGCTATCTACCGGAGTGATGTAGGAACCGTTGTAGCTGTGGATGCCTACTGTCCCCACATGGGTGCCCACCTTGCTGAAGGCACTGTGGAAGGGGATGCACTGCGCTGTTTTTTCCACAACTGGAAGTTTGATGCCCAGGGAACCTGTGTGGACATTCCCTCTCTTGGAAAAGCGCTACCTGTGCAGATTAAGACGTGGCCCGTTGCGGAAAAGTACGGCATGATTTGGGTTTGGACGGGGGAAACGCCACGCCACCCCTTGCCCTTCGTGCCAGAGTTGGAGCAGGATGGGTGCGATAGCGTCCTGGGATCGCGTTTTGTGAAGAATTGTCATCCCAATGTGTTGATGATCAATGCGATCGATGCCCATCATTTCAACACCGTCCACAACCTGCCCGTAAAGATTGTTTTTGAGAAGCGCGATCTCAACGAAAACGCGACCACCTTCAGCAACATGACAAAGGGCGATGATGATTTTTGGTTTGCTAAGCTCATCCGTCCTTTTTACCAGCACGCCATCACCTACAGCATGTGCTACTGGTATGGCAGCACGGGCACTGTCACTCTGGGCCCCGATTGCCTCCACTTCCACATCATGTTTTCCCTGCGTCTAGTGGAAGATGGCAAGGCAGAAGGACAGACTATTTTAATCACCAAGCAGCGATCGGGCTTGTGGGGCTGGAGCTACAACCGGATCTTGCTCTGGCTAACGCAACAGGTGGGAAATTATTTTGCCAAAGGCGATACTCAGGTTTTCCAAACCATTCGCTTCGATCTCAAAACCCCCATTCATGCCGATCGCTCCATCCTGCAATTTATCCACCACGTTGATCAGCAACTCGCTTTGACCTGGGGCACTTGGGAGGAGCCTGCACCGGAGATTTGGGAAACTGAGGAACGCCAGCAGTTAAACGTGCTGTTGGATATTGCCTTGACCCTAGAGGATGTGGGAGTCGAGGCACCATGAGCTACGGCTACGATGTTGCTGGACTGGAGTTGCCCCATTGCCAAAACCCCAAATTGCAACGGGTATTGGCTGCCGCGTTGGGGCAGACCGGGGTTGCAACGCAACAGGACTATCCGTACTGGGATGCCACCTATTTTGGGTTGCACAATGTCAAGATTTTTCAGGAATCCACAGTTGCAGAACAAGCGCAGATTCTGGATCACGCCAACCGCGAGCTATTCCAGGAAGCGTATTTGGTGGAAAAAGCAGGCATGGGTTATATGTCCAAGATGGTGTTGTTGGCAGACACGATCGAAGAGCGCATGTTATACGGATTATTCGCCGCCGATGAAGCAACTCACCTGAGCCAACTGAGCCATTTTGCCTTGGAGCCAGATTTGGCCCAAACGCCCAATACCTTCCTGCGCTTTTTGGCGGCATTGGTGGAAAGTCAGGACAAATCAGTTCTGCTGTTTGTGATCCAGGTGGTGCTAGAAGGGTGGGGCTTGAGCCATTACCGCAGCTTGGCAAAGGAGTGTCGCAATCCAGCGTTGGGGGCGCTGTTTACCAGTTTTCTACAGGCAGAGTCGCGGCACCATGGAACGGGTGTGCTGTTGTTCAATCAAACTGCTGTCTCGGCTGCCAGTCGATCGGCGATCGGCGAAGTTCTGACCCAATTTCTGCAAATGGTGCAGGTTGGGCCCCAAGGAGTGGTGGCGGCAATTGCCCAAGCCAAGGGCGGTTTATCTCGCCAGCAAACGGTTCACGTTCTGGAACAACTGGATACTGAAGCTCACAGCAGTCATCGGTTAAAGGTGTTGCGATCGTTGATGCACACGGAGTCATCCCAGGAAATCGTCCAAACCCTAGAGGCAAGAGGTATGTTTCAGCCACTCCCCGCAGTTCAGTGCGTATTGCATGAAGGTTAATTCCTAAAGAGATTTCTGAAAAAGCTGTTATCCCTGGAGGGGCGTTCGCGTAGCGTGTGCTTTGCACTTAGCATCCTGCAGACAAGCTCTTGAACTAACCAGAAGGTCATTGCCCGGATGCTTCGCCCTTCCGGTGCCTGGTATAACCTTTTCTGGAAATCTCCTTCGCTGCAAAGCCTTAATCACTAGAACTTTGGATTGCTTGGAGATCCTGTAGAACCTGAGCAATGTGCAACTCTGGTTTGACTTTCGAGTAAATTTTCTCGATCGTCCCATCAGGAGAAATCACAAATGTATTCCGAAAAATGCCCATAAATTCTCGACCCATGAATTTCTTCAGCCCATAACTTTCATAGGCTGTGGCGATCGTGCCCTCTGCATCTGTTAGCAAGGGAAAGGGCAACTGGTACTTGGTTGTGAACTTCGTGTGAGACTTGGCATCATCGGTGCTGACTCCCAAAATCACCACATCCTGCGACTGAAAATCCCCGTAGGCATCTCGAAAGCTACAGGCTTGGGTGGTACAACCGGGCGTGTTGTCGCGGGGGTAAAAATACAGAATGACCCGCTTCCCGTGGAAGTCAGACAGGTTGACCAGAGTCCCTGTGGCATCGGGCAGGCTAAAGTCGGGGGCGGGATCACCAGGATTTAAGGACATGGTTAGGCAGGTTGAATTGAGTAGATAACGATGGGCGATCGATTGGGGATCAAAGATTAAATAACGTGGAATAGTTCCAGTGTACGGGCGAAGCCTGCGGTAAATAACCCTAACTGAGTTGCAACCGATTTGCCCACAGGCTTCGCCCTTACCAAATCTCGATCTTCAAATCTCGATCTGATTGAATTCCCATTCCTTGAGGATAGGTAGAATTATATTCCATTACCAGAGTTAGAGAACTTTGGGAGAAAGTGAGCAGCGAGAACTTATAGTGGAGGGGACGTTAACTCTTAGCGATCGTGAAAGCGCTTACCCTTCTTGGCTCCACAGGTTCCATCGGCACTCAGACTTTAGATATTGTCAGCCAGTATCCCGATCGGTTTCGTGTGGTGGGCTTGGCAGCAGGGCGCAACGTGGAACGGTTTGCTGAGCAGATTCGGCAATTTCGGCCAGAGATTTGTGCGATTTGCGATCGAGAAAAACTCCCTGACCTCAAGGCGGCGATCGGTGACCTTGATCCCCAACCCCTGCTCTTGGCAGGAGACGAAGGAGTTGTTGAGGTGGCGCGCTATGGCGATGCAGAAGTTGTGGTCACGGGGATCGTTGGCTGTGCAGGATTGCTACCCACCTTGGCGGCGATCGAAGCGGGTAAAAATATTGCTCTTGCGAATAAAGAAACCTTGATTGCCGGCGCTCCCGTCGTCTTGCCGCTCGTGGAAAAACATGGGGTCAAGCTCCTTCCCGCTGACTCAGAGCATTCAGCCATCTTCCAATGCCTCCAAGGAGTGCCCCCCGGCGGCTTGCACCGCATTTTGCTCACAGCCTCTGGCGGTGCTTTCCGCGATTGGCCCGTCGAGAAATTAGCCACCGCCAAGGTGACCGATGCCCTGAAACATCCCAATTGGTCGATGGGGCGCAAAATTACGATCGACTCTGCCACCCTGATGAACAAAGGGCTAGAGGTGATTGAAGCCCATTATTTGTTTGGACTAGATTATGACCACATTGAGATTTTGATCCATCCTCAAAGCATCATTCACTCCTTGATTGAACTGCAAGACACCTCAGTACTCGCTCAGTTGGGGCTGCCCGACATGCGTCTACCGCTGCTTTACGCCCTATCCTATCCAGAGCGCATTTCCACGGATTGGGAGCGCTTGAACTTGCTCAAAAGTGGCGATTTGACCTTCCGGGCCCCCGACCATCAGAAGTACCCCTGTATGCAGCTTGCCTATGCAGCGGGTCGGGCAGGAGGAGCCATGCCAGCGGTGCTGAATGCCGCCAATGAACAGGCAGTTGCCCTATTTCTAGAGGAAAAAATTACATTCCTTCAGATTTCACAATTAATCGAGCAGGTGTGCGATCGATACCAGGCACATAATCGCTCCACCCCTAGCCTGGATGACATTCTCAGCGCTGACGAGTGGGCAAGACAGAACATCCTGAGTGCTAGTGCTGATCAACGCATTATGATTTCTCTATCGTGAGCAAGGTTGGGTCATGACGAATCTCATCATTCTGGTCGCCGCCATTGTTGTCTCTATTCTGGTTTTCACGGCCCTGATTCGGTTGGTGAAAACCACCTTTACCACAGCCTTAGCGATCGCCGCCATTGTGCTAATTCTGCAACTCGGCTTTGGCATTGGCCCCACACAACTTTGGCAGCAAATCATTCATCTGCCCCAAACCCTGATGAATGGTGGCAAAGGCAAATAACCCATGAGTCTGAGAATCTACGGCAATCGCCCGCTGAAAACCTTGCCAGGGCAGGCAACCCGCCCCACATCTGCCCGCGTTCGAGAGGCTTTGTTCAACATTTGGCAGGAAAAACTACCCAACTCCCGCTGGCTAGATCTCTGCGCGGGCAGTGGGGCGATCGGCGCAGAAGCCCTGTGTCGTGGCGCATCCCTAGTGATTGGGGTTGAGCAATCCAACAGCGCCTGCGCGTTAATTCGGGAAAACTGGCAACCCCTCGCCCAGCCTTCTCAAGTGTTTCAAGTCTTACGAGGCGATGTGGTGCCCCGACTAAAAGCCTTACAGGGGAGGCAGTTCGACTGTATCTATTTTGACCCGCCCTACACCAGCGACCTCTATGAGCCAGTGCTAGAGGCGATCGTCCAGCTCCAACTCCTGGCTCCCCTCGGTGAAGTGGCAGTGGAACATCGCCCCCGGCAACGTGCCATCACCATCCCTCCTGGACTGGAAATCTGTCGTGAAAAAATGTATGGCAACACAGTCTTGACCTTCCTTTGCCTTCAGGATGAGGCGATACCCGATGACTCAGATTCAGCCAGTCTGGCGATCGAAACCCCGCCTTCATAAAAAATAAAACAGCCTGAGAATACATCTGTGTGAGGCGATCGTCCATCTCAGACTGTGATTAACCGAATTGTCTTAACCGGAGTGTTACTGTCCCAACTGATTGTCACGTCGATATTGAAACCAGGCTGCGACAAATAATCCCGCCAAAGTAATAGGAATTAAACCAAGGACAATGCCCACAAGTAAAGGTTCTACCACGTTAAAAGCTCCTGATAATGTGAATTCTATTGATGTCTTATTTTAGGACGATCGCTCCCCATTTTGAGGCTTCCTGACTGCCTAATTCCCCTAGATTCCTATGTTGCCCACTGAATTGCTCATGCATCGCCAGAACGGGGAAGCGCTCGTTCCCAAACGGCTGAAGCTCGATCGCGCTACCACATCGATCGCCACCGAACTGATTTCCCTGTTCCAAAACGCCAAAGGAGGAACCCAGGGAGAACTCGATCGCCAGTTACAAGAGCTAGAAGGCGATACCCCCGATTATCGGGTCAAGCGGGGCTTAGCCCATTTACTTAAAACGGGCTTTTGCGAATTTGAGGTGGTGAGTCCCCTCGATCCTCAGGTATTGCGGGAGCGCGTTTTTGCTGTGGCAGCAGCGGTTGCGCCCAGCCACCACGCCACCCAGCAAACACTCCTGCGGGTGGCTGACCTGCTGAGCCATGAACTAGGACAAGAGGTGCTGCCCGACCAGATCACCGCTGGACTTTATGCAGATTTGGCGGCAAACAAGATCCTGACCCAGTTTGAAGCTCCCCAAGCTGAAGCGCTGTTGCATCGATATAACCTGTCCCAAGTCCAAGGTATATTTTACAAAGCGAGTCATATTACGCTCAATGCCCACCGGAACGACCCCGGCGAGTACAAGTTGTTGTTTCGCTATCTCAAGCTTTTTCGCCTGATGGCTTATATCGAAGGCGATGCAGATCATGGATTTACGATTACGTTGGATGGGCCGACCAGCCTGTTCAAGCCCAGTACCCGCTATGGCTTAGACCTGGCCAAAATGCTCCCGGCTCTGTTGCATGTGACGAAGTGGAGCCTGAAGGCGACGCTTCAGGGCAAGGATTTTTATAGCAATGCCCCAAAGCTGCAATCCTTTAGCCTGGATCACACCTGTGGTCTGGTCTCCCATTACCCACCCGGAAAACCCTACGACAGTATGCTGGAACAGTCCTTTGCCGATCGCTGGCGGGCTGTGAAGACGGAATGGATTCTAGAGCGCGAAGTAGACTTAATCCCCATTCCCGGCAGTGTCATGATCCCAGATTTTCGGCTGGTGCATCCCGATGGACGCAGTTTTCTGCTGGAGATTGTGGGATATTGGCGACCAGAGTATTTGCAGAAAAAATTCTCCCAGGTACGGCGATCGGGGTGCGAAAATCTCATCCTGGCAGTTTCTGAGCGACTGAATTTAGAAAAGGCTGGGGTGAAAATCAACGATACACCTGCCCGCATCGTTTGGTTTAAGGATCAGCTTTTGCCCAAGGCGATATTGGTGGTACTGGAAGGATGATGGATCGTGAGCAATGGACTTTAGTATTAGTTTTCCCCCTATAGTTGAAAAGAGCAGCACCCTTAAGCAGGCAACTAGGAAAGCAAACGTGAGGCATCAACCGTGATTAACTTTGAGACTCCAGCACAGCAAGCTTGTTATGAAAGAATTACGCCCTGGATACATGAGCTATTTCCAGAGACAGTGGTGACTGTAGATTACTCTCCTATGTTTGGCATCAGTCTTGGCTCTGCGGTGGCTCAAACAGAAGTGCTTCCCTGGGGCGAGGATGAGGCGATCGTCCTCACTCGTTCCTACGTAGTGACTCAAATAGAGATAACCTCCGATTTGCTCTACTACCTGCTACGAGAGAACGACAGCCTCTATTTCGGCCGGTTTGCGCTGGATAGTGAGGATGACATTGTATTTGAACATAGCCTAGTGGGTTCTACCTGTGACCTAGCAGAGCTAAGAACAGCGGTCATCACGGTAGTGAAGTTCGCAGATGAATATGATGACAAGATTGTGAGCCGCTGGGGAGGTCAGCGAGCGATCGATCGTTGGGCGCAAGTGATCCAAGGCGATTAGCTCGTTGGGCTTGAGCCTCCGGTTTGTGTCTCACCTTGCATATCACACGAACGGGCAACGCTATGGTTTACGACTTGCTATCGCACTTTCAGATGTTGGCAACCTATAACAGGCTGGCGAATCAGCGGCTTTATGAGGCGTGTGCCTCGCTGAGTGACTCTGAGCGCCAGCAGATACGACCTGCATTCTTTAAAAGCATTCATGGCACGCTCAACCATATTTTGGTTGGCGATCGAATTTGGCTAGGGAGATTTGAGGGCAAAGATGTGCCTGTGGGTGGCTTAGATGTCATTCTCTATGATGACTTCACTGCCCTACATGGGGCGCGAATTGCAGAAGATGCGTACATTGAGGAATTTGTAGTAGGATTGGGGGCTGAATTTCTGGGGCAAATCTTGGAGTATCGCAATAGCCAAGGCACCCTCCACGCTGACCCGATCGCCCTACTAATCGCCCATTTTTTTAACCACCAAACCCACCATCGGGGACAAGTTCACGACTTGTTGACCCAAACGACCATCGCGCCTCCCAGCTTAGATATGCACAGAATCATGCGATCGATTCTTGAAGCCTGTCATTACTAAAATCCCTTAAGTCACAGCAAATTGCCATTAGCCGTGCCACAGAAGAGAATGTTAGAAACCAGTACCAGACTCGGTTATATGGTTTATTTTTGTGGCGGGTTTGATCGAAACCCACTGTAATTCAAAAGAATGCTCCCAGACTTTGCTAAATTAGTTGTATGTGCTGGTGTAGCTCAGGGGTAGAGCAGCTGATTTGTAATCAGCCGGTCGCAGGTTCAAATCCCGTCACCAGCTTCTTCAGAGAATCGCATAATTTCCATGTTTAACCTTGTCATTACCAACATTTTTGAGAAATCTTCGATTTCTCAAAAATGTAAATTCCAAACCCCACACCTTTGTTATTCATTGTCAATAAACAGTGACTATTGAGAAGAAAGTTGAACTTCAGACGCTTCGTTGTGTAAGAGGCTGTCTGAGAAGACCCGAATTGTCGCCCGAATCGCCCCCCTGCCCCCAATTCTGGGGGGTTCTGAGATCGAAGTCCCCCAGAATTGGGGCCTTAAAGTCTTTCAGGCATACATGAAAAGGGGGCAAGTGCAAGGTCTATAGCATTTTTCAGACACCCTCTAGGACGTATCATCATTCAAATCTGGAATGTAGTCAGAGCAAGGTTTTCATGGCTACTCATCAAAAACAAGCTCAAGGCTAGAATCCAGGCTCCGTAAGGAATACCAGCCAATTGATGACACGCCCTAGGCAAGAGAGGCAATTTGTTCCATCCCACACTGCTGATTAGGCGCAAGTTCGTCTAAGGCTTTACTTCGATCGCGAAGAAACTGATACTCCCAGAAGTTCCGGAACTCATTGACTAGAACTTTGGGTATGGGTAGTGGGTAGCGCCCCAGTATCTTAACCTTCGCTGGAGTTTTAATGATTCCCATCCACTGCCTTAGAAGTTGCAGCTTATCGTGCGTGCGATAGTACTCTGCCAGGTCTGAATCATTTTCTGAAATTTGGTTTTGCCAGATGCGTTCAAACGGCTTGTAGGTATGTGGAACTTGAATCGATAGCCATTGAGCCAAATGATGAACAGAAGGCGGATCAAACCACATCTGACGAGCGGAGGTGTCGAGGTTTGTCTGGTCATTCTCCGTTAAGTCGGCTAACAGATGAGCGACAGGATTTTCGGATGGGACTGACTCACCACATCTGGTCGGTCGCTGACTTGCTTCGCGCTGTGGTTTTCCCTGCTGCCCAAAGGATCTGAGATAATCTCAGGTGACTACCGCAGTCTACTTTTAAAAAACAATCGTAGTTGCCACGTAGATATTGATCATCAAAAACTCTCATTTACCCTGGTTTTGCATTCGGCGGGCATCTCGGTGTGCCTTTAAGTTAGGGCTACAGTTAGGGCCATGTAGTCAAAAAGGCTGGCTTCATTCTACTTCACATTTAGAAAATACTTTTCTAAAAACTTTTCTGAGAATAGACTACTTTCAGTTAATACACTTTGAATTGTGAAAAATGCTCGTTATCTGGCTTTATCTATCCTACGATCGATTTATAAGGGAGTGTTTGCGGATGCAGCGTTGGATCAGGGACTGCGACAAGCTGAGGTTAATGACTTAGACCGACGCTTAGCGACGGAGTTGGTTTATGGCAGTGTGCGTCGCCAGAGAACATTGGATGCGCTGATTAATCAATTCAGTCAGAAAAAGGTGCATCAGCAACCCCCTGATTTGCGGCTGATTTTACATTTGGGTTTGTATCAACTGCGCTATCTGGATCACATTCCCCCCTCGGCTGTGGTCAATACGACGGTGGAATTGACTAAGCAACAGGGGTTCACTGGGTTGGCAGGATTTGTCAATGGTTTGCTCAGGAAATATTTGAGACTAGCGGAACAGGGACAGCAGGGGGAATTGACTCAACCTGGTGCTGATATTTTGCAATTGCCAGAAGACCCGATCGCTCGGCTAGGAATTTTACACAGCTATCCCGATTGGATTGTGCAAATTTGGGCGGAGCAATTTGGGCTGGCTGAGGCTGAGCAGTTATGCATTGCATTAAATCAGTCTCCCCTGATCGACTTGCGGGTAAACGTGTTACAAACCTCAGTTGCTCAAGTCGAGGCGGCTATGCAAGGGGTGGGGGTGGCTGTGAGCCGGATTCCTTTTCTCCCGCAAGGATTGAGATTGGTTGGACACAGTGGGTCAATTCAAAATTTGCCTGGTTTTCGTGAGGGGTGGTGGATGGTTCAGGACAGCAGTGCCCAATTGGTGGGGCATTTGCTAGACCCGCAGCTGGGAGAGGTGGTGATTGATGCGTGTGCTGCACCGGGAGGGAAAACGATGCATTTGGCGGAGTTGATGCAGGACTCTGGAACGGTTTGGGCGTGCGATCGGGCTGCTTCTCGGCTCAAAAGACTGCAAGAAAATTGCGATCGGCTTCAGCTAAAGTCGATCCGCATTTGTACTGGAGATAGTCGCAGTTTCCCTCAATTTGCTCAGCAAGCCGATCGAGTACTGTTGGATGCCCCCTGTTCTGGCTTGGGGACGCTCCATCGCCATGCAGATGCTCGGTGGCGACAAACGCCTGACTCGGTGCAAGCTTTAACTCAGTTGCAAGCGGAGTTACTGACCCAGGCTGCTACGTGGGTGAAACCGGGCGGACATTTGGTGTATGCAACTTGCACGTTGCATCCCGCAGAGAATGAGCAAATTGTTACAGCCTTTTTAGCTGAGAATCCAAGGTGGCAAATTGAAGTGCCTCAGATGGAGACGATCGCACCCTCGTTAATTCATCCCACAGGATGGATCAAAGTTCTGCCGCATCAGCACAAGATGGATGGGTTTTTTATGGTGCGATTGGGACAAAGAGAGTAAGGAGTTGTCCCGATCGCACCACAAATAGGCGCTTAGAACCCGGGTTTCTCAAGGAAAAATCAAGAGTTTGACATAACAATTTTCACTGAAAACTTGATTTCCAGGTTAAAGATAGAAGCCAAGTGATGGTGATTAATAGGGGTTGTGAGATCAGAACCAAGTTCGAGGCTCTTAAGGTAGCCAAGACTATAGATTCTAAATTCTATTTTTTAGAAAAGATTTGAGATGTTTTAAATAAAACGCCTCTCTCTATACTTTGGGTTCTCCAATTCCTGGGGTTTCTTCTTTCGTCACTTCTGGAACAATGTCTGGACGATCTTTATCTTCCCAACCTGGAGGGCGCTTGGAGTTGTACCAAGCGATCGAACCGATCGTAACCGCAGCAATGAAGCCTAAAACGTAGACTGCGGTGAAGGCGATGGGGAAATGTGGCGTGTTGGTTGCCACCTCTGTGACTGCATCCATCAGAATAAGCATGGCGATAACCTCGTAAATAAAGCTTTCAATGATTGTCCATCACTATGGCTGAATTACAATAATCCTGTAGACATAAGTCAAGGTTCTCTCATGCTTGTTGATAGCGATCGGTTAACCTCAATCAGTAAGAAAGTCTCAACAAGCAAGGGATGCAAATCACTGCCCGAAGCTCTTTAGGGTGCTTTGGTGCTTGATGATTTGAAGTAAGTTTTGTAAATTTCGTGGGCGATCGGCACCGCAGAGACTGCTCCAAAGCCACCATTTTCTACAACGACTGCGATCACAATCTGAGGATCGCTGACGGGGCCATACCCCACATAAACTGCGTTATCTGGCTGACCCAGCACCTCAGCGGTTCCCGTTTTTCCGGCAGTTGGGGGAATTGAACCATCATTGAGTTGCGAGGCAGTTCCTTGTTGCACGACTGCAATTAGCCCAGAACGGATGATGGTGATCGTACCTGGGTTGAGGCCAGTTGCCTGTCGCTGGGTTGCAGCCGTGTGAGTTTGGGAGACCAGCAGATGGGGTTGCACTCGCCAGCCGCCATTGGCGATCGCAGCATACATGACCGCCATCTCTAGAGGAGTGACTTGCACTAACCCTTGCCCGATCGCCATACTCACCGTATCGCCCGCATACCAGGGTTCACCATAAAGCTTTTCCTTCTCAGGTGGAGTAGGCACAGAGCCACGGTTGCTCTTTTCCATTCCCAAAATCGATACCTGTCCAACCCCCAGTCGGCGGGACCACTTCGCAATTTCCTCTGGGCCAGCTAGCAGCCCCACTTGATAGAAAAACGTATTGCTACTGTTGGCAAACGCATCTCGGAAGCCAATCACCCCGTATCCGCTACCGTGTTCATGGAACTGCGTTCCACCAACCGTAATGTAAGCAGAGGTAGCCAATGTCGAATCTGGAGATAGCTTACCCGACTGCATTCCAGCGACAGCCGTTACCAGTTTGAAGGTACTTGCGGGTGGGTAGCCCTGAAAAGCTCGATTTAGAAAAGGTTTATCTTGATTTTGCAGTTGTTGCCATTGGGACTGAGTAATTTTATGTGTAAATAAATTTGGGTCGAAGGTAGGGCCGCTCATGAGGGCTAACACCGCTCCAGTTTTGACATTTAGAACAACGACAGCCCCACGACGCTTACCCAAAGCTGCTTCTGCCGTTTTTTGCAGCGCCAGATCTAGTGTCAGTTGTACTGGCTCTCCAGACTGAGGAGGGCGAGTCCCTACAATTTGCAGTTCCTTTCCTCTCGCATCTACTTCAATCAGTCGGCTTCCCCACGTTCCTTGCAACTGGGTCTCAGCCATGCGCTCCACCCCCATCTGACCCACGATCATCCCCATGGGGTACTGGGGATTTTCTTTCAGTTCGTCTGCTGTTGCTTCGCCAATGTACCCCAGGAGGTGGGCTGCCAAGTCTTTATTAGGATAGTAGCGACTGGATTCAGCCCGAATCTCAATGCCAGGAAGCTGGGCCGATCGCTCGTTCAAAACTGTGAACTGAGTCGCTGTGAGGTTACGCATGATGCGAACAGGCATGGGTGAGCGATAGCCAGCTTGCTCTAATTTCTTCAAAATCTCGCCTTTAGAAATTTGTAGCAACCCACTCAACTGTTCAGCCGTTGTTTGCCAGTGCGCTTGGGACTGTTCACGGGGCCAAACATAAACAGAGCGGGATAGGCGATTAGCGGCTAGTAGTTGTCCCGATCGATCGGTGATGTTGCCGCGATCGGAGACGATGGGAGCTAAACGAAGTCGATTTTGCTCAGCTTGCTGGCGATGATACTGTCCTTGGACAATTTGCAACTGCACTAAGCGGAAAATACACACCCCCATGAGGGTTGTAGTCAGAAACATCACAACAAT
Organism: Leptolyngbyaceae cyanobacterium MP9P1.79; assembly: GCA_030248885.1. Taxonomy (GTDB): domain Bacteria; phylum Cyanobacteriota; class Cyanobacteriia; order JARCMD01; family JARCMD01; genus JARCMD01. The sequence goes on along the minus strand of JARCMD010000010.1, from coordinate 12,611 downwards.
GGCTTGCTGGGACGATCGCTGTGCAGGCGTATTAACGAAACGCGATCCAGAGGAAAAAGAATATTCGTTAGTCATCTGGTTGGTATGGTGGGGTAGATGGTAGCTAATGCAATTTGGGAGGAGTTTCTGAGCCGTGAGGGTGCTTGGCTTGAGTTTTGAGTTGAGTGCTGAATAGTTATTTCTGCCAGCTTGCCCTTTAAAGAAACGGGCTACAACGGATCAAAAATCACTTATTTCAAACCTCTTCGAGACTCTCCTTGCTCAAAGATAGAGACTTTTGGCAGCACTCAGCCGATCGCCATGAATTCTTTGGGATCAGGCTCAGGAAATTGTCGGGCAATTTACTCTGTGCTAAGTTCCGAGCCAAAATCAGTTATATCCGGAATCTTTTAGGTTGAAATTCCTTGGATTGAATACTTGAAAAGTGAATGATTAAAACCAATCTGAACTATAAGGCTGTTTCTAAATCTGTTAAGTGATACAAAAAATCTGAAAGACAAAATATCTTTAAGCTAACGCTGTGAGTTATCGTCCACACCTTACTGGTTGGCTATCAGGGTTTGGAAGGCTACAAACGCATTCATAATAGACTCTGCCAGTAAAGTTGCCTCTTCTAAGCGTCGATCGTGAGCCTGTTTTTCCAGTTTTGCGGCAGTTGCTTGTAACATTTTTGCCCCAACATTCGCGCTGGCACCCTTAATATGATGGGCCTCTTGCTCAACTTTCCACGAATCGCCTTGCTCGATCGCTACTCTCACCGCTTGTAAATGGGCATGACAATCCTGGATAAAAATCTGTAATAGTTCGGCTTCAAACTCTTGATTATCGTCAGACAGCAAATGGAGATGTTCCCAGTCAATAACTAAATCAGGTGAGTTGCGATCGGTTGCCACCCTGTGAGACAAACTGTCCCCTGCCTGATCTTCATTAAACATAGTCAGTAGTGCAAATAAATTAACTTCAATCTAGCTAAATATATTGCTGTTAGCCTCAGCGTAGCTAACCCAATAGCAAGTCTTTATGGAAAAACCTATATGCAACTATTAAATGTAACTAAGAATCAACTTATAACTCCTTGGTGAACTTTATATGCCATTAAAGTGGAGATACACCTGCTAAGTATGCCTATTGAGAATTCGGCTTGATAACTTGTTGATGTACGATAATCACACCCATTGAATTTGAGCTATTTAGTTCACATCTTATCCCTCAGCTTTACCACTCCCCACTTTTTATAATAATTCCTTGACTGATTTGATTAATGATTTTATTTAGACCTACTTAGGTAGTCTCTCGACAGCTATGGCAAGGATTTTAGTGATTGATGACGACTCCGCAACTAAACTGATCTTGTACGAAGCTCTACAGAAGGAGGGGCATAACGTTGCAATCACTCGTAATGGAGTAGAAGGTATTAAATGCGCTTAACGCGGCATCTTCCATCCCATACGCCTATTTTTCCCTGTTCGCTTGTCCGGTAGCGATGATAGCACCTGGCGAAAGAAACCCACAATTTTGCTAAACAATCCTGGCTGCTTCAACGGCTTTAGCTCTGTTAGCTCATTCAGATGTCCTTACAATACTCGCAACTTCAGGCTTTGAACAAGGCTCCCTCATAATGAGAATTGCTGCTGAAGATGTCTTAAAACCCCTGTCTCTTTAGTAATCTAAGTACAACTAGTGATTGATAGAGGTCAAACATAAAACAGCGAGAACTGAGAGATCTAGCTTTCTTGCTGATTAAATTCTGACTTTTGCCTACCGTGGTATGTACTAAGGTATGTACTAAACAAATAGATGTGAGGATTAGGTTGGTTTCTTTTGAGGGTATTTGTCATGAATTTTCAGGCGGTAATCGCTACATTGCATCAGTTCTGGGGGACGTATGGGTGTTTAATTGCTCAGCCTTACGATATTGAGAAGGGGGCAGGAACGAAAAGCCCGCACACGTTTTTGAGAGCGATCGGCCCGGAACCTTGGCGGGTTGCTTATGTGGAGCCGTGCCGTCGTCCTACTGATGGGCGGTACGGGGAGAACCCCAATCGGGTGCAGCACTATTATCAATATCAAGTGTTGATCAAGCCATCTCCAGATAACATTCAAGAGATTTATCTGGATTCTTTAAGAGCGCTGGGAGTTCAACCAGAGGATCATGATATTCGATTTGTGGAAGATAATTGGGAAGATGCAGCAGTTGGGGCGTGGGGTGTGGGATGGGAAGTTTGGTTGGATGGGATGGAGGTAACCCAATTCACGTACTTTCAGCAGTGCGGTGGACTTGATTGCCATCCGGTTTCGATCGAAATCACCTATGGTTTGGAAAGATTAACGATGTACTTGCAGGGAGTAAATTCTATTTTCGATCTTGGATGGACTGATGAGGTTACGTATGGAGATGTGCATTTGCAAGGGGAGATTGAGAATTCGACGTACAACTTTGAAGCGTCAGATCCAGAGACCCTTTTTACTCTATTTAAATTATACGAACAGGAGGCAGGGCGCTTGCTTGAAAGAGCGCTGGTTCTGCCTGCATTTGAGCAGATTCTGAAATGTTCCCACACGTTTAATTTATTAGATGCGCGAGGGGTGATTTCAGTAACAGAACGCACTCGTTACATCGGTAGGGTGAGGAGTATGGCTCGCCAAGTAGCACAGCTTTACTTGAAGCAAAGAGAAGCAATGGGATTTCCGTTATTGAAAGGTGAGCATGGTAATGCGGCTTAAGTAGCTTCTAGGTGGAGCTTCCTTTTTAAAGCCGTTTCAAAAGAAATTTGAGTCTCAAAGGTTGTCTAACTGTATAATCAAATCTTTTTACCAAGTTAGGAGCAGATTGATTGTCTAACCGACAGTTTTATGGAGCATTTAAAGCTATTTTGAGCGGGTTCTGGAGGTACAAGGATGAAGATTGTGGCTTAAACTCATACCAGCGTCTCTAAGGTGAGCGTGAGTAGTGGTTCATTTAGAACGAAGAATGAATTTAATATTAAGTTAGCTGTTCCTGAAATCACTTTTCGAGGTTTCACGGAGTTATACTCTCCTTAACTACAAGTTCTCGCTCTGCTACTTGAGGCATTTTTATTCGACTCCTTCTCTTTGATAAACAATGGCACTTGGGAAGCGCGTAAGCGTTGATGAAGTTCTAGCCCTAATTGAGGAGCGAGTAAGCTTAACAGCAGTCACTAACTATACGCTCTCTATTTGTTAATGACCAAAATTCAACACCGTCCAGTTAAACGCCGCTTTCTTTGGCAAGCTCCCTTCACTTTGGTGATGTTTGGGTTCATGTACTTGCCAATTTTGGTGCTGACGATTTATAGCTTTAACCAGTCGCGGTTTAGCTCAGACTGGCAGGGGTTTACGCTTGCTTGGTATGTCAAGTTTTTTAATGACAGTCGGATTTTGGCTGCTCTGCGGGGAAGTCTGACAGTGGCTGTTTGTGCGGTTGCGGTTGCGGCGGTGTTAGGAACTTTGGTGGCTGTGGGACTGGCACGTTACCAGTTTCCAGGGAAAGGGTTGTATCGAGGAATGCTTTACCTGCCGATTATCATTCCAGATATTGCGATCGCTGTGGCTACACTGGTATTTCTGGCAGTGGCTATGGTTCCACTTAGTTTATGGACGATCGTGGCGGCTCACACTGTATTTTGCCTTTCTTACATTGCGATCGTTGTATCTACTCGCCTCACTGGTTTAAATCCTCATCTGGAAGAAGCAGCCCTGGATTTAGGTGCCTCTCCGATTCAGGCATTTATTCAAGTGCTATTACCAGAATTAATGCCGGCGATCGTCTCTGGATGTCTACTTGCTTTTGTGCTGAGCATGGACGATTTGTTGATTGCTAGCTTTACGGCTGGCAATGGTGCAACAACGCTACCCATGGAAATTTTCAGTCGCATTCGCACTGGAGTGAAACCTGACATTAATGCACTCAGTGTTTTGCTGATTTTGAGTTCAGCGCTGCTTGCAGCAGCAGGTGAGTATATGCGCTCAAGAAGTGACCAGAGAAAGTTGAGGTAGGCGGATGGTTCCGGTTATCTACTCCGACGAATTTCTCAAACATAGAACGGGTTCGTTTCACCCAGAACGCCCAGAGCGTTTAACAGCAATTGTCAGTGCGCTTAAATCTGCACCTTGGGCAAACCAGATCGATTGGCGATTACCCATTTCTAATAAAGAAAGAGATCTGAAGTGTTTGCAGCAGATTCATACTCCTGAGTATATTCGCCAGGTTCAACTGCTTGCCAGTCGGGGTGGGGGACGGCTTGATCCTGATACTCTTGTATCTTCTGACAGCTATGAAGTAGCACTTCTAGCTGTGAGTGCCTGGCTGGATGGAGTTGATTATACGATCGCCACAGGTGAACCATGCTTTGTTCTCACCCGCCCACCGGGACACCATGCTCTGCGTGATCAAGGCATGGGATTTTGCTTATTTGCGAATGCGGCGATCGCTGCTCACTATGCTCTTGAGCAGTGTAGTTTGAAGCGAGTCGCAGTTTTAGATTGGGATGTTCATCATGGCAACGGCACTCAAGCTCTAGTTGAGAACAATCCTCAGATTGCCTATTGCTCATTGCACCAGTTCCCCTGTTACCCAGGAACTGGTGCTAGCACAGAACGAGGGTTGCACCACAATGTTTTAAACTTGCCCATCACACCAGGCAGCACTATGGCAGATTATGAGACTCGGTTTGAGCAGGACGTTATCCCCTTCCTAAATCAGTTTCAGCCAGATTTGCTGTTAGTCAGTGCTGGGTACGATGGAAATGCAGATGATCCCTTAGCTAGCATCAACTTGCAGCCACAGGATTATGGAGCTTTTACAAGCTACTGTATGGAAGTAACTCGGCATGTCGTATTTGGTTTGGAAGGAGGATATGACCTGCCTACCCTTTCCCAATCCGTAGTGGCGACGATCGAGCACTGTCTTTAAAGGAAACTTGAATTTAGCTCATTTTTTTAGGTAATTTTTGGCGGGGGGAAGAAGCTCGGTCACAAATGCACTACCCCGCCGCAAGCGGACGGGGTAGTGCATTTACTGCGGGGTTGGGCTGGGTTGCTTCAGTTGCCGCTGAGCGAATTCACGATTTTGCCGAGCTGTGGCATTTTTGGGATCAATTCTCAATGCACTCTCAAAAGCAACCAGGGCATCCTGATACTTTTTAAGCTGTACGAGGGCTATTCCCCTGGCCGTCCACACATCGGTACTTTTGGAGTTGATGCGGATGGCTTGATCGAAGGAAACGATCGCATCCCGGTTCTGTTTGAGCGCAATCATCGTCAGCCCCCGATTGAACCAGCCGACAAACGACTCAGGATTGAGGCTGACAAAGCGATCGAATGCCACCAGCGCCTCGTCATAGCGGCCCACCTGTTTCAACGTCATGCCCTGCCCTAGCCAGAGGTAGGCACTCTTGGGATCAGTGCGGGTTGCCCGTTCGTAGGAAGCGATCGCTTCCTCATAGCGCTTCATAGACACTAAGGACACGGCTCGGTTATACCAACCTTGGGAGGAATCTGGGTCAAGGCTGATCGCTCTGTCAGCCGCCGCCACCGCCTCTGAGTAGCGCTGCAATCGCCACAACACTACGCTTTGATTTGCCCACACCTTGGGATTGCGGGGCTGAATCCGAATGGCTTCAGCGTAGGCCACAAGCGAATCGTCGTAGCGCTCCAAGGCTCTCAGAACACTGCCCTTACTGAGCCAGCCTTGGAAGTAGTCGGGGCTGATGGACACAGCGCGATCGATCGAGGTCAGGGATTCCTTGTAACGTTTGAGATACCAGAGGGCCACCCCTCGGTTGTTCCAGGCTTCGGCGTAGTCTGGCTTGATAGTGATGGCCCGATCGGCGGATGCAAGGGCCTCATCGTAGCGGAGCAATCCCGCCAAGGCATTTCCCCGTTGATCCCAGGCGCGGGCAGGGCCAATTTCATCCCACTGTTGGTCAGATTCCTTATTCAGCGCTTGATCACAGGCAGTTAGGGCATCTTTGAACTGGAGCAACTTGTTTAAGGCCGCACACTGATTTGTCAGCCCCAGGGAGTATTTAGGATTAATTTTAATTGCCCAGTTGTGAGAGGCGAGGGACTCACTATACCGACCTAATTCTGCCAGAGCTAAGCCCTGGTTTGTCCAGGCAGCCGCATCATTGGGGGTAATGGCGATCGCTTTATCGTAGGAGGCGATGGCTTCCTGATAGCGGCCCAATTTGCGGAGGGCATTGCCTCGGTTAAACCAGGCTAGGGCAGGGGTACTAATTGCCCAATTGCCATTCACCTGCAAGCCTTGATCGCAGGAGCCGATCGCCCTTTCTTGGCGGCTGAGATTGGACAGGACTTCACAGCGCTGGGCCCAAGCGTAGGAATTTTCGGGTTCCAAAGAAACGACGCGATCGTAAGCGGTGAGGGCTTCCTCGTTGCGCCCCAGCGCTTTCAAAGCCACAGCGCGATAAAACCAGGCCACCGCTGGAGACCCGTAGCTCCAGTTACCATCAGCTTTTAGTGCTTTGTCGCAGTCCAAGAGGGCATCTTCATACTTCCCTAAGGCTGTGATGGCAGCACAACGGTAGGCAAAGGCCAGGGAGAAGTTAGGGTCATTCCGCAGGGCTAAATCCGCTGAGGCCACAGCTTCTGGGTATTTGCTGATCAGAAATAGTAAATTACTCCGTTCTGCCCAGGTCGGCGCATCACCTTTGCGAATGCCCAGAGCTTGCTCACAGGCCACGATCGCCTCGGCATATTTTTTGTCACCCTTCAGCATGGCGCAAAGTCCCACCCAGTAGTCAAAATCGTTGAAGTCACTCAGCCCATTTTGCAAGGGCGGGAGCGACAGGGGCGCAGTGGGAGGTTGGGGGGCACCGATCGCTGGGGCAGGCGCTTGAGCCACCAGCATTCGGTCGGCCCTTTGTAGGGGAGGCATCGCTCCTAGCCCCCGCTGAGTTGCCATGAATGCCAGCGGGAGACCAGACCAGGCGAAAATCTGCTTCAACTTCATAAAATCAATTCCAGTTGGACTTTGGTCGGTTGCAAACAAAGACGATCGCTAGGATCATTATCTCAGAGGATGTTTGAAAAATTGAAACCTGGATCATTTTGGCGACTAAAGTCGTAGCGATCGGCATAAACTTAAGTTCGATCGTCTCTCTCTATAAAGAACTCGCAAGGAATCAGAAAAATGAGGCAACACGCGCTACTGATCGCTGTTCTGTTAACCGCCTTGCCCTTTGTTCCCAGTGCCCGTGCTGTTAGCCAAGGCGATATGAAGCGCTTGCAGGTAACACGGCAATGTGTGGGTTGTGACTTACAAAGTGCCAACCTAGAGAATATTTACCTCCGCAATGCCAATCTGAAGCGGGCTGACCTGCGAAACGCCAACCTCAAGGGAGCAGATTTGCGCGATGCCTACCTCCGCAATGCCAATTTGGAAGGGGCAGACTTGTTTGGCGCGAATTTGGAAGGTGCGGATTTAGGGGGAGCAAATCTGACCGTTGCCAATCTCAGGGGAACCAAAATCAATAAGGAAACCACTCTAGAAGATAAGTGGCGCTTAGCCTGGGCGCTGGTAAATGAAGGCGGTGTGGGACAGGATTTGAGTGGCGTTGATCTAACTGGTGTGAACCTACGCAACGCCAATCTGCTGGGGGCAAAGCTAGATGGAGCCAACCTCACAGGAGCCAATTTGGAGGGCACCATCCTCAGCACCAGCAGTTTGAATGGCACCAATCTCAACCGCGCCAGCTTGTTCATTTCCGATCTGCGGGAAACAAATCTGGAAAGTGCGAACTTGCAGGAGACAAGCCTGAATAGCGCAGATTTGCGGAACTCTGATCTAGGGGGCACCAACCTCAGCAGCACCAATTTGAGTAATGCCTTTTTGACCAGCACTAATTTCGTTGGGGCGACCATTAGCGGGGCAAACTTTAAAGGGGCTGACCTCACAGGGGCAAATCTTAGTGGTACGAACCTGAGCGGGATAAACCTCGTGTTCGCCAATCTACAAAATACCAACCTCACCAGCACGAATCTTCGCAATGCGGCTTTGGAGGGCAGTGACTTGCGGAATGCCAATCTGCGAGATGCCCAGCTTGGGGACACCAGCCTGGAAGGAGCAAAAATCAGGGGGATCACGATCGCGGGCACCGACTTGGCAGGCGCAAACCTCAGTGGGCTGGATCTACGGAACTACGACTTACGGGGCACAAATCTGACCAACGCCAACCTAAGCGGGGCTAACCTAAGCGGGGCCAACCTAAGCGGGGCAAATCTTACTAGAGCAAACCTCAGTGATGCAAACCTGAAGAACGCCAATTTGACCCAGGCTAACTTGACCAGTACCGACCTGAGTAACGCCGATTTAACGGGTGCCAGACTAGGTGGAATTCGCTTTAACGCCACGAACCTCTGCGGTGCTACGTTGCCCAACGGCAAACAGCGTGTCTGCTCCGGCAGAGGAAGCAGCAATAGCGGGAGTTCCCTCCCTGGCTCTGTGCCTGGTGCCCCAGAATTGCCCAATGCCCCAGCGTTACCGAGCGCGCCTGCCGCACCGAGCGCCCCAGCGTTGCCCAGTGCCCCCGCTCCACCAAAGCTATTTTGATGGGGTTATTGCCGCCAAACCGATCGCAGGCAAGGGGCTTAACCCTTGCCTCCGATCGTTAGTTTTACAAAATTCTTAGGAGCGTGGATTAAATAACCTGCGTAGGTTGGGTCGAAGAATGAAACCCAACATCTCTAAGCGTTTGATTACCCTATGGAAAGCAAGCTACGCCAAGCTCAGCCCAACCTGCAATTTGCAAGTTATTTAATTCCGATTCCTTAATCAAAGGAGTAGACTTGACCATCTATAAGCAACCGGGTAATCCCTTTTGCTTGGAGATAGGGGCCCACTTTTTCCAGCATTCTGCCATCAGGAACCTTCACCACTCGCTGAGTTTTCTTAGAAAACCGTCGAGCAACGCGGTGGTTATCGAAAATGGGCAGGGTTTCTGCCTGCACATCTTGGGGCGGAATCTGCCCCAAATCGCCAAAGTCCTGCAAGGGGCGAGTGACCAACTCTGCTGCGTGATCAACCACAAGATAAAATGTGCGTGGAATTGATGCTTCCGACAACGGTAAAACCTGTAGCGGGATGTCTTGCCGAGTATGGCGCAGCGTCATTCCTAAGCTACCGTCAGAGTCATCCTCGTCTAAATCGTCTTCTAGATCGTCCTCATCCTCTAAATCTTCATCAAAGTCACCTTCGTCCTCAAATTCCCCTAAGCGCGGCTTCGAGGACGATAACTCCTCAGCGATCATCTCTACGAGGTCATTATCTTCAAGGTCATTGCCTACCAAGCGATCGTCCTGCTGGAAAAAACCTGGGGCGATTTCGTCAGTGTTGGGTGGGCTAGGGGGTAGCTCTAGCTGCATTGCTGCTGGTATCTCAGGCTCAGCATCTTCCCGGTCGGAGATAGACGATCGCTGCCGCCGCCGCACTAGAGGAGGTTGCTTTGATCTCACCTCTCCATCCTTGGGCGATCGGGACGCTAAATCCAGAGGCAGTGGCACTAATGAATCATCGGCGGGGAGGTCTACCACGGTTGACTGAAGTACAGGCAAGGATTTCCTAGGCGTGGATTCTGCTCCCACCAAATTGCGCGACGATCGCTTTTGATGCACCAGCGCATCATAATCTTCCTCTGACAAGCTGCTCTTTAAGATCCGGCTAATTGTGGTGTTGCTTACTCCATAGCGATGAGCCAGCGTCGAAGTGGTCTCTTCCGACGACTGATAAAGTGTCAGAATCGCTTCCTTATCAGATTCAGATAATTTGGGGGTCATACCGTTGAATTGAAGGGAACGTTGGATCGGAAATTGCCACGGATGAGCCTAAGTTAACCGCGCTTACGGCCAGTTGTCCGTCTAGAACGGGTAGAAAGGTCGTGTTCCAGGGCTGCCCCAATCCCAAACAGAACGCCACTAAAGACCCAAAACACCTCGATCGGACTACTCCCCGTTGTGTAGTTAGGATTGTTCTTTAGGGCAAAATTAAACCAAATATCTGCAATGTAGAGCGATGCGGCGGCAGCCGCAATCATCCGCCAAGACACAGAGAATCGTCCCCCCCAAAAGGCCATCAACAAGACGGTCGCCATAATCAGGAGCAAAACGTCACAGGCTACGTAAAATGCGCTCAAAAAGTTCTTTGCAGGTGCCAATAAATTTTCAACGTTAGTCACCCATTGAGGAGGGGCAACTTTTGGCTCGCTGTCCGGGGCAGCGGTTGAGGCAGCAGGACTGGCTTGCACAGCGCTAGGGGACGGAGCAACAGCCGGAGCTTGAGCTGCGGGAGACGTAACGGGTTGAGGAGTCAGCTGGGGAGCCGTGAGAGGTTTTGCTGGGGTTACCGCAGGCTTAGCAGTAGCAGGTTTAGTCTGAGGCGGTTTAGTTTGGGCGATCGCAGGCTCAGAGAAGAATAGTTGGGCTGCATCGCCACTGGGAAAGGGATAGGTGAGAACGGCTATAGCAATGCCCGATATGGCAATTACAACAATCACGCCCCACTGCCACACTTCCAGAGTCAATCGCCTGGAGAAAACAGCCATGGTCATCCCAATTACGAGGCAAAGGTATGCCAGGACGAAGAAGGGATCTCCCAAGGAAACATCTGGTTCTAGATCTAAGACAATTTCCCAATAGCCCAAGCAGATGTTTCCAATAAAATAAAAACCCATGCCTGCACCGATCGCCAGCCACACATTGCGACCGCTGACAATCTGGGGGCTACGCCAGTTCCTGAAGCACAGAATTGCGGCTCCGAGATAAGCAACTTCTTCTGTAATGAACGTTGCGATTTTGTACCACTTCGGCTGTGTTTCTCCATCCGGAGCAACACTAAAAAGAAGCAGCAATAAAAGAGACAAAACGCCCCAAGCAACGGCAGCTAGGACGATCGTTTGCACAGAGAGGAGTTGTTTAGAACCTGATGACTTCTTATTGTGAGTGCTGCTCATTAGAATTTATACCGAATAGCTAGCAGAAGGAATTGAACGGCTGAACCAGAGAGATGCAATTATAAACTTTACTATTGAAAAAGTCGCATCTGACGTGAAACTTTACTTTGTGCGTTGCTAAAAACGTGCTGTTGCTACTAGGGGCAAGTCAAAGTGATTCTGAACAATTTGCTTGTAAAAATTAATTCAGTTATCGCCATTCTTTGTGGTTGGGGGATTGTTTTAGCCAAGTCATAAACTGCTTTCGATCGCCAGATGGCAAATCCTGCAAGGAGTCAAGAACCCTTTCTGTAAAGTTGGCATTACCAAAGTAGCGTTTCCCCAGCTTGTGTAGCTCTTGGAGCAGCGTATTGATATGGTGTTCTTGCCAGGGGGGAACTTGGATCATGGTCATGGGATCTACATTTAGTAGCCCTTTGACAGATTCAGGAGAGTCGGTTTGGGGAAACCGCCACTGCTTAAGAAGCTCACCAATATCTTTTTGAAACATCCCAGCTTGCTTGGCTCCGAGCATGTCCTCAACGTCTGCGTAAACGGCTTGCAGCAGCAAAATCGCAGCCTGGGTGAAACCGGGGGGCGCTGAATCGGGAGTAGCCTGAACCTCGCTTCCTAGCTGATCTAATCGAACTTTTCCCCAAACACTATAGCGCTCTGGTTCCTCTAACAGTACACAAGCTTTGCCACGATTGTCCGTTAAATCCCGCCAAAACGATCTGGCTTCTTCCTCTTGACTCGCGTTAAAAACGTTGATCAAACGAAAGCTCTGCCCTTGATACAGGAGAATCGGAATTTGCTGATCTCCCCGTGTAGGGTGTTGAACGCTAGAAATTTCAACATCTTGTCTCTTTAAAATAAACATGAGACTCTGAACTGACTCCTTTCAGACCGGGGTTGCTCTACATGCAATCACCAAGCGGCTGTCTCAACGTGCATCATCTCTGTGTAGAGGCTTTGTTAAACAGCAATTTATTGATAGCAATACATTGCTTTTTAACACGCTTTTCGATCGCTTTGACTAACACACTAACTCAATCAGCCCTGATGATTCTGGTCTTTAGTGTACATTCGACTTCTAAAATCGTTAAGGTAATATCGAGAGTTTCTCCTTATCTACGAAGTTATTAACGATTTACAAGGTTAAAAACGTTGTGAAATCCAATTTAAAAATTAAGGACTCACTCTGTGATATGCAAAACCATATAGCCATGTGCTATTAGGTTGCCCGTATTTGAGGCGATCGATACAATAGTTTAGAGGAAAAGTTTCGAGTAAATTAGTCTAGATTGAATCAGGTTCCACTAAGCTGATCTTAGTCAAAAACTGGAAACGTTAACGTGTGTCATGTTTGGGTGCGTAACTCAGGTGGATAGAGTAGCTGCCTTCTAAGCAGCCTGTCGGGGGTTCGAGTCCCTCCGCACCCGTTAACCACAATAAATATTAAGCAAAACTCAAGTAGATTTTTGGTCTACTTAGATAACCTTTGATTACTAAGGAGATTTCTAGAAAAGTTTAGACCCGGCACCGGAAGGGCGAAGCATCCGGGCAATGACCTTCTGGTCGATTCAAGGCTCTGTCTGCCGGATGCTAAGTGCAAAGCACACGCTACGCGAACGCCCCTACAGG